>NZ_DATCSP010000079.1:0-23941 GCF_036568385.1 Sulfurovum sp. | reverse complement strand
GATGCCTTTGTTGATGATATGACAGCATTTGGTGCCAAAATCGGAGCTGAACTTGCAGGTATCAATGTATCAGGTGCATATTCAACTGTAAACGATGGTGGTATAGGAATGGTTAACCTTGGTGGTACAACATCTGCTCTTTATACAGATCTTCTTTCTGATCAATTGTTTGGACCACTTGTACGTTATGACATGGATAAGTTTGTTGTAAAAGCTGGAATGGATGCACTTGGTGGTAACCTTTCTGCTGCATACGGATATACTGACATGGGTACACAGAATAATGAGCTTAATGAAGTAAATGTGGCTTATTCAGTGAACTTGACAAATAGCCTTAACTTGACTGCAACTTATGCATTTATAGGCTTTGACAATGATTTCGTGTTTGCAGGCGATACTACTACAGGTGAAGTTGCAGCAATCACTGATGACATGAATGTGGTTCGTGTAGTTGCTAGATACAACTTCTAAGAATCATTCTTCACTTTAGAGTTCAGGCTTCTGCCTGGCTCTAGCTTCTCTTTCTCTTTTTAAACCTTTTACATTTTTTCAACCTTATACATTTATCTGATCTTTTGGCTATAATGCTGAAAAAGTTTAAATTGCAAATGAGTTTTAATGAGTAAAAAATTACACCTGGTCAGCCTCGGCTGTACCAAAAACCTTGTCGACAGCGAAGTGATGCTTGGACGCCTTAAAGAGTATGAGATCACCGATGACAACACGCAGGCCGATGTCATCATCGTCAACACCTGCGGGTTCATCGATGCGGCGAAAGAAGAGAGCATCAACACGGTGCTGAGCCTCCATGACGAACGCAAAGAGAACTCCATTCTGGTCATGAGCGGATGCTTGAGCGAACGGTACAAAGAAGAGCTCCAGGCAGAGATGCCAGAGATCGACATCTTCACGGGTGTCGGTGACTATGAAAAGATCGATCAGCTCATCGCCTCCAAACAGAGTACGTTCAGCCCTGAGGTCTACCTTGCCACGGAAACCTCCGGAAGGGTCATCACAGGCTCGAACTACCATGCCTATATCAAGATAGCCGAAGGATGCAACCAGGCCTGTTCATTCTGTGCGATCCCCAGTTTCAAAGGGAAGCTGCACTCACGCTCCCTCTCTTCCATCATCAAAGAGATAGAAAACCTTGTTTCGCAAGGATTTTATGACTTCTCTTTCATCTCGCAGGACAGTTCGAGCTACGGGCGTGATATGGGACTTAAAGATGGTCTGGTCGAGCTTATCAAAGGCGTTGAAGCCATTGAAGGTGTCCAGTCTGCACGTATCCTGTATCTCTACCCCAGTACGACCTCCTTTGAGCTTGTCGATGCCATCGCTGACTCTGAAGTGTTTCAAACCTATTATGATATGCCTATCCAGCACATCGATGATGCGATGCTCAAGACGATGAAACGCGGCTTTGGCGAGCAGAAGACCATTGCACTGCTGGAATACATGAAAAACAAACCGGGTGCCTTTTTGCGTACGTCGGTGATCGCCGGGCATCCCGGGGAAACGGAAGAGCGCTTCCAGAGACTGTGTGACTTCCTGGAAACCTTCGGGTTTGACAGGTTTAACACCTTCCACTACTCCAACGAAGAGACAACAGCAGCCTACATCATGGAACAGGTCGACGAAGAGACGATCGACGAAAGAGGACAGATACTTGGAGAGATTGCAGAAAGAAGTACCCTCAGATCAATGGAGAGAATGGTCGGTCAGACCGTCACGGTCGTCATAGACGGGGAAAGCGACGAACATGAGTACCTGCTTTCTGCAAGACCCCTGATCTGGGCAGTGGACATCGACGGGGAGATCCTCATCAACGACACTTCCGACCTGCCCGTGGAGTACGGAAAAAGATATGAAGCGAAAGTCACCGAGTTGGTGGGTACACAGCTGCTTGCCACACTGATTAAGGCACTCTAGCACCGCCTATGCTCAGACTGGACCTATCGCACCTCAAAGGGAAAAAGAACTTACTCGCTTTTTCTGCAGGGGTGGACTCTTCTGCACTTTTCTTTTTACTCCTGGAACACCAGATAAAGTTCGATATTGCCATCGTGAACTATGGTACGCGTGAAGCAAGTGACCGGGAAGAGGCGCATGCAAGAGCACTCGCCAAGACACATAAACTCTTCTGCCACAGTATCAAGGCACCTAGATTTCACACCCATTTCGAACAGCAGGCCAGAGCGTTCCGCTATGAATTTTTTGAGTCGCTTATCACGATAGAGGGGTATGATACCCTGATAACCGCACACCAGCTGAATGACCAGCTGGAGTGGCTGCTGATGCGCCTTAGCAAAGGAGCAGGACTGAGTGAGCTGTTAGGCCTTCAGCCTGTCACGAAAAAAGCACACTATACACTTTTACGCCCGCTGCTTGCCTACAGCAAAGAGGAGTTGCTGCAGTATTTGGAAGGTAACAAACATCCTTATTTTGTAGATGAGAGCAATGCCGATGAAACCTATGAGCGCAATAAATTCAGAAAGCAGTTTTCCGATGCCCTGATAGCGGAATATAAAGACGGTATCAAGCGCAGCATGGAGTATTTGAGAAAAGACAAAGAGATGCTTGAGAGCGGTTTTGAAACGCTCTACAGCCACAAGATGCTGCACATTGTCAGGCTGCATACCCCGCATGCCAGAGTCAGAGCGGCTGACATCACACTCAAAAAACTCGGCTACCTGCTCTCTGCCTCTCAGCGCGGGGAGATAGAAAAAGAAACCACTTTGGTCATAGGCGGAGAATGGGCAGTAGCACTGCAGGATGACCTGCTCTTCATAGCCCCCTATCTCACGGTGGATATGCCCAAGAAATTCAAAGAGGTATGCAGGGTGCTGAAAGTACCGGCAAAGATCAGACCCTACCTTTTCAAAGAAAATATCAACCCGGAACTCCTAACCCCTAACCCCTAATTCCTCACTCCTCACTCAAATGCCGAGCATTTGCCAGGGGGTGTGCTTTCATATACTCCTGCATTTTTTTGACACTTCCCAGTTTGGTATAAACCTGTGTGGTTGCCATGGTCTCATGCCCAAGCAGTTCACTGACATCAGCGATACGTGCACCGTTATTCAGCAGATGGGTGGCAAAAGAGTGTCTGAGCTGATGCGGGGTCACCTTCAGGCCGGATGCTTTAAAGAGTTTTGTCAGTCTGTAGCGCAACTGTGCGCTGTTCATCGGAACACTGCCCTTTTCAAACAGATACTTTTTAGGAGATCTCCTCTTCACATACAGGGTGATGAGTTCCCCCACTGAATCCAGCACAGGCAGCTCTCTGACTTTGTTGCCTTTACCGTGTATCTGTACCCATCCCTGTTTGATGTCTTCGAGTTTCAGACTGCTGAGCTCAGAGATACGCAGTCCAAGCCCGTAAAGCATGTAGACAAGCAGTTTCTCCTCCAGATCCGCTTTGCCCAACACCTCCTCTATATATGTCTCTTCAACAGGCTTAGGGAGGCTTTTAGGCACTTTTATAGACTCATCCCCTATGAGTTTTATCTGCCTATGACACTGATCTTCCAGATATTTGATAAAAGAGTGTATCGCGGAGAGTTTTTTCACAATGGTCTTTTTATGATTTTTGACGATCTTAAAACGAAACGGAGTGATATCTACAATGATCGAGCCATCTTCCTCATAGACATGGCTCTCTTCAAGCATTTGCCTCAGTGCCGTCTCGTAAGTGACGATAGAAGTTTCAGAATAGCCCCGTACTTCAAAGAGATACTCTAAAAACGCTTCAGAGGCATCTTGAAGTTCAGCTTTCATCTTCAATGCACCGTGTTCGCCAGCATTTTCTTCCGGAGAAAGATCCGAGCTTCATTAAGGTCCATGCCTTCAAGCGAGACATTCTCCATATAAAAGTCGATCGTAGTGAAAGGTTTGGGAATGACAAACCTGTCCCAGCTTTTCAGTTGCCAGTATCTCTTGGGGATATAATGGACGGTCAGGACTGGTGCCTTGGCCTTATGCGCCAACGCAATGGCACCGTCGCTGACAGTATGGCGTGGACCCCTGGGACCATCAGGCGTTACGAGCAGGTCATCCCCTTTTTTCAGTGCCCTGAAGGCTTCCAAAAGTACCTGCCTGGCCCCGCGGCTGCTAGATCCGCGCAATGGAGTAATAGAAAAATACCTCATGATATTAGCGATGATCTCACCATCAAAATGCTTAGAAACGATACATGAAGCCGGCTGTTTTTTATGAAAATAGCGATAGGCTTGATGGGCCATCAACAGTTCCCCATGCCAGCAGACCACAATGGACTGATCCTGGCTGATCTGACCTTTGACATGAAAGTTCTTTTTGGAAGTATACCAGTAGAAACGCATCAGCAGATACCCCAGCGCAGGCAAAATGACTTTGGCAAGATTCCGTGATAATTTCTTAAACATTATGCCTCTAAACGAGCACTCCCTCAAGTGCGCCGCGGGAGGTTTTGGTCACTTTCACCTCTGCTATTTTGCCCAAAAGCTCTTCGCTTCCCTCTACAAAGAAAAGCTTGCCGTCATCTGAACGTCCCGAGACCTTTCCGTTAGGTTTGAGCTCATCGAAATAGACCTTGTGCACCTTGCCCAACTGTGCATCCATCACCTCATCGAGTATCTCTGTATGGCGGTCCTGAAGACGCGTTAAGCGCTCCCCAGCAACCGCGCTGTCCACCTGATTGTCAAAGGTGGCAGCTTCCGTATGGGGACGCGGAGAGTACTTGAAAGAGAAGAGCTGTTCAAAACGTACTTTTTCAAGTACATCCATCGTATCTTCAAAGTCCGCATCGCTTTCACCGGGGAAACCGACAATGATATCCGTAGAGATGGTCGCTTCAGGGCACAGTGCACGTATCTTTTCACAGCGGTTGATGAAGTTCTCTTTCGTATAGCCTCTTTTCATCGCTTTCAGAATCGCCGTAGAACCGCTCTGAAGAGGCACATGGATCTGCTTGCATATCTTCGGGTTGGAGGCAAATTCCTCTATGAAGGCATCGTCCATATGCAAAGGATGGGGAGAGGTAAAACGTATGCGCTCCAAGCCTTCTATCTTGGAGATCTTTTGCAGCAGCTGTGTAAAATTGCAACTCTCCTCAGAACTGCCGAAACGTCTTCCGTAATTGTTGACGTTCTGTCCGAGGAGCATCACCTCTTTTGCACCCTTTGCTACCGCTTTCTTGATCTCTTGGACGATAAGGTCCGAAGGGATCGAGATCTCATCTCCACGCGTGGCAGGCACGATACAGAAGGTACAGGACTTGTCGCAGCCTATCGAGATGTTTACCATGGCTTTAAAAGGATTGCTTCTGTACTCTCCGAAGTCATAGGTGCTCTCATCAAAATCCGTACTGATCTCTACGGCATGTTTCTTGTCGACCACTTCAGTGATCTTCGAGACATTTCTTGCGCCCAGTACGAAATCTACAGAAGGTGCACGCTTAATGATCTCTTCCCCCAAATGTGAGGCCGTACACCCTGTCACACCTATTTTGGCAGAGGATTTTTTATGTTTGTTGAAGACCCCGATCTCCGAGAAGAGTTTCGCTACAGGTTTTTCCCTTACAGAACAGGTATTGATAATGATCAGATCAGCCTCTTTCACATCTTCGGTGATCTCATAGGATTCTCGTCGGTTGAGTTCTGCTATCATGTGTTCGCTGTCACGAACATTCATCGCACAACCCAGTGTTTCTATAAATAATTTTTTACTCAAGGATTTGTCTTTCTGGTAGAATGTTTTTAGGCACAATTAAAAAAGATGTTGACACAAGGTCAACATTGGAGTCACTTACGGATGTTGCATCAAGCGATGATATGTACTTCATAGATATACTCATTTTCATCCAATCCATACTTTACTTCTCTCATATATACTGAATAGCCTTTTTCTTCAAAATATTCGATCATCTCTTTAAGCTCTTTATGTGAGTTGTCCTTATCAAAATAGAATATAGATTTATTCGCTAGCTCTTCTTCTAATTTATCAAATTCAACCGTCTTTGGCTTTGCTTTCAGTGTCGTTCTAGCAAGTTTTAACTTCATTCATACCGCCTTTTTTTATCTAGTATCTTCTTTGAATACTGTAATTGAAAATTATACTTTATTTTGAGTAAAGCTTTGATTAGCTATAATTCATTACTTCAAAAACAACACCTCCCAAGACGTTATCAATATTGTTATGTTACCTCTTGTAGCGGTAAATTGAAATGATTATCAAAAAATTGATTATGAGGAATGAATCATGGAAAAAATACTAGACATTATAGAAGCCATCGCGCATGAAAAGAACATCTCTAAAGAACATGCTATAGAAGCATTTAAAGAAGCGCTGATCAACACAGCCAAAAAACTGACCAGTTTTACCAGCAATTTTGAAGTGGTCATCGACCATGACACCAAAAAATACGCTGTCTATAAGGTCATCACCGTTGTCGCAGATGATGATGAGCAGCTCTATACAGAGATCGGCAAAGAAGGTAACAAACAGAAAGTCGAGTCAGACAGTTTCATATCGCTCTCGGAAGCAAAAGAGTTCGACGACTCTCTGGAACTGGGGGACCAGCTGAAAGAAGAGTTCATTCTTGAAGAGCATGGCCGTACCGCTTCGGCAAATCTTTTCAGGGAACTCGAGTACCATATCCAAAGACGTATCGAACAGGACCTGTTCGAAAAATACAGAGAGCAGGTAGGTACGGTGATGCTGGGTACGGTCAACCGTATCGATGCCGATGACAATACGCATGTGGAGATCGGTGAACTTAAAGGGATACTGACACTCAGAAACCGTATCAAAGGAGAGAAGTTCAAACGTGGGGATACGATCCGTGCCCTGCTAAGATACGTCAGTGTGGATCCGGAGCATGGCCTATTCCTGGAACTGACAAGAACTTCACCCAAGTTTTTGGAAGCGCTGATGGCCAATGAAGTACCGGAGATCGAGGATGGGGTCGTAGAGATCGTAGCCGCAGCAAGGATCCCTGGAGAAAGGGCAAAAATAGCCCTGAAAACAGATCAGATGAATGTCGACCCTATCGGTGCGGCCGTCGGTGTCAAAGGTGTACGTATCAACGCGGTGAGCGCAGAACTCAATGGTGAAAATATTGACTGTATCGAATACTCGCCTATTCCTGAGGTATTCATCACACGTGCATTGAGCCCTGCGATTTCACAGAGCATCAAGGTGGATGAGAATGAGAAAAAAGCGGTTGTCAACATCACCGGTGACCAAAAAGCGAAAGCGATCGGTAAATCCGGTATAAATATCCGTTTGGCTTCCATGCTTACCGGCTATACGATAGAACTTAACGAGATCGAAGGTGTCACAGAAAGACAGGTTGACACTTCAGAAGGCGGCGAAGCAGAGAAAACGACCGATACTTCGGCACTGGCAGATCTCTTCAAATAAGAAAAACGTCATTCTCTGCCAAAAGGCACGAGGATGACATAGAACACTGTGGACTGCTATCTAAGCGAGAATCATGGTGGAGAACTTCTCCGCATCCAAAGAGGCAGACCCTACCAACACACCATCCACACCACGGATAGCCGTAATTTCTTTAATGTTGGCAGGGTTCACGCTTCCTCCATAGAGTAGAGGTTTTTGTACGGTCTGCTTCAAAGCTTCATGGGTGGAGGCGATCTCTTCCACCGTAGCGGATCTTCCTGTACCGATGGCCCAGATAGGCTCATAGGCGATGATCAGCTTTTCATAGCCGATATCGATCCCATCGAACTGTGCGAGCAGGTACTCCATCACCGCTTCATTTCCCTTTTCTCTTATCTCAAGCGGTTCACCGATACAGTAGAGTATCTCATACCCTTGATCTTTGAAAAATCTGAATTTCTGTGCTACCTTTTCCTGGGACTCCCCCAGCTTTTCACGCCTTTCACTGTGCCCGATCAGCAGGGTGTTGATCCCGAACTCTTCGAGCTGCTCAAGTCCTATCTCACCGGTAAAGGCGCCGTTTTGTGTCGGATAGGCATTTTGTGCACCGATCTTGAAGTCACCTTCATACTGGTCCAATGCTGTCGCAGGAGGAAAGATGTAGACTCTGTCTTCAGGTTTTTTTGCATGCAACTTCTCTTTTAATACGGCAATATATTTCGCCGTTGATGCTCTGGTATGATTGGTTTTAAAATTTGCTGCAAAAATCATGAAATTCCTTTTATTTCAGTGCTTCCAGCCCTGGAAGGGAGATACCCTCTATCAGCTTCAGGCTTGCCCCGCCGCCTGTACTTACGAACGTCATTTCATCTGCATCTCCGGCACGCTGTGTCACATCGGCCGTATCACCCCCGCCTACGATCGTGGTTGCATGCGTCTGTGCGATATTGTTCGACATCGCCAGACTTCCTTTTGAGTATCTGTCCATTTCGTAGACACCCATAGGGCCGTTCCAGATGATCGTTTGCGCATCATTCAGTGCTTCACGGAAAAGCCTTGTAGAGGCAGGTCCGATATCCAGCCCCATCCAGCCTTCCGGTATCTCCTGGATAGGCAGGAATTTTACGGTAGTGTTTTCTGAAAATTCGGGCGCCACGACCACATCGACAGGCAAATAGAGCTTTACACCGAGTTCTTTGGCTTTGATCATGATCGCTTTTGCCTCGTCCAGCAGATCATCTTCCACCAGCGAGTTGCCCACTTCATATCCCTGCGCTTTCAGGAAAGTAAAGGCCATACCCCCGCCAATGATCAGCTTATCTACCTTGTTCAAAAGGTTGGTCAATGCCTGCAGTTTGCCTGAAACCTTGGAACCTCCGACAACCGCAACGAAAGGACGTACTGGGTTCTCAAGTACTTTTGAAAAGAAATTGATCTCCTTGCTCATCAGAAAGCCTGCCGCTTTATGGTCCGCATCAAAGAATTTGGTGATCGCATCGATGGAGGCATGTTTTCTGTGGCAGGCACCAAACGCATCGTTGACATAGAAGTCAGCGAAGCTTGCCAGTTGCTCCGCAAAGGCCATGTCATTTTCCGTTTCGCCTGCTTCGTAGCGAAGGTTCTCCAGCAAAAGCACGTCACCCTCTTCCATCACTGCCGCTTTTGCTTTCGCATCTTCCCCTACCACATCCTCGGCCATAAAGATATCCCTTTTGATCTTCAGCAGGGTATGGAGTCTTTTGGCTACAGGTGCGAGTGAATACTTCTCTTCATATTTTCCCGGTTCCGGTCTTTCATAGTGTGAAGCAAGGATGATCTTACAGTCTCTGTCGATACAGTAACGGATCGTCTGCAAAGCAGAACGTATACGTCTGTCATCTGTAATGTTCCCGAACTCATCTTTGGGCACATTGAAATCACATCTTATAAATACTCTTTTGCCATCAATCTTCAAATCTTTTATCGTCTTCATCTATTCCCTTGCTTCTTTGTACTTTCTCAATTTATTTGCTTATGTGTACAGCCATATCGACCAGTCGGCAAGAGTATCCCCACTCATTGTCGTACCAGGAGAGCACCTTGACCATGTTGTCCCCGATGACCTGGATCGTGTCAAGCGGTACTACGCTACTGAGCTTTTCTCCTACAAAATCCTGGGAAACCCTGTACTCTTCGTCTACACCCAGAATACCTTTGTGGGAACCTTCACTCGCTGTCTTGAATGCCTCTTGCACCTTTTCAACCGTTACATTGGTATTGAGCGTCACTGTCAGGTCCACCATGGAAACGTCCGGTGTAGGTACCCTGATCGCCTGGCCGTTCATCTTTCCCGCAAGGTTTGGCAGTACTTTGGAGATCGCTTTGGCTGCACCTGTGGTCGTAGGGACGAGGTTGGTTGCACCAGAGCGCCCTTTTCTCGGATCTTTTTTGTGTTTTGCATCCAGTATGGGCTGGGAAGAGGTATAGGAGTGGATCGTGGTCATCAACCCTTTCTCGATCCCGAACGCATCATCCAGCACTTTGGCTACAGGCGCCAGTCCGTTGGTCGTACAGCTGGCGTTAGATACAATGGCTTCCCCTGCATAGTCGTTCTCATTGGCTCCCAGGACAAATGTGGCGGTATCGTCTTTGGCCGGTGCAGAAAAAAGCACTTTTTTCACACCGTTATCCAGGTAAGGCTGTACACTCTCTGCTGTCAGGAATGCTCCGGTACACTCCAGCACAAGCTCTACACCGCAAGAGGCAAAATCGATTTTGGAAAGTTCACGCTCAGCAAAGATCTTTGCCTTTGTCGCACCGATGTGCAGGTATCCGTCTGACACAGAGACATCTTCACGTGTGCCGTGTACGGAATCATACTTCAGGTTATACTGAAGCATCTCTTCGCTTCCCGAAGCATTTACTGCCACAAGCTCGATATCATCTCTGTCTGCAATGATACGCGCCACACATCTACCAATTCTTCCAAGACCGTTAATAGCTACTTTTACAGCCATACTCTCCCCTTATAATAATTATGCTAAAATTACGAAATTTTACAGTAAATGAGGTTAGTATTTGGTTAATCATCAAAAGCCTGCTATAGCACTCTTTGGGGGGAGTTTTGACCCTCCGCACAAAGGGCATCAGCGTATTGTTGAAAAAGCTGTAGAGGACTTGGCCATAGAGAAACTGCTGGTAGTACCGGCCTATCTTAACCCTTTTAAAACATCTGCACTTGCGGATCCCCATACACGTCTTGCATGGTGCCATGCACTGTTTGATGCTATGGAGCACGTTGAAGTAAGTGATTATGAGATAAAACAAGGTAAAAGTACCGTAACCTCACAAAGTGTAAAACATTTTAAAAAAATGTATGATGTCAAATATCTTATTGTTGGATCTGACAACCTGTCAACATTGACAAAGTGGCACGAGTTCGAATGGCTGAATGAAAATGTCACCTGGGTGATAGCCACACGGAGCAATGCTCGTTTAGATACGAGTGAACTGAAGAAATGGCTGCTGCTTCCGGTAGACATACCTGTCAGTTCTACACAAATAAGAGAAGAAAAAGATTTACAGTTCATTGACAATAAAATCAAACGATCTGTGAAACACATACTAGAAGGGCAACACCATATGACAATAGATGAAAGAATAGAAAAGATCGTAAATCTGCTGGATGACAAAAAAGCGGAAGAGATAGAAGTATTTAACCTTGATGATGCGGACTACATTGCAAAACGCGTGGTCATTGCCAATTCACTCAACGGTAAACATACACTGGCACTTTTTGACCACCTTAAAAAAGAACTCAAATCCCAGGGTGAAACTTTGATAGCTTCAGATGCCACAGACGAATGGACAGTAGCGGACCTGGGTGATATCCTGATCCATATCATGATCCCCGAATACAGACAGCGCTATTCACTTGAAACGTTTTTATCCGAGCTGGTCGAGAATCAAAAAAAGAAAGGCGGTGATCCTGCCTAAGCTGCACCTTGGTGCCGTCGACCTAGTCTGCCTCTTGGGCCGAACCGGTCAAGAGCTCCAGTAACAGGAATATTCCGATGGTCAGCCAAGGCGAAAATATCACCCACCAATAGTACCGGTCTCGTATCAGATAGGCGATCAGTCCGCTCCATGAGAAGAGAAGTAAAGCGGCATGTGCCATGAACAGCGGCAGTACCTGTCTGGTGACATTTCCCAGCACGGCCAGAACAACAAGCATACCGAAGGTCGCCAATGATATCAAAAGTTTTTTGATATCCCTATTTCTCCGATAGAGAAAAAAGATGCTGCCAAGCGTGATCAATCCCGCTAGAATGATGAAAGCTTTCATAGACGCTCACCCTACAGTTTATCTACCACTTCTATGCCCAGGATATCCAACCCTTGCATGATGGTCTTCGCGGTCAGGTCCGCCAAGGCCAGACGGCTCATTTTGGTCTTCTCCTCTACCCCCTCTTTCAAAATAGGGTTCTGCTCGTAAAAGCGCATGAAGAGGGTCGCCAACTCATACAGATAGGTAGTGATCTGGTTGGGAGCAGCCTCTACAGCAGCACGGTTGAGCACATCTTCAAAACGCAGCAGCATGGTGGAAAGCCTATGCTCCAATGCATCTCCTATCACAATGTTCCCCTCTATTTTCCCGTCATATTTTCTAAAGATGCTCTGGATCCTTGCATAGGCATATTGCATGTAGAGTGACGTGTTGCCTTCAAAACTGAGCATCTTGTCCCAGTTAAAGATATAATTGGACTCACGGTTGATGGAGAGATCTGCATATTTGACCGCACCGATCCCTATGATCTTGGCCAAGGCATCCAATTGCTCCGGGGTATAGGTCTCTTTGTCGTTGATCGTCTCTTTGGCTTTGACCACCGCTTCATCCAGAAGGTCGATCAGTTTGACGGTACCTCCCTCACGTGTTTTAAAGGGTTTACCGTCTTTACCCATCATCGTACCAAAAGCTATGTGTTCAAGTTTTACCTCTTCTCCGACAAAACCGGCTTCTTTGGCTATTCTAAAGACATGTCTAAAGTGCTCAGCCTGTCTGGCATCGACCACATACGCAATACGCTGTGCCCCCAACGTCTGCGCTCTGTAGCGCAGGGCTGCAAGGTCTGTCGTGGCATACAGGTAGCCGCCGTCCCCTTTTTGAACGATCACCGGTACCTCTTCGCCTTCGAGAAATACACATTGCGCCCCATCGCTCTGCGTCAGAAGACCTTTGGCATCCAGATCACTGACAACCCTGCTCAGGTCATCATTATAAAAACTTTCGGCACGCACATCTTCACGTGTCAGGCTGACGCCAAGCTTTTCATACACCTCTTCACAGTGTCCAAGAGAGATATCTATGAACTTCTGCCACAGTGCCAGACAGTGGCTGTCACCGCTCTGGATCTTTACGACATATTCTCTGGCTTTATCTGCAAAGGCTTCATCTGCGTCAAAACGTCCTTTGGCATCTTTATAGAACTGTTCCAGGTCTTTCAAACTGACCGTACCCTCTTCATGTATCTCCTCCAGGTAAGCGATCAGCATTCCGAACTGTGTACCCCAGTCCCCGATATGATTTTGGCGTATGACCTCATCTCCGAGAAAGAGCAGAAGATTTGCCAGCGTGTCGCCGATGATGGAAGAACGCAGGTGCCCTACATGCATCTGTTTTGCCATATTCGGTCCGGAATAGTCTACCACCACCTTCACAGGATCTTCACGTTTCTCTATGCCAAGGCGTGCATCCTGGCGTGCTGTTTCACATTGCGCGGCCAACCAGAAAGGATTGAGCCAGAGGTTGATAAACCCTGGTCCTGCGATCTCTGCCTTTGCCAATACGCCTGTCAGGTCAAGGTTTTCCAGGATCAGTGCCGCGATCTCTCTGGGATTTTTACCCAGTTCTTTGGACAATGCCATAGCGCCGTTAAACTGGAAGTCACCAAATTCCGCCTTCGTTGCATCTGTGACACTCATAGGTTCATGTGCTATCCCTGCTTTTGAAAAAGCCTCTTTGATAACGTTATTGATCTGTAATTTTAATTTCATACTGTACCATTCGATGGGGGTTTAGAAGTATAGAACTCCAAAGGAGCTCTAGAAGTTCGTCACAAAACGTGACTGTCAGGTTAAGCGTTTTCGCTTTTTTTCTCTTCTTTTGAAGCTTCAACTTTTGGCTCTTCTTTAGAAGCGATCTCTTTCGGTTCTTCTTCATCCTCTTTAATTGCTTTTTTAAAGTCTTTGATACCTTTACCCACACCTTTTGCAAGATCTGGAATCTTTTTTGCTCCAAAAAGAAGCACAACGATCGCCAATACAATTAGTAATTCCGGCATACTTGGCATACCCATGTTAATCCTTTAATTCTGCTGCTGCGAGCATTTAGTTTGAATAATTATACACCAATATGTTTAATATTAGTTAGTTGCCGACCATTGCCTGATAAATTCTTCTTCATCTTCCTGGCTTTGTTTCAGCCTGGCAGCTTTTGCAACCACCACAAAGCGTTTTGCTGCCTCCTCCACATTGTCATTGATGATGGTAAAGTCATACTCTCCCAGTGCCTTGATCTCACCTTTTGCATTTTCGATCCGCCTGAGGATCACACTTTCATCATCGGTTGACCTGGCACGCAGTCTGTGTTCAAGCTCACGCAGGGTAGGCGGCGTGATAAAGGCTGAAGTGGTGATGTCATTCATCTTTGCGCGTACAAGCCTGTGTCCCTGCACATCAATGTCAAAGATCACCAGTTTCCCCTGACCCAATGCTTCTCTGACCGGTTTGAGCGAGGTTCCGTAGTAATTGCCGTGCACCTGAGCATACTCAAGAAAATTCCCTGCCTTGATATCTTCTTCAAAACTCTCTTTTGTGACGAAATAGTAATCTTTGCCATCCACTTCTCCTACTCTGGGGGGCCTGGTGGTCGTAGAGATGGAAAAATAGTACTCGCCGATCTCTTTTGATGCGGCGTTGATGATAGTACTTTTCCCTGCACCGCTCGGTCCGGACAGTACTAAAATGGCACCCTTTTTCATGATGAACGATCCTCTAATTTTATTTTTACTTTGATCTCTTCACCGTTTAAAAGTTTTTTGATCTTTTTAGGCTTGAGCGCAGCGATCGCAGCATGAAGCGCTTTTTCCACTTCAAGGCGCTCCTCATCATCCAGTGCCCTCTTTTTTTTATGCTTCTTTTTGATCTTCTTCAATATCTTATGAAGCGTTTCCGAATCTTTTTCCGCAGAGGCACTGAGCGATTCTACCATTTCATCTTCTTCCACTATCTCCAGCCCGTCCGCGATCAACTGCTCTTTGATGACTTTGATTTTTCTTGCCTCATAGGCGTCACCTTCCAGGAGGTCATCCTCATTGATCTCTATTTCATTCTCTTCCATATCCAGGAGGGCTTTTATTTTTGCTATTTCATCCAGGTTCAATACTTTTGTATCTGATCCTGCCTGCTCCTCCACAGCATGCTCTGCTGTTTCTTCTTCACCGGGTAATGCAGAAATCTCCGGCAGTACTTCTTCCCCGTCACTTTCATCGATAGTTTCATAAGGAACAGGGGGTGTGCTCTCTACCTTTTCCGTCTCTTCCAGGACAGGTTCTGCCAACGCTGCTTCCCCCATTTCCTCTGCCGCTTCAGCGCTCTCTGTTTCTGCAAGGATCTTAATGATCTGTGAAGGCAGAAAAGGTTTTTTGACCGTCTGGTCAAACCCTCTTACGAGCGCTTCGGTATAGGAGAGCAGCACTTTTTTTCTTATATGCATCCCCTCAAGCAAGGAGACCATATTGTCCGTATAAAGAGCTTCATCCACGAATACAATGTCATAAGCCGATCTTTCCACGGCATCTACAGACCCTACTTCATCCAATACCATATGCGCATCACGCGTACAAAGCGCAAGCAGTCTAGAGACAACAGGGTTGGTATTGATGAGTAAGATGTTCATTAAAAGCTCTCTTGAATAATTTGATATTATTATAATATAAATCTGGTTAGGGCTTGGTGTTGTACACGAGAGGAAGCCCAAAACGTAGTATTCAGGCTTCTTTTACTTCATTGTATTGATTGAGATGAGCTGCAGAATTATCCGGTAAAAAATATAAATATAGATTGCTTTCAGCTAACCCCGGGGGCCACGCTTCTATTAAGGTCAGGGTTAGGTGAGCTTAGTTATTATTTATCATAAATATTTTAATGAGGAATTAAAAATGGCAAATGAAGGCTATCACGAACCAATCAATGAACTCTCTGATGAAACAAAAGAAATGCATAGAGCCATTACATCGCTTATGGAAGAACTTGAAGCAGTAGATTGGTACAACCAGAGAGTTGATGCATGTAAAAATGAAGAGTTAAAAGCAATTCTTGCACACAATAGAGATGAGGAAAAAGAACATGCAGCAATGCTTCTTGAGTGGATTCGTCGACAAGACCCATTCTTTGATAAAGAACTCAAAGATTACTTATTTACCGATAAAGAAATTTCCCACAGCTAGCAAACCCAATATTCTCTTTATATGTAAATATTTGATTAAATACTAAATCTTAGGGTCCAAATTATTACTTATCCTTGCTGTAACTAAAAAAGACAAACATGTAGGTATATGATATGAATCATTATGTTGCATTGATCAAAAGGTGGTACACCCATCAGGATTCGAACCTGAGACCTTCGGTACCGCAAACCGATGCTCTATCCAGCTGAGCTATGAGTGCACATGTAACATGTAGTAGCGATAATTTAGAGCGCAATTATAGCAGAGAAAGCTTTATTTTTCAAGTAATTTCATCGGGCCGAAGAGTTGATGTGCTTCAGGGTTGGAAATAAAGGTATGATTATAGGGATGTTCCAGCTCAATGGTCTCAAACTTTTCCAGAGAAAGCTGCTGCTTGAGGGCTTTCGCATGCGTGCCGAAGAGGATCAGTTTCGGCGCCTGTTGCTCCAGCCCTTCCAAGAGTTTTTGTATAAATGGTCTCCATGCTTTAATGTGTTTGGTTGAACTTTTTTTATCTGTAAAGACGAGTGCCGTGTTCAGCAGCAGTACACCGTTCTTTTCAAAATTGATCCGCAACGCCTCAATGGTATTGATCTTCTGTGATCTGTCTATTCGTGTCAAAGCCTCCTGGGAGGTATCTGCCTTGTTCAACTCTTCACTGGCCACCAGTGCCATTTTGATAAAATTGCGCAAACTGGTAGCACGGTTGACCTCTTTGCTGAGCCCTGTAGCAGAGAACAGTGTTTTGACATGAGTGTCTATAAAGGCATACCCGCCTGCACTTTCGGGCCTTGGATAGGGGTCTTGCCCAAAAAGTATATACTTGACCTTATCTTTCGGCAGGGTTTTAAATGCGTTGAAATAATTCTCTTTGTCCGGGAAATAGCCTTGATCCTGTGCTAAAAAACTTCTATAGCCCAGCTCCATTTCACTGTAAGCCTGTTCCAACAGTGTTTGCCATGATTCCAAGGCCTAATCTCTCTTTTTGAGTTTGTCAAATTTGATGATAAGTTCTACCTTGCTGACAGGTATACCTAGCTTTTCAGACACGGCTTCTCTGCTTTCCCCTGCCTCTATCAGTGCCATCACTTCATCCAATAGAGAAAAGTTCTCTATCACATCTGTTACCGCAACACGCGAAGCTTCATAGTTGGCTATCGTGCTGTTTTTGACCTCCAGGATCTCATTCAGCTTTTTGTTCTCTTTTTTTAGTTTACTGTTCTGACCGATCATGATGAACAGTATCACAACCAGAAGTACCAGCAGCGATAAAACCGCTATATCCATTGTTTCCATCTTATACCACCTCCATAATAATTAAGATCAAAAAAACAAAACCCAAGTAGCCGTTGACCGTAAAGAAGGCTTTGTCTATCTTTGTAAAATCTTTGTTGACAAGGTAGTGTTCGTAACTTAACATCACAGCAGAGAAGAGTACGGCAAGTTGCGCCCAGAATCCCAGTCCTGCCGTATAGACAAAACAAGCCCAGAACAGCACCGTCAGCACGTGGAATACTCTTGCGATCCACATCGTCCTGGCGGCACCGAACCTGGAAGGTATCGAGTGCAGGTTGTTGGCTTTGTCAAATGCCATATCCTGCAACGAGTAGAGCAGGTCAAAGCCTGCCACCCAGAACATGACACCGACAGCGAGATAGACAGACCATAACGGTATCTCTGCGCTTACGGCGACCACGCCTGCGATGGGTGCCAATCCCAGACTCACTCCGAGTATCAGATGTGCCAGCGCAGAGAATCGCTTAAAAAGTGTATACGCACCCAGTACGGCCAGGATGGGAAGAGAGAGCTTAAAGGCCAAAGGGTTTATAAAATATGCCACCATGACGAACAGCAAGGCGTTGATCGCTATAAACCCTATCATTTGACCGTCTGATACCCTGCCGTCCACAGAGGGGCGGCCTTTGGTTCGAGGATTGAGCATGTCAATATCTCTGTCAAGATAGCGGTTGACACCCATGGCAAAGTTCCGTGCCGTCACAGCGGCAAGCGTCCCAAGAAGCAACAACTTCCAGCCGAACCATCCCGATCCGTCCTTATGGGCGGCTACTAGCATCGCTATAAAAATGAACGGCAGGGAGAAGAGTGAGTGTTTGAACATCACCAGTTCCGAAAAATGGGCCAGTTTCGTTTTCAATCTGTTCACAGTCACACTTTAGGGATGAGGGATTTTCAGCTTGGAATTGAGTGACCATGCAATGAGGATCACCAACACTGCGATCACATATCCGCTTGCGATGACGCCATAGGCATTCAACAGATAGAGTATCCATAATAGGATCGCCCCCAGCGGCGTAGGCACGCCTTCAAAGTACTTTTCTACTTTTCCCACATCCACTTTAAGGTTAAACTCCACCAGTCTTCGCAGTCCATTGATAATATACCAGATAAACACCAGTCCCAGTACAGCTTCTTCGATCCCTGAAATACCGCTGTACGCTTTCACCGCATAAAAAAGTAAAAAAGGAGGCATCACCACAAAAGAGAGGAAATCCGCAAAACTGTCAAGCTGGATACCGAACTCTGTGGAAAGATCATATTTGCGCGCCAATTTCCCATCGATGATGTCACAAGCGCCGGCGATCCATGCCAGGACAATAGCGGTAAAAAAATCACCTTTGGTGATGAAAAATATTGCCATGATCCCTGCTGTGACATTCATGTAGGTCACCAGGTTCGCAATATTGAAACGGTTGTTCTTCTCAAATAAATTCATGCATGCCCTTCTTTTTATAGTCCAGTATTTTATCCTTTTTGGGGTTATGGTATGATTACGCTATGAGAAGTATCAGACCACACTACAGTGAGACACGACATGCCAAATCCTGAAACCGTCAAGCAATTTGCCCTGATCGGTCCTACTGCCTCCGGTAAAACCGCACTTTCCATCAAGCTGGCACAACAGACCGATGCCCATATCCTCTCACTTGATTCACTTTCTATCTATAAAGAGATAGATATCGTCTCGGCAAAGCCCACAGTGGAAGAACGCGCAGGTATCACGCATTTTGGTATAGACCACCTCTATCCCGATGAAAGTTTCGATGTGACGACCTTTATCAAGCTCTACCATGAAGTCTATGCCACATGTGTAAAGGAGGGTAAAAATCTTGTGATCGTCGGGGGGACAAGTTTTTACCTGAAAATGCTGATAGAGGGTATCAGCGAACTCCCAAAAATCAGTGAAGAGACCAAACAAAAAGCACAGCACTATCTGCAGGACCTGCCCAAAACCTATCATTGGCTCGCTACCTTGGATCAGGCCTATATGTCGAACATTCAAGCCACGGACCCCTACCGCATAGAAAAAGCGTTGCATATCTATCTCGAAACCGGGCTGGCCCCTACGGAATATTTCAAGCGTTTTCCTCCAAAACCGACCATCACCGCGCCTCTGCCTATCTACCAGATCGTGACGGAAAGAGAGACCCTTCGCAAGCGAATCGCGTTGCGTACAGAGATGATGCTGGAACATGGACTGATCGATGAGATATGCAGGCTTGAGAAAAAATACACACGTGCACCCCACAGTATGAAAGCCATAGGTATCAAAGAGACGCTGGCCTATCTGGATGGTGTGTATGATAAAAAAATGCTCGCTGAGAAGATCACGACGAACACGGCAAGACTGGCAAAAAGACAAACAACGTTCAATAGTTCCCAGTTCAAGCATGTGATAAAAGGCACGGTCGAAGAGCTTACAAAAAGATTCTAGTGCTGCGAATACCTTTACAAACCGGCAAAACCCTTACAAAAAGTGCTTAACGGGGGAGCAGGTCACCCATCTCTCTCTTTATCTCCTGCTGAATGAGCAAAGCGTTCAAATCATATTCTAGTTTTTTCTGCTTCACCTGCAATGTGTAGATCTCCCGCTGATTAACCTGAAACAGACTGCTTGACCCAAGTCGGTACTTCTTGTTTTCCGCTTCTTCCAGTGCTTCAACCAGTTTGATCTCTTTTTGGACATTTTCGATATTGTCGTTTAATACCTCTTGCGAATAAAACAAGTTTTCCA
Organism: Sulfurovum sp.; assembly: GCF_036568385.1. Lineage (GTDB taxonomy): Bacteria > Campylobacterota > Campylobacteria > Campylobacterales > Sulfurovaceae > Sulfurovum. Next base: position 4,039 of record NZ_DATCSP010000079.1, on the reverse strand, counting down.
AATTTGTTTTCAGTTCCATTTTTAACTTGTTTTGCTGCTCTTCAACCTGCGTAAGACCCTTTTGGATCTCTACTTTTTTCCCCTCATACCCTCTTCTTTCCAGCGGGAAGTTCATATTGAATGCAACCTTGGTACCGCTTCCGTACCTCACGTCATGTACACTGTAGGCAGAGACAGAGACATCAGGATATTTTGAAAGTGCATTGTAGTCCGACTCCAGGTCAAGTTTCATTTTTCTATACTCCAGGGCTTTTAGATCAGGTCTCTTTTCAAATGCTTTGCTGAAGTCTTTCTCTACAGCCGTTGCGCTTTTTTTCAACATAGACAGTGTCGGCAGTTCATATCTGGCATCAAAGTCATTTTTAGGCAGGTTCAAATAATTTAAAAATATTTTAAAAGCATTGTGGTAGCTGTTTTGTGTCGCGAGCAGTCTCTGCCTGCGATTGATGACCTGCTGCTCTGCTTCAAGCAATGCGATCTCGGGAAGTGCCCCGGACTTGACTCTTTTTTGGGTAAAGATGTTTCTTTGTTCTGCTTTGCCTAAAAGCGTTTTTTCAAGTTTTAGCAGTTCGCTATAGTACAAAAGGGTATAGTAGGCAACGAAAACACTGGAGTAAAGATGCCTCAAATTGTTCTGTGCTTCAAATTTCGACTCCCCCGCATTCAATGATGCGGATGAAACACTGTATTTTCGGTAGTTCATATCATTCAAGAGAGCAAAAACAGGCACTTTCACCCCCACACGAAACTCACCCTCGTCACCGGTCTTGATATTGTTATATTCCTGTATACCTTCTGCTTTTCGATACCCTGCCAGGAACTCTATACCGTTTCCAATAGGCTTTGCCAGGGTAAGGTCCATATATCTACCATCACTTAAAGGGTACTCTTTCTTGTCATAATGGGAAGAGAGTACGGTATCAAAAGAGCCCATGGATGTCTGTACGCGGGCTTCATCCACATACTGCTTTCCCACAGCGCTATAGACATAAGGGTTTTCTTCCGTTAAATATCTGCCTATTTTCTCCACCGTAAAGGTCTCTTTACACTCTGCATTTTCTGTATACAACAGCAGGACCATGACGCAGACGGCAATATATCTCATCATAATTTTTTCTCAGGTGTTACCATATTGGGTGGGAAAGCGTTCATCAGGCGCCACAGCTGATACCAGATAGGAACATTGGATAAGGCGACCCACACCGTTGAACCTGTACCCACTCTAAGCTCTTTCTCTGAAGGCCATGGCTCTTTGGGATCTTCCACGATGTAGGCATAATAATATCCTTTTTCGTGTAAGACAGGATCCACTTTCTTAATGATACCTCCAAAGGTACCAAAACGGATGGCCGGCCATCCCGGGATATGCAATACCGGCCATCCGTAAAACCTTATTCTCACGGAAAGCCCCTCTTTGATCAGCGGCATATTGAAATCCGAGACTTTAAGCAGTACCGATCTTTCGCTCACCTCAGGAGAGAATTGGATGACCGGTTCGCCCTTCTTGATATAAGTGTTTTTGTCGTTTTTCAATATCCTCATGGCCACCCCGTCCTTTTCAGCCACTACCACGGATTTTTCATAGCGTGCGATATCACTTAATTGTCTCTCTTGTTCTCGTTTAAGTACATTTAGGCGCCCTTGTGCCGCAAGAATTTGGTTGTCTATACTTCTTATGCTGTTTTCGATCTCTTTGATGAATTGGGATTTTTCCTGCGCGATCATGGTCAAGTGGCGTGTTTGCACTGAGATATCTATATCGATCTTATCGAGTTTGGTCTTTGCATCGATAGAGCTGTTCTCTGCTCTCTCATAATTGCGTTTGGATTCAATATTCTCTTTGTACAGCTGTTCTAAGCGCTTGAAATTGCTGAGCTTGATCTCATAGTTCTTCGATTCCGCCTTGCGTTTAATTTGAAGACTTTGCAATTGTTCTTCTGCCTGGGTGTATTGCGTGTCATAAAGTGTTGAGCGGATCTTTTTCTGCTCAATGATGCTGGCCTTGTTCTCCTCAAGGACCGCAACCTCCTGTTGAATATTCTCATACTGCTGCGCTATGCTCTCTTTCATACTGTAGACACGTTTGGCATAATCTTTGTCCATATCGATCATGGTGAATAGTTTCATTCCTTTGGAAACATGTTCATTTTCCGACACATGAAACGCATCAATAAATCCGTCAATGGTAGCCGAAATCGTTTGTACCCTTTCGACCGGATGATAAGCGATAAGCTCCCCCTCTCCCTGCACAGTTTGTCTCCATGGTAAAAAAAGCATCGCGATGAAGGTGATCAGTATGATTGCACTGAAAGTCCAAATACGATGAATGAACGGATGTGTCTTGACAAGCTCCAGAGAGTTGAACTTAACTCTTTTCATGGCCCTTTTCCCCTAACTCAACTGATAATTTATTCACCTTATAAAGCCCTTCGATCATATCATAGATATAGTCCAGTTGTTTGACAAAACCTTTTAAGGCATAAGTAATAGAGGTAACAATGATCTCGGCCGCGACAAATTCTCCCAAAGGCAATTGCCCTTTGATAACTAGATATCCGCCTATGACAAGGAAAACACTAAAAATAAATCCTTCCGCAAAAAAAGTCAGTGCCAATTGTCTGATCGTGATCTTGAATAGCTTCTGGCGTGCCTTTGCATACTTAGCCAAATAAGCGTCAAACTTGCCGAGTATTTCTTCTTGCGTCCCCTCTTCTTTTCCGATCTGCTGTAAAAAATAAATAGTGTTGTGCTTGGCATCTGATCGGTCCAGTGCCTGTTTGACTCCATTTCTTCCCAGCAATATGAGTAAAATAATATATCCCGAAAAAAAGAATACGCCTGCTATGAACAATACCGGATCGAATGCAAGCAGCAAGAGCAGACTTACAAAAATTTTGACTATGACACCTACCCCGTCAAGGAGAAGGATAGGAAAGAACTTTTGAATGGCTGTAATGTCAAAAAAATAATTCATCAACTTATTATGTACCTGAGGAGGTTCAGTTCCTTCTTTCTTTTCTATCTTTAGAGCCTTAGTGGCGATCTCAATCCCTGACCTTAGAAAGACTTTCTGCTGAAACTTTTCAACTATATACTCTTTCATTACCTGCATAACCGTGACAAAAAGAAACAATACAAGTACTATGAGTCCAAGGATAAAAACAGAAAGTGATGCATGTGCCAATACACTATTGATAACAAAGGTCGAGGCTAGAGGTATAGAGAGTACAAGGATGGCATCAATCAGTGAATAATAGAGGAGATGATAAAGGTTCTTTCTGTCTTCCCGTATGATCTTATTAACATTAGTAAAAATGACATCATTAATGTTCATAAAACCAATCCTTTATCGAGGTAAAGTATTGCTAATAAGAGGGAAGAGAAAAATCCCCCTCTCTATTATCAATAACCGCTGGCACTGATCATGTAGTAGATATAGGATACAAGCGGCTGCACATAGAAGATCGCCGCTACCGTAGCCACCGTGGCAAAACCGATAATGACCATCAGCGGTTTTGAAATGTTATAGTAGACAGTGTCAACATCTTTCACCGGTTCTTTCAGGAACATGAACACCACCAGTTTCAAATAATAGTATGCAGCGATCGCGGAGTTAAGTCCCATCACGATCGCTAGCCAGACATATCCGGCATTGACCGCTGCCTGCATCACGTAGATCTTACCCCAGAATACCGAGAACGGTGGGACCCCTGCCAATGAAAGCATAAAGAGCGCCATGATGACGGCACCCATAGGCATGATCTTGATGAACCCAGCAAACTTTTCATACGGATGGTCGTACTGAAGGTCAAATCTTCTTGTTTTGTGTCTTGAGATCCACAACATACTGAAGGCACCAAGGTTCGTGAACATAAAGAGCGCATAGTAGAGGAAGATACTTGTGTTACCCTCTGTCGTATCCAGCGCCAATGCGGCTATGATGAAACCGGCATGGGAGATAGAGGAGTACGCAAGCATACGTTTTACATCATTCTGTACCAATGCCATCACGTTCGCGAGTGTCATAGTGATGACTGCA
>NZ_DATCSP010000078.1:0-2982 GCF_036568385.1 Sulfurovum sp. | reverse complement strand
TCTCTATACGCAAGATCGTTTCATCCACGCCCAAAATAGCCATGATCTCATCCAGTCCCGAGCCTGTCATGGAACCAAGGAGGCTGACGCGCAGCGGCATCCCTATTTTCCCGAAGCCTATCTCTTTGGTTTCCACGATCTTCTCCATCACCTCATGGTAGTCACATGGCAAATGCAGAGGTTTTTCCCAGGTCTGAAGGAGTGCAATGAAGTCGGTCAAGATCTCTTTGGCTTCACCTTTGAAGGCTTTCTGGACAGACTTTTCGTCATACGTGCTCGGAGGGGTCAGGATCAGGTTGATCTGTTCTGCCAGTTCCACCAGTGTTTTCCCTCTCTCTTTCGTCGCATCAAGCAGCAGCTCCAACTTGTCATGCCCGTGGATATCCACTCCAAACTCTTTCAGCAGACTCGCAAGTTCATCGTTCGGTGTGTTCTTTATATAGTGCGAATTCAGCCAGAGAAGCTTGTCCAGATTATAGTTGGAGGCACTTTTGTTGATATTTTTAGGATCAAAGAGTGCGATCATCTCTTCCATGCTGAAGATCTCCTGGTCTCCATGGCTCCAACCCAGACGGACCAGGAAGTTCAAGAGGGCCTGCGGTAAAAACCCCATCGTTTTATACTCCATCACATCCGTAGCCCCGTCTCTTTTGGAAAGTTTTTTGCCCTGCTCGTTGTTGATCATTGCCACATGGTTAAAGTTCGGTAGCGGAAAACCCAGTGCATTGTAGACCACGATCTGCTTGGGGGTATTGTAAAGATGGTCATCTCCGCGGATCACATCGGTCAGTCCCATCAGTGCATCATCGACCGCAACCACAAAGTTATACGTAGGGGAACCGTCCGCTCTGGCAATGATAAAGTCATCCACCTCATCGGCAGAGATACACATTTCGCCTTTGACCCCATCCGTAAAACAGATATCCCCTTCCTCAGGTGCCTTGATACGGATGACCGGGTCAACACCCTCCGGCGGGGTTCCTGTAAAGTCACGGTAACGGCCATCATAACGCGTACGCTCTTTTCTGGCCATCTGCTCTTCCCTCAGTGCTGCCAGTTCCTCTTTGCTCATATAGCACTTGTAGGCCTTCCCCTCTTCAAGCAGCTGATCGATATATTTTTTATAGAGTTCAAAACGTTTCGACTGATACACCACCTCTCCGTCATGGCTCATCCCTACCCATTCAAAGGCTTTGAGTATCGCCTCGGTCGCTTCTTCAGAGTTACGGGCCATATCGGTATCTTCGATGCGGAGCAAAAATCTTCCCTTGTTGTGCTGCGCGGTCAGCCAGGAAAAGAGTGCCGTTCTAAGCCCGCCTATGTGAAGATAGCCTGTAGGAGAGGGTGCGAAACGTGTAACTGTCATGATCATACCTTAAATAGAAAAATAAGTGAATTGTAGCGAAAATGTGGTTAAAGCGGATTATAGCGTTCGAAGCAGGGACAAAGCAAAGAGCCGAAGCCCTTCCTCCCCGTCTTTTTATTTTTGATCCAAAAGATTACTTGACATGGTCTTTCACACGCAACGCAGCCTTTTCCCCTATGCCTTTGACTCTTTGAAAATCATCAAAGGAGGTAAATGCACCTTTTTTTCTCTCTGCAATGATCGCTTCCGCTTTGGCTTCACCGATACCTTTGACTTCCATCAACTCCTCTTTGGATGCTTTGTTCAACTGCTCCAGGCTCATCCCGAACAGGGCCGATGTGGCAAAAATTAAAAATGCCGCTATGATCTTTCTAACCATGTCATTCCTTTAGTAAATTTATTTTTAGTTATAGATTAATATAACTAAAAATATTATACCTGAATGTTTCTTGTATACTCCGGGACGATCTCCTGCAATGCTCTGACCTTGTCTTCCGCTGCCAGCAATACCTCTATATCGCGTGTCAATTTTGAGATATCGTACGGTGTCGGTTTGACGATGAAAATAGAGCTGTACCTGGTTTCTTCTTCGCTCTCGTCCAAAAGCAGCTCTTCATAAAGCTTCTCTCCAGGCCGCAATCCGGTAAAACGGATCTCTATCTCATCCTCTTTGCCATAAAGCCATATCATCTGCCGTGCCAGGTCTGCTATCTTGACAGGCTCTCCCATATCCAGGATAAAGAGCTCTCCCCCTTTGGCAATCGCTGCGGTTTGAAGTACCAGCTGGCAGGCTTCGGAGATCAGCATGAAATAACGCGTGATCTCAGGATGGGTGACCGTCACAGGCCCGCCTGCCTCTATCTGCTGTTTGAACTTGGGGATGACCGAACCGCTGGAGCCCAATACATTCCCGAAGCGCACCGCCACGATCTCTGTGCCTTTGGCCTCTACATTGTTCGCATAGAGTTCCGTCACTCGCTTGGTAGCACCCATCACGTTGGTCGGGCGTACCGCCTTATCGGTGGAGATCACGACAACTTTTTCCACACCCTTGTCTATACTGACATCTATGACGTTTTTGCTCCCCAGCACATTGTTGAACACTGCCATTTCGGGGTTATCCTCACAGATAGGGACATGCTTGTAGGCTGCCGCGTGTATCACGATCTGCGGTTTGGCCTCATCAAACACAGCCTCCAGGCTCTCTTTGTCGGTGATACTCAGCAGTTTCAGCTGGGCATTTGCGATCTGTTCCCCTATCTGATAGAGGTTGAACTCACTGTGGTCTACCAGTGTCAAAGCTCCCGCACCGAACTTCTGACACTGTCTGGAGATCTCGGATCCAATGCTCCCCCCTGCTCCGGTAATGAGAATGGACTTGCCTTTCACAAAAGAGGAGATCGTATCCAGGTCAAGGTCCTTGGGGTGCCGCGCGAGGAGGTCTTCAACCGTGACCTGCTTCAGTTTTTTTTCTTTTTGTTCCAGTGTCACCACTTTGATATCATAGATATTCAATGCATTCACTCTTGCATACAGCGATTGCAATACATCCTGTTCGAACGCTTTCGCTATGATGACTGCCTCGATGCCTTCTCGCTCCACCAGCATCTCGATCG
>NZ_DATCSP010000077.1:0-32469 GCF_036568385.1 Sulfurovum sp. | reverse complement strand
AAAAAGAAAATGGCTCCTGAACATGGTGTGATCATGAACTATGATGACCGATACAATGATCTGGCTCACCTGATCTTGGATGAGCTGTACGAAAACTATCTTGCAGAGTATACAGTGAATGAGAACCAGGTGAAGAACGTGATCTTCAAATCCTTCAAAGCGTTCGCGGATGCCTATGACGAGATAGACGATATCGTCTATGCAAAGATCAAGGGCATGGAAAAAGAAGTGATCCCTGGCTCTCAGGATTATGAGTTGCTTTATGAAAGGTTGTATCAAGAAGAATTATCTAAAAGAGGTATGCTCTAATGACAAAAATCTCACTCTATTTTGAAAACGGGTTGCTGCTTGAAGCCAAAAGTTTCGGTGCGGAGGGTACTTCAGTCGGAGAGATCGTATTCAATACCTCTCTGACCGGATACCAGGAGATCGTGACAGACCCCTCCTATGCAGGGCAGTTCGTAACCTTTACGATGCCTGAGATCGGTAACGTAGGATGCAATGCACAAGATATGGAGAGCAAGGCTGCCCACTGCAAAGGTATCATCGTACGCTCCTACCAGGAGAGACCTTCCAACTTTAGATGCGAGGAGCCTCTCTCTGCCCTGCTTAAAAAGCATAACGTACTGGGTATCACAGAGATAGATACAAGGTTTATCACGAAAGTGTTGAGAGAAGAGGGCGCCATGATGATGGTAGCTTCTACGGAAATACACGAGAAAGAGGCGCTGAAAAAAGTATTGGAGTCCTCCCCCCGCATCGAAGAGATCAACTATATTGAGCAGGTGAGTACAAAAGAGAGCTATGTGCACAAGGAAGCGCGCTATAATGCAGATACATTCAGTTACGAGACGCCGAAAACCACCAAAAAGATCATTGCGCTTGATTTTGGTATCAAAAGAAATATCCTGAACGAACTGACACATGCGGGAATGGAAGTAACGGTGGTACCGAACTCCATCTCTGCTGAGGAGATCATTGCCAAAGTCGATGCCAAAGAGATCGACGGCGTGTTCCTTTCCAACGGACCGGGTGATCCGATCATCCTGAAAGAGGAGCACGAGAAGATCAAAAAGCTGATTGCACGCAAAATACCGATCTTTGGTATCTGTCTGGGACACCAGCTGCTTTCTATCGCGCACGGCTATGATACGTTTAAACTTCAGTTCGGGCACCATGGCGGGAACCACCCTGTGAAAAACACCGTGACAGGCACTGTAGAGATCACGGCACAGAACCACAACTACAATGTCCCTGACACGATCAGGGAAATAGCGACGGTGACCCATGTCAACCTTTTTGACAATACGATAGAAGGACTCAAATACAATGACTCTCCGACAATGTCGGTACAGCACCATCCGGAAGCAAGTCCCGGCCCGCATGAGAGTGCCTATATCTTCGGCGAATTTGCCAAAATGCTCTAAGGGGTCACCATGAAGTTAGCAATAGTGTTCGGCGGATCGAGCTATGAGCATGAAATAAGTATCGTTTCTGCCATTACAATGAAAAAAGTATTGAAAAAGTCTGAGCTCATCTATATTTTTGTCAGCAGTGACAGAAAATTCTACCTTATCGACACAGAGAAGATCAACGCGAAACTTTTTTCCTCGGGTGACTATAAAAAAGCCAAACAGCTTACGCTTAAAAGCGGCGGTTTTTTCATGGATGGAATGTTTGGAAGCAAAGCCGTAGATTTCGATGTAGCCTTGAATCTTATTCATGGCAGGGACGGAGAAGACGGTAAGATAGCTTCACTGATGGAATTTTATGGTATTCCTTTCATCTCACCACGCCTGGAAGCTTCGGCGCTCTCTTACAACAAGCTCTATACGAAGTTCCTGGCAGAGAGTCTGGGTGTCAAAACAGTGGCCTATGAATACCTCTCCAAAAACGATGAAAGAAAAATAAGCATGGACTTTCCTGTGATCATCAAGCCGGTGCGTTTGGGATCGAGTATCGGTGTAAGCATCGTCAGAGATGCTTCCGAGCTTGACTATGCACTGGATGTTGCCTTTGAATTTGATTCGGATGTCATCGTCGAACCTTTTATCGAAGGGGTAAAAGAATACAACCAGGCCGGGACCTATACGGACGGCTGGGAGCTTTCTATCGTAGAAGAGCCTCAGAAAGAAGTATTTCTGGACTTTGAAAAAAAATATATGGATTTTTCGAGAGATTCAAAGGTCCTGGCGGCGGATATCACCGATGCGATGAAAGCAAAGATCCAGGAGAGCTTCAAGAAGATCTATGACCCGCTCTTTAAAGGAAGCATCATCCGCTGTGATTTCTTTGTCGTAAATGGCGAAGTACTTCTGAATGAGATCAACCCTATCCCGGGTTCTATGGCCAACTATCTCTTTGAAGATTTTGAAGCGATGCTGCAGAGACTCTCCAGCAATCTTCCCAAAGAGCAAGATATTGCTGTGAACTACGACTATATCCACTCCATCCAAAGTGCAAAAGGGAAAGCATAAGCTTTCTCCCTGACGCAACTGTCATATTTCTCTTTTTCATTTACACCTTTCTCACTACTATCTTTACGAAACCTAATACAATAAATTACTAAAAATTATATGTAATTAAAAAAAATTATTTTATGTAACACTAAAGCAAAATTATTTATCAAATAAGCTCTATTTTATATATTTTTATTACCCATTAAGTGCTTCTAGCCTAGAATATGGGATCTATTTCGGAAAAATAGATAATTGGGAGGGTAAATGAAAAAACTTTTGATGTTTTTAATGCTACTGGGTACTTTACATGCATCTACATTAGGAATAAATGAAAAATTGGGAGCCATGGTTCCGCTTGATCTGACATTCATTAATGAGAAAGGCGAAAGTGTGACGTTGAAGGAGCTCATGGAGGGCAAGCCGACGATGATCTCACTCAACTACTTTCGCTGTGCAGGTATTTGTAGTCCACAATTAAATGATATGGCAAAAATGCTTGGGCGTTTGGATCTGGCAGAGAATACAGACTATAAGGTACTGACCATTGGCTTTGCCGAGGATGAAGGCCATGAACTGGCTGCTGCAAAACGAAAGACGATGCTGAGTGCGATACAGAGGGACTTTGTACAGGATGCATGGCATTTCGTGATAGGTGAGAACAACTCTTCAGGTATTCTGGCCGATACAGTTGGATTTACCTTTCAGAAAACGGTTTCTCCTGCAGGTGTGGTAGATTACCTACATCCGGCTGCACTTATCATGTTATCTCCAGAAGGAAAGGTTACACGTTACCTTAACGGTATCGAGCAACTTCCTTTTGATGTAAAGATGGCATTGATGGAAGCAGGGCAAGGAAAGGTCGGTCCTACCATAGCAAAAAATCTGCTTTATTGTTTTGCATACGACCCCAAAGCAAAAACCTATATCTTTAAATGGGAAAAAATCGCAGCAACAGTCATGTTTGCTATTATGTTCGCCTTCTTCATATATCTTGTCAAAACAAGCAGAAGAGACGACGACCACGAACATCATCAAAATAAAGGAGACAATTAGATGAGTAAAAGTTATTTCGACGAAACACACTGTGCCATTGGGCACCCGAAAAGTACATTCATGCAGTGGATGCTTACTATTGACCATAAAAGAATCGGTCTTATGTATGCAGCTGTCATGTTCGTATTCTTTTTTATAGCAGTGGCAACAGCATTTTTAATGCGTTTAGAATTATATGCACCAGGCGGGCAATTTGTCGATGGTGATACGTTTAACCAGGCATTTACACTGCATGGTGTCATTATGATCTTCCTCTTTATCGTACCGGGAATTCCTGCGATATTCGGAAACATTGTCATGCCGCTTATGATCGGGGCGAAAGATGTATCTTTCCCTAGATTGAACTGGTTTACATTTTGGCTCTATATCTTCGGTGCGGCCATTGCAGTTTCATCACTATGGGTAGGGAATGGATTTGCAGATACTGGTTGGACATTCTATGCGCCATACTCTTTAAATACGGGTACCAATGTGATCATGACACTGGTTGCGGCATTTATTCTTGGTATGGCATCGATCCTTACAGGGCTTAACTTCCTGGTAACGATCCACAGACTTAGAGCACCTGGTATGACATTCTTCAAAATGCCGTTGTTCGTATGGGGTATCTATGCAACAGCATGGATCCAGCTTCTTGCAACACCGGTCGTTGGTATCACATTGGTACTTGCTATTTTGGAAAAATACTTCGGTATTGGTATCTTTGACCCTGCAAAAGGTGGAGACCCGGTACTGTTCGAACACCTCTTCTGGATCTATTCTCACCCAGCGGTTTATCTTATGATCCTGCCGGCATTCGGTATCATGTCTGAGATCATCCCGGTATTCTCAAGAAAAGAGATCTTCGGGTATAGAACGATCGCACTTTCCTCTGCTTCCATTGCAGGTATCGGTTATTTGGTGTGGGGACACCATCTGTATACTTCAGGTATGGCGGATATTGCGAAAACGGTTTTCTCCTTCCTGACATTCTTTGTTGCCGTGCCTACAGGGATCAAGTTCTATGACTGGGTAGCAACCATGTACCAGGGTAAGATCGTTCTTGACACTCCGATGGTATGGGCACTGGGTACGATCATTACATTTGCTATCGGGGGTCTTACTGGGGTAACGATCACAATGATCGGTGTGGATATCCACCTTCAGGATACCTATTATACGGTGGCTCACTTCCACTATGCGATGCTGGGTGGGGTGGTATTCCTGCTTTTTGCCGGAATGCACTACTGGTTCCCGTTGATCACAGGAAAAATGTACAATGAGAAAAAAGCAAAAATTGCGTTCTATATGAACTTTATCGGGTTTAACCTTTTATGGTTCCCGATGTTCATCGCAGGTTTCCTGGGTATGCCTCGTCGTTATTTCGACTACCTACCGGAATTTGAGATCTATCATAAGATCTCATTTTGGGGTGCAGTGATCTTTATTGCTGGTTTGATCTATATGTTCTATGTATTGATCCAGGGATGGAGAAAAGGTGAAAAAGTGGGTCCAAATCCATGGAGAGCAACGACACTTGAGTGGCATATGCCTTCATCACCACCACCACTGGACAACCATTCAAAAGTACCTTATGTTGACTTTGATCCATATGAGTATAAGCATGGTGAACCGGTAGTTAAATTTGATTACGAAACAATGAGAAGGATTGACTGATGGCACACGAATATGTACCAGAGATCGCGGTTGACCGCGAAGGGAATGAACATGAAGTTCAAGGTTGGCAAGATGATTTTTACGGCGGGAAACTTGGTTTCTGGCTGTTCATGCTTACAGAGGTAATGATGTTCGGTGGAATGTTCCTTGCACTTGCATACTATAATACATTGCATCCGCAGGATTTCATTATCGCTTCATCTGGCCTGGACAGATGGCTTGGCGGTACGAACACAGTGATCCTATTGGTTTCTGCATTGACAATGGGGCTGGGTCTACTGAATATGAGAGCCGGTAATGTCAAAGGTGCGAAATTGATGATCATTGCCACTATTGTGCTTGCATTGGCATTCTTAGGTATTAAAGCAGTTGAGTGGACAGCAGAGTACCATCATGGTATTTTCCTTGGATTGGATGCACTGCAGGCCGGTAATGAGCAGTCTAAACCATTTGGTCAGATCTTGTTCTTTGGTATGTACTTTACCATGACGGGACTACACGGTTTCCACATCATTATTGGTATCGGACTTATGATCTGGTTGCTTAAGCGTATCAATGCGGGTAAAGTAAGCCAGGATCATCATATTTTACATTTTAATATTGCACTATATTGGGATATCGTACACCTTATCTGGGTATTTGTTTTCCCATACTTCTATATGATAGGTGCAGGCGACGTAGCAGGAGGGGCACACCATGGATAAGACACTAGAATATAACTCAGAACAGTATAAAGCTGAAAGATCAGTCTATTATAAAGTGCTTATAGGGCTATTGATATTGACAGCGGTAACATTTGTACAGCCGCATCTGTTCATGGCCAATGCAACATTCTTGGCACAAATGGTTATTGCAGTAGCGAAAGCATGGCTTATTGTCATCTACTATATGCACTTAAAAGGTGAGAAATTAATTGGTGCAATGGTGATATTCTCATTGGCACTCGTATTGGTATTCTTTATTATCGTAATTGGTGTAGATGTCGCCAATTTCCAATTTGGTGCTGAAAGTCATATTACAGCTCCAGCAGCGCACTAAGAGGAGGTGACATGTTAGAAGGATTTAACACTAGTGCAGCTACATTTGCTGCAGATGTCGATCAGGCATTTTGGATACATATTGTGATCTCAATCGGGCTATTTTTGTCCGTTGTAGCTCCAATGTTTTATTTTGCATGGAAATATCGTGCAGATAAAGTAAAAAAAGAAGAGATTGGTACGTTAACACACCATACTGGTCTTGAGATTACATGGACAGTGATCCCAGTGATCTTGTTGATGGTATTCTTCTACTATGGTTATAGCTCGATGAAAGTACTAAGAACGATGCCGGCAGAGAGCGAAAGTATCGTGGTCAAAGTGGAAGGTTCTAAATGGAAGTGGGAATATGAGTACCCTGCAAATGCAAGCGGTCATGTGCATAAAATCGGTGGGGCATTTCAAAAGCCTAAATTAGATGAGAATGGAAAAGTGCTTGAAAAGGGTACTATGGGCATAAGTGCACTCTATGTACCAGTAAATACCAATGTTATTTTAGAGATGACTGCACCACTTAATGATGTCATTCATTCATTCTATATCCCTGCTTTCCGTATGAAAGAGGATGTGGTTCCAGGACGTACAACGAAGCAGTGGTTTAATGCTTCTGAAGTAGGTGAGTATGATATTGAGTGTGCTGAGTACTGCGGTACAGATCACTCATATATGTACTCTAGACTAGTAGTACTTCCACAAGAGGAGTATAATGCATGGTTTAATAGTACAGATAATACACCAAAAGGTAATTATGCTAAAAGTGGTGATGCACTAGTACAACGACATGGATGTACACAATGTCATGCAATTGAAACAGATAAAGTATTAGTTGGACCTTCTCTTAAAACCAGATTTACAAAAGAACAAGTATTGGATGTGATCAATAATGGTCAAGATCAACTTGGTTACGCTATGGGAGCAATGCCAGGCGGATTGGTTACCGGTGCTGATGCTGAAGAGATTGCTGCGTATGTAGCTGGTGGCATGAAAGGTGAAAAACCTGCGTCATTTGCTGCATGTTCTTCATGTCATGGTGAAGATGGTAAAGGTATGGGTGGAATGTCTCCAAACCTTGTAGGGTATGATGCAACACTTATGAGTCATGTATTCAAGAATGGTAAAGTGGGTATGATTGGTAGAATGCCAGCATATCCTAATATGTCAGAAGAAGAGATTTCAGCAATTGCTGAATATCTCGAAAATGTTAAATGATAAAAGATCTCTTTAGCGTTACAAAATTTATTCTCTCCTTTGCGGTGAGTCTTTCCGCACTTTTTGCCTATATCATGGCAAAGGGGGAGTTTGGGACAGATATGCTTCTTGCCACGCTTTCTGTACTGCTTGTAGCGATGGGTGTTTCCACTCTGAATCAGGTGCAAGAGTATAAAGAAGACTCCAAGATGGAACGGACCAAAAACCGTCCCATCGCTTCAGGAAGAATGTCGCCTGCTACGGGTGTCATTATTGCAGCTGTATTGATCGCCCTCTCTATGGTATTGATCTATGACCTGCTGGGAATCACAGGCATCAATTTATTTATGTTCGCTTTCATTTGGTATAACGCCATGTATACGCCTTTGAAAAAAAAGAGCGCATTGGCAGTGATACCTGGAGCGATCCTGGGAGTGATCCCTCCGGCGGTCGGATGGTTGGTAGCAGGGCATAGTCTGAAAGAATTGGAGTTTATAGCGATCGCTGCCTACTATTTTATATGGCAGGTACCGCATTTTTGGTTGCTTGTGATGCTGTTTCACGGTGACTATAAAGAGGGCGGTTATCCTACAGCGATGCGTCTATTCGGACAGGGCAGCCTGCAAAGGCTGACATTTGTATGGCTTATCTTTACGATACAGGCAGGGATATTCCTGGTATGGGCTTTCGAAGTCTATCCTGTGACAATAGGCCTATCTATACTGGTAGGTATCTGGGCATTTATCAGCTCTTTTGAGCTTTTGCGTCCCAGATTTGAACTTAAAAATGCCCGTTCTGTTTTTTGGAAGATCAATGCAGCGTTTCTTGCCATTATCATCCTGATCAGTATTGATGAGTATATCAAACATCATATCTCTTAATATACTATAATGTGAACCAAAGCGCCTGCTTTGGTTCACTTCTTGCCATGCGATACATATTTTAAGGAAAACCCCATGCAAAATAAAATTTATCCCCTGAAGACGATACTTGATACCATCAGCAAATATAAAAAACCAGACGTAAAAAAAAGAATGATCTTTGACCAGTCCCCCGTAGGCGGAATAGGCAGTAAATGGGTGATAGCACTTTTTTTCTCGATCCCGCTGTTGGAGTATGCCCTGATATTCAACCCCTATGTGTTCAATATGCTGGGTATCGCACAGGCGATCATATTTTTTGTGGTATTCCTTTCCGTGGTCATGATACTGATATTTACCCTGACAGTGATCAATAATGCCAAAGTCGTGAAGAAGATCACGCCATCCTGGAACCACTATTTCCCTGATATCGACCTAAAGCTGATCGTGACATCCGGTGCATCACCTTATAAAGCATTTTACAGCCACTATGCAGAGGCACTCAACAGAGGTGTGAGTGAAGAGGGACTTCATGCGCACCTAAAAAACGCTTTTGAGATCATGCAAAATGAGAACAGAGAGTTGCTTGATGCCATGGAAAATGACCGATCACGATAGAGTATGTGCCTAAGAAAGAGTAAATTACTCTTAATAAAATCAATATTTTTGATAAAAAAAATAGGATAAAAATACTCTTTTAATGGTTTAATTCCCTTCGTTTATACGTTATATGTAACCTTTTGTACCAAATTCAATCCATAGATAATTATTTAAGTCACCATGTAATCAAATAATATTATAATTATTATTGAGTGTTCTAATCAAATTGAACATAGAATCAATACAAGGGGGTATGCATGCAATCAAACGCAGCATTGGAATATGATTATTCATTGGCAAAAAAGTTTACTTACTTGACTATTTTGTTTGGTTTTTTAGGGATGTTGGTCGGTACGATCATTGCCGCACAAATGGCATTTCCTGAATTAAACTACCTGCTCGGTGAGTACGGTACATTCTCAAGACTTAGACCTATTCACACGAATACCGTGGTATTCGGGTTTACAGTTTCAGGAATTTTCGCTACCTGGTTCTACCTAGGGCAAAGGGTCCTGAAAGTCTCTATGGCAGAATCGAAATTTTTGATGGTAATTGGTAACCTTCAATTCTGGATTTACTTTATAGGTGCACTTGCGGCAACAATTTCTTTGGTTCTTGGTGTCTCTTCATCCAAAGAGTACGCTCAATACGAGTGGCCATTTGACCTTGTCGTGGTAGTGGTATGGGTGCTATGGGGTGTAGGTATCATGGGACTTATCGGGATCAGAAGAGAAAAAGCACTTTATATCTCTGTTTGGTATTACCTTGCATGTTTCCTTGGTATCGCTATGCTGTACTTATTCAACAACATGGCCATTCCAACCTATTTTGCAACGGAAGGTCTTGGAAATGTGTTGCACTCAGTATCGATGTATTCAGGAACGAATGATGCCCTCGTACAATGGTGGTATGGACACAATGCGGTTGCATTCGGGTTTACTGTACCTATCGTTGGTATGATCTACTACTTCCTTCCAAAAGAGTCCGGTCAAGCGATCTACTCTTATAAGCTCTCTTTACTTTCTTTCTGGGGATTGATGTTCGTTTACCTTTGGGCTGGATCACACCACCTTTTATGGTCAACCGTTCCGGACTGGATGCAAACGATGGGATCAGCGTTCTCGGTAGTACTTATCTTGCCATCATGGGGTTCAGCGATCAACATGCTCCTTACGATGAAGGGTGAGTGGAACCAGTTAACAGAGAACCCGTTGATCAAGTTCATGGTACTTGCATCTACATTCTATATGCTTTCAACGATCGAAGGGCCTATTCAGGCGATCAAATCGGTCAATGCGATCGCGCACTTTACAGACTGGATCCCTGGGCATGTACATGACGGTGTGCTTGGTTGGGTTGTATTTATGACCATGGCTGCACTGTTCCATATGGCTCCGCGTATGTTCAAAAGAGAAATTTACTCTAAAAAACTGATGGAGACACAATTCTGGCTACAGACTACAGCGGTTGTACTTTACTTTACCTCTATGTGGATCGCAGGTATCACACAGGGTATGATGTGGAGAGCCGTGGATGAGTATGGTAACTTGATGTACAGTTTCATCGATACGGTGAATGTACTCCATCCTTACTATGTAATCAGAGCACTTGCTGGTGTTATGTACCTTGCCGGGTTCATAATGTTCGCATACAATATGATCAAAACGATGACTTCTGCTAAGGTACTTACAGAAGAACCACAGTTTAGAACACCTATGGCATAAGGGAGGTAGGTTATTATGTTTTTTCATTGGTTAGAAAAAAATCCGTTCTTCTTCGCTTCGGGGATCTCGATCGTTATCGCGTTTGCAGGGCTTATTGAGATAGTACCGAACTTCGCCAAGGCAGCAAGACCCGTAGTGGACCTGAAGCCTCGTACAGTACTTGAGCTTGCAGGTAAAAATGTCTATATCAAAGACAACTGTATGTCTTGCCACTCGCAGCTTATCCGTCCGTTCAAATCTGAAACGGATCGTTATGGAGCGTACTCTCTTTCAGGGGAATATGCGTATGACAGACCATTTCTTTGGGGTTCCAAAAGAACAGGTCCGGACCTGCACCGTGTAGGAAACTACAGAACCACAGATTGGCATGAGAACCATATGTGGGAGCCTGCCGAGATCGTTCCAGGTTCGATCATGCCGGCATACAAACATCAGTTCACCAACATGGCGGATATCGAAACTGCTTATGCAGAAGCTGTTACCGTTAAAAATGCATTTCATACGCCTTATGGCCCTGAATTCCAAAAGACCAGAGCGGCATGGGAAGCGCACAGACCAAAAGTACTTGAAGATGCAAAAGCGATCGCTGATGATATGAAAAACCAAGATGTTAAAGAAGCAGTTGCGAGAGGTGAAGTACCTGAGATCGTAGCACTGATTGCTTACCTTAACAGCTTGAAGTAAGCGAGCTCAAGATGGACATTAGAGAGCTACAGGGCTATGCCAGTTTCTTTATGACCATTTTTTTGGTAGTGATGCTGTACGGGTATATTATACACCTGTACAGAAGTGAAAAAAAAGGGGAGCGCGATTATGAAAAATATGGGAATATTGCACTTGATGATGAGATCACAAGTAAACCTGTAGAAGATAAACCCGCGTCGGAAAGAGAATACAAGGAGGATAATAAATGAATGCGTTAATGATAAAAGCATTGGCATTTGCAGCTGTATTGATTATAGCGACGATTGCAGTGGTAAGCAGTTTGGATATAGATATCCTGGCTGATAATGTTACGGCAATTACAATGGCTGGTGCTATTGCGGTTGCAACAATTACGGCATCTGTGGCGGTGAAGTATGTCAACCAGATGAAAACAGATACTGCCAGCGGAAAGCTCGCAGATGAGAATTGGGACGGGATCGGCGAATATGAGAATGAACTGCCTTCAGGATGGGCTTATTCATTTTTAGCGGTTTTTCTATGGTCCATGTGGTATGGACTTATAGGGTACCCGGTAAATGCATACAGCCAGATCGGTGAGTATAACGAAGAGGTTCTAGCTTACAAAGAAAAGTTTGAAGAGAAACATAAAAATATCGATACGGAAACACTGAAAGAGATGGGAGAATCTATCTATCTGGTACAGTGTGCACAGTGTCACGGTACGACAGGAGACGGCCTTTCCGGCAAAGCGCAGGATTTCACTTCCAGAATGACAAAAGCGCAGGTACTGGATGTGATCAATAACGGTTCGAACCAGCTGGGTTATCCTATGGGTATGATGCCTCCGGGTATGGCGCAAGGCGAAGAGGCTGAAGAGATCGCTGCCTATGTGGCCGGCGGAATGAAAGGGGAACAGCCTGCATCATTTGCTACAGCATGTGCTTCATGCCACGGCGCAGACGGTCAGGGAAATAACGGCATGTCACCGAACCTTGCCACTTATGATGATGCATTGATGAACCATGTGTTGCAAAATGGAAAAAAAGGTATGATAGGTAAAATGCCTTCATTTAAAACCCTTATCACACCGGTACAAGAGAAAGCTTTGACTGTATATATTCAGTCATTGTCAAATTAAGGAGTTGAATATGGCAGAAAATACAAAGCGAAGTCTATTTGGACTTCATGGGATATTTGGAGTCTTGATCTCAATTGTAGGCTTGCTTGCAATTCTTATTACATTGATGCTTATGGTGGTCGTAGTGCAAAGAGATGCGGCAGTAAAGCCTTATGATCCGGCCCCGATCAGAGATATCAATAACGTGAAAATGATCTCTGTAGAAAACAAGCAGTTTTCATTTGTCGATGCGAATAAAAAGGATGAAAAATGATTAAATATATGGATAAAGTACTTATCGCATGTATGGCATTTGCAGCGATAGCGGCACTCTATTTGTCATTAAGCGGCAATCTTTTATACGTAGGATAACCTTATGTTCAAAGCAAAAGTAAGGGCAGCCTTGCTTGCTTTGGCACTTCCGCTTCTTCTAAACGCTACACATATACTCAAAGATGACATTCTAAAACTTGAGGCCTCGAAACTCATTAATGAGATTGGTGATGAACTTTTTTCAAAAACGGGTATCAACGGATATGTGATAGCAACCAATGAACCATTTCCTGTAGGGTTTAACCTGGTGGAATACAGCAAGAAGTATGAGGAGCGAATGAGCAAGCCTTATGTACTATTTATATTTGCACCGCGGGCATTGATCACCGAAGAGATCGAACAGAGAGGAAGGGTCGGACTGATCCCTTCATCGGACGATCTTCGTAGCCTGTATGACTATAATGATGTGAGAGATGCAGCGGTCGATGTGGTCTCTACGAAAGATAAAAATTCTGATGAAGACAAACACAACATTGGCGTAATACAGGCATATTCAGAACTGGCGGAAGGTATTGCCGGTTCCAAAGGGGTTGAATTGACCAAAACCATACCGAATGAAACACGTTACTTCGTATGGGGATTAAGTGTGCTTGTCTATATCGGTTCACTGCTTGTACTTTGGTTGTTTGTGCTCAGACCCCTCTATATAAGGATTAAACATGGCAGAAAATAAAGAAAAGACCTATTGGCCGCATATGATACTGGGCTTCCTTGCCATCGGTCTCACACTGAGTTACTGGACGGTAAAATCAGCATCATCGATGCCGGTACAGGAATCCAATGAGTTCATGCTCAAGTACCAGATGGCAGATATGAACATCAACGAGATCATGGAAAGAAAAATAGCCTTTGAGAAAGCCTATACCATTAGGCTTGCAGATGTGGAAACGATGGTGATGACAGACAATGTCAACAGCAACCGTGCGCAACCCAACCCTGTGAAACTTTCACAAGGGATGAATACCTTTGCCTATGAAGTGGTCGCCAAAGACGGTACAGAAGTATCCGATGCCAATGTGACATTTCTGCTGACACAGCCCCACAGCAGAAGCCAGGACCAGCTTTTCGAGAACCTCCCTTATGTCGACGGTAAATACCAGGCAAAAGATGTGAATATCTCCAAAGCAGGCAGGTACACCCTTCAGCTCAGAGTGCAAGTGGGAGATATGATAGGGTACTCAGAAGTTTCTGCGTACCTTCAACCCTGACGCGCCGTATCAAGACAGGGCAGTTCTTGTCTTGATGATACATCTGTCAATATGACAGATTTTGCTTTTTTATGCTTGACACTATGCTATACTACACAGCATGAATCAACTCCATATTTATCCGACATCACGAGCCTTACGAACTGTCAGTGCCGCCTATAAAGAGCAGGACGGCTTTTTGCCGACGATCATGCGCATGGATGAGTTTGAACATCGTGCAATACTGATAGAAGAGAAAACACCCATCGACGCACTGCGGCGTATCTTGTTTCTCAGGGAGGCCGCAAAGTTTCAGGCTTTTGAGGATCTGAAGGTAGATCTGAACCTGGTGCGATTTTTTACCAAAAGTGAGGCACTGTTCAAGTTTTTTGAAGAGTTGGCCGGAGAGAAGACAGGCTTTGAGACCCTGGCAGAGGCAGATGCCTATGCAGAGTTTGAAACACACCTTGGCATACTGGAGCAGCTTTTAGAGAACTATAGAGCACTGCTTGATCGGGAAGGTTTGACCGACAAGGCGTTTATACCCAAGCTTTATCGGCTCAATGAGGGCTTTTTGCAGGGATATCAACATATAGAGGTGCACCTTGAGGGATATTTGAGCCGTTTTGAGCTCGAACTTTTAGAAAAGATCGCGCAGAGAGTGCCGCTGGTGATACATTACACGACCAGCAGATTCAATCAAAAAATGCAGGAGCGTTTTAAAGATCTGGGTCTTGTCCTTCCCAATGACGCCCATGTCAGCTTTGATCTGAGCGATAAAAAAATACTCACGTCAGAGTCTAACCGTGAGACGATCGATGCTGAAGTCTTCTCCGTAGAAGAGAGGCAGGAGCAGATCGCCGTCGCTTTTGTGCAGATAGAAAAGATGGTCCGATCGGGTATCGCTCCGGAAAATATCGTGCTGATACTTCCGGACGAACAGTTCAAAGAACATTTCAGACTTTTTGACCGCTATAACAACCTGAATTTTGCGATGGGATATGATTATGCCAACAGCTATACCTATAGATCCCTGGAGGCGCTCTACAACTATTGGCAGAATTTTGATAGCGAGCACAGGCATCTGCTGGAGCGTTATGGATTTGACCTTGATGCGATAGAGAAACTGGCTCCCTCACGGCAGTGTACGATAGAAGCATTTTTTTCTGTGATCGATGCGCTGGAACTGTTAGAGTGTCCGTTGACGAAAGAAGGGGGGAAGGAGGATCTCAATGAACGGGTCTATGAAACCTATCTTCATTTTACCAGGATATTCGAGACAGAAATGCTCCGTTTGAAAGAGTGGCTCTTTTTATGGCTGAAAGCACTCTCCAAGATCACCATCGATGATGTGCGCGGCGGCCTGATCACCGTGATGGGGGTACTGGAGACCAGAGGGGTGGCTTTTGAAGGTGTGGTCATCGTCGATTTCAATGAAGGGATCGTACCTGCCGCTTCAAGCAAAGACCAGTTTCTGAACTCTTCGGTACGTGCCTTTGCGAACCTGCCAACGAAACATGACAGAGAAGCGTTGCAGAAGCAGTATTATAAACGCTTACTGGAACAAGCCAAAGAGGTAACCATACTCTACAGCAGCAGTGACAACAGGCTCCCCTCTAAATTCCTTTATGAACTGGGACTTAAAGGTGCGGTACCAGCACAGGTACAAACCACTCTGCTCTATGACGAACCTTCACAGTTTGTTGAGGAGAAAGATCCGATCGTAGAGCATTTTAATGCACAGGATATGATATGGTCCGCTTCAAGACTAAAAACCTATCTGGAGTGTAAACGAAAGTACTACTATCGGTATATACAAAAGATAGAGGCAAAGAGAGAAGAAGAGCTGAATGAGGGTGCATTCTTGCATCTGCTCTTGGATCACCTCTATAGAGAAAAAGAATCTTATGACACTCAAGAAGAGATGCAAAAAAACATAGATATTCTTTTAGATCGGTTACTCCCTTTGGATGATGCCCAAACAGCCTATAAAAAACTGCTTTGGAAAGAGAAATTGAAAGGGTTTGTCATTTCTCAGATAGAGCATTTCCAGGCTGATTGGAGAGTGGTGGAAAGAGAAGTGGAAGTACAAGGAGAGATAGGAGGGCTACGTTTCAAAGGGCGCATAGACCGACTAGACCAGAATGCCACAGACACACTTGTACTTGACTATAAAAGCGGCTCAACTGCGGAGGCTAACAAAACCAAGAACCTGGAGAATCTCACAGATCTGCAAATGAGTATCTACCACCAAATGCTTACAGGAAAATACCAAAATATCCATTTGGCATTCGTCAAGATACTCGAAGGAGGCACCATAGAAGAGATCACCGCCCTTGAAGAGAAAAATGCACTCTTGGCACAACACATCATAGAGCTTAAACAGACAAGCGCCTTTATCGCTGAAAAGTGTGAGGATCTGCAAAAATGCAAGTACTGCGAATTTACTTTGATGTGTGAGAGAGGAGAGTATCTATGAGTTTCAAACCTTTTTTAGCCTACTCTGCTTCTGCAGGGTCCGGTAAAACATTCGCACTTTCCGTACGATACATATCCTTGCTTTTTATGGGAGAAGCACCTGGTACTATCTTGGCAGCTACGTTTACCAACAAAGCAGCAGCGGAGATGCGTCAAAGGGTCGTAGAGTCTCTGCGTAGTTTGGCCGATGAAAGCAATGAAGCGTTCACGGATGCGATCTGTGTACAGACAGGACTTTCACGTAAGGCACTTTTAGAAAAACAGTCTGAGGTTTTGGCGCGCTTCCTGGCCAGTAGTTCCTACATTGTCACGCTTGACAGTTTTTTCTCTTCCATCTTGCGTTCGGCTTCTTTGGAGATAGGACTTGAACCTGACTTTGTCACCAAAGAGCAGGGTGAAGATGCACTGGAAAAACATTTCCTCGATGAGGTACAGGCAGCAGGGTTGCTCTCTTCGCTTGTAAAGCTCTCTATGGATATCGAAGACAAACGTTTTATGAAGATCTTTGATCTGATGCAAAACTTTTATAAGGTCGATCCTTTATTGCCTCAGCAGGAAGAGAATGATCTTTCTTTGGTCAGACAGGAAGAGGCATGTGAAGCGCTTAGGATCAAGCTTATAAAAGCACTGACAGATGCTGGGGCTCCTGCACGTTGTATGAATCAGTTTGACACAAAGAGTATCAAAGCGTTGTTTGGTAAATCTCTTTTTGAAAAAGAAACATTGGGAGAACATTCATGGTTTAAAAAAGTAGCCAATGATGAGATAGAAGGGCTTTATGCCTTTCTCAAAAAAGAATTGAGCCGTTGGGCACAGGTGAAAGAAGCCATCGTCCTGCACAATCTCTTCAAGATCTATGACTACTATAAAAATGCGACGATCACCAACGCGAAGTCTTCGGGCGTACTGAGTTTTGATGATCTGACCTATTTTACTTACCGGCTCCTGCATGAGAGTCTCAGCAAAGAATTTTTGTATTTCAAGATAGACTCCAAGTTCAAACATATACTGCTGGATGAGTTTCAAGATACCTCTACGTTGCAGTTCCTGCTTCTGAAGCCGCTGATAGATGAGATCTTTGCAGGGTATGGACAGAGCGAATTTAAGAGCTTTTTCTATGTCGGAGATACCAAACAGTCACTGTACCGTTTTCGCGGTGGGGTAGAAGAGCTGTTCGACAAAGTCGCCGAACACTATGGTGTCACCATAGAACAGATGGATACCAACTACAGAAGCTCCAAAAATGTGGTAGAACAGGTCAATCGGTGGTTTGAACCGGCGATGGAAGGCTATGTGCCTCAAAAGAGCAAATCCGGGGCCTCTGAAGGGTATGTGGAAGTCCTTGAGTCCGAAACACTGATAGAAGAAGCGGTAGGGCAAGCCAAAAGACTCTTGGCATTAGGGGTTGATGTCAATGACATCGCTTTTTTGGTCAGTACGAACAAAGATGGGGTGAGTCTGCAGGAAGCCTGCATGTCCGAAGGTATCGATACACTTTTACAGACTTCCAGTTCACTCAAAAATATGCCTAAAATAGCAGCACTGGTCGCGATGGTGGAGTATCTGTTCTACGGGGAGAAAATAGATGCACAGGCTTTGGTCCTAAAAGTAGGTAAGAGACTGGAAGATCTGGATACTTCCTGGTTCTCCGCATTTATGAGTCCTTTGCAAGTGATAGACAGACTGGTAAGAGGATTCGGGTATTTTGATGAAGATATGAATATATTAAAACTTTTAGAGTTCGCATCGCATTTTTCCGATATACCGACATTTATAGAGGAATTTCGTACTTCTTCCATTGCTGTAGCGGCAAATACAGCACATGGAGCCAAGATCATGACGATCCATGGATCAAAAGGACTTGAATTTGGGTATGTCATCCTGCTCGATAAACTTACACGTAAAAACAGTGACAAGTCGGCACTTATTTATCATTACAATGACAACCTTTACATAGATCAAATCCTTTACAGGATCAAAGGGAGAGAAAATTTTGATGAAGCGTATCAACGTATCATGGAGGCACGCAAGGTCTCAGAGCTGAAAGATAGGAAGAATGTTCTTTATGTAGCTTTGACCCGTGCAGTAGAAGGACTTATTGTGCTTAGAAAACCCAAAGACTCTATTTTTGATGAGATCAGCATCGTACCACTCATTGTGGGTGAACTTCAAGTGGTGTCTACTGATGAGAGTAAAAAGCGTGTACCTGAAAGAGTTAAAGCGTTAAATATCACCAATTATGGGACACAGGAGGTGCTCTCTGCTGAGGAGGAAGAGGAGAAAGACTTTGAAGCTATCCTGTTCGGGACAGCGCTGCATTATGGGCTCGAGATGCTGGGCTCCTTTGATGAGGTGAGTTTGCGTGCGGCCATGGTTGCCTTAAAGAATCGTTTTGGACAGCAGGTATCTGAGGCAGGTTTTGAGGAGATAGAAGGTCGTATCAAAAAATTGATAGCAGACGATGCATTTCGGCAGATACTGCAGGGGGCAAAGATAACCAAGGAACAGTCTCTCAGTTTTGAGGGGGAATTGAAACAGATAGATCTGTTCTTGGAATATACAGACCACTGCCTTGTCGTGGATTACAAGAGCTCCAGGAAGTATGCTTTGAAGCATGAAAAGCAGGTAAGATACTATCAAAAAGCGATAGAAAACATTACGGGAAAAAGAACCGAAGGGATGATCGTCTATCTGGAAGCTGAAGGAATTGAACTAATAAGCTTAAAAAACTCTTAATTTAAATAAATTTTAAGGTTATGTGGATACAATTCGTCCACAAAAGAAGATTTAGAGATTAAATCGTTCTATTTAAACAAGGAAAATTCATGAAATTGACATCAGTTCTTAAACCTGCTGAAGTACAACGTGACTGGGTTCTGATCGATGCAGAAGGTAAAACTTTTGGTCGTATCCTGACCGAGGCGGCGACACTTCTTAGAGGTAAACACAAACCATCATTTACGCCAAATGTAGATTGTGGTGACTACGTAGTTATCATCAATGCTGAAAAAGCGAAGTTCTCAGGAAACAAACTGGAAAATAAAGAGTATTTTACGCACAGTGGTTATTTCGGTTCTACAAAAAGTAAAAAACTTGATGATATGTTGGAAAACCATACAGAAAAACTTTTCAAGTTGGCTGTGAGAGGTATGCTTCCAAAGACTACACTTGGTAGAGCAATGCTTAAAAAGCTAAAAGTATATGCAGGTGCTGAACACCCACACACTGCGCAAATCAATAAGGGAGCGTAAGCATGGCAACTATGTACGCAACAGGAAAAAGAAAATCAGCGATCGCTAAAGTCTGGTTGACGCCAGGTAACGGCGAAATGCTTATCAACGGTAAAACACTTGACCAATGGTTGGGTGGACATGAAACGCTTAAAATGAAAGTAAGACTTCCACTTGAAGCGACTAAGCAGCTTGAGTCTATGAACATCAAAGCAACGACACTTGGCGGCGGTTATGCTGCTCAGGCGGATGCATTGAAGCATGGTATCACCAAAGCGCTTGTAGAGTATGAGCCATCTTTCAGAGCGATCCTTAAGCCTATGGGACTTCTTACAAGAGACTCCAGAGTCGTTGAAAGAAAGAAACCAGGTAAGAAAAAAGCGAGAAGATCTCCTCAGTTCTCAAAAAGATAGTCGATCTTTTTCCAAAGCCTGCCTTTGGAGATCTCTTCGACTGCTTTGCCCAAGGTTCATCCTTGGTACTTTTTGCAAGAGCCTTTCTCTTGCAAGATCTACTACATCGTAGACACACCACACTTTTTATCCATACATTGCAACCTAAGTCTCATGATCATCTATCTTATTGTGCCCATACGTCTGAATTAGCGTAAAATGGCTAAAGTATGCTACTATTTTAGCTCTGATATAATTTGGAAGAAGTTCACTACTATAAGGGAAGATAAAACAGATGCAGACGGGTATGATAAAGGTCCTTTTATTCGTAATGATCGTATCATCTCTTCAAGCAGGTGTTTGGAATAATCCCCATAGCAAAGAAAAGAGTGCCTCCAATACGCTTTTCACCTTTTTTCCGATCTCTCCTAAAAGACTGGACCCGGTTGCCTCATACAGTTCCAATGAGTGGGCTTTCATTGGTCAGATCTATGAACCCCCGCTGCAATACCATTATCTTGAACGACCTTATGCGCTTGAACCGCTGACACTCACTCAAATGCCAACGATACGCTATCTGAACAAAGAGAGACAGGAAGTGGATGAAAACGATAAGAGTGTGGCATTCAGCGAATACCGTCTGGATCTTAGAAACGATGTCATGTACCAAAACCATCCTGCTTTTGCCAAAGATGAAAAAGGGCAGCTCCTGTACGCTGCATTGAGCGAAGAAGAACTTGAAAAGATAGAGTCATTGGATGATTTTCCGAAGCAGGATACACGTCATTTGCTGGCAGAAGATTATGCCTATGCGATAAAGCGCATGGGGGTCAGGCAGAACCATTCCCCTATTTTGGACATTATGCAGAGATATATTGTGGGGTTAGGATCCTATTCGAACACCATAACAAAGATAGCCAAAGAGAAGAGAGCAAAGGGAGAAGTACTTGATCTGCGTGCGTACGATATTTCAGGGGTAAAGGTTTTAGATGACCATACCCTGGTCATAGAGATACAAGGGAAATACCCGCAGTTTCTCTATTGGCTGACAATGAATTTTTTTGCACCTATCCCCTGGGAAGCAGATGTCTTTTACCAGCAGCAAGGCCTAGTGGCTAAAAACCTGACGCTCGATTGGTATCCTGTGGGGACAGGAGCCTATTATTTGGCAGAGAACAATCCGAATAAACAGATGCGTCTGGTGAAGAACCCCAATTTTCATGATGAGGTATATCCCGGTTCTGACCATGAGGATGCAGGGAAGAAATTGCCCTTTATAGATGAGATCATTTATGCACTGGAAAAAGAGAGCATCCCTTTATGGAACAAATTCCTACAGGGGTACTATGATGCATCAGGCATCACCTCGGAAGCGTTTGACCAAGCGGTACAGATATCTTCATCGGGCACGATGGGACTCAGTGAAGAGATGCAGAAAAAGGGTATATCGCTGATAGAGTCTGTGGAACCTTCCATTTACTATATGGCATTCAATATGGCAGATCCCATTGTCGGCGGGTATACAGCGTCAGCAAGAAAACTAAGACACGCGATCAGTATCGCGATTGATCAGGAAGAGTATATCTCTATCTTTATGAATGAAAGAGGTATCGCAGCACAAGGGGTGATACCTCCTGGTATATTCGGATATGAGGAAGGGGAAAAGGGTACGAATAGTGTGGTCTATGACTGGGTTGACGGCAAGAGAGTACGAAAGTCATTGGCGTTCGCCAGACAACTTCTGGCAGAGGCAGGATACCCAAACGGTATTTCAACTAAAACAGGAAAGCCTTTAAAACTCTACTATGATACCACGGCTACGGGGCCTGATGACAGAGCGGTGGTGGACTGGTATCGTAAACAGTTCGATGCTTTGGGTATACAGCTTGTGATACGTGCGACGGACTATAACCGTTTCCAGGATAAAGTACGTACAGGCAAGACACAACTTTTTTCATGGGGCTGGAATGCAGATTATCCTGATCCTGAAAACTTCCTCTTTTTGCTCTATGGTGCAAATGCCGCTATCGACACCAATGGTGTGGGGATCAACGCTTCCAATTATAAAAATCCGGTGTTTGACAAACTCTTTGAAAAAATGAAAACGATGAAGAATACGCCGGAGAGAATGGAGATCATACGCCAAATGGTAAACATATTAAGAGAGGATGCACCCTGGGTATGGGGTATCCATCCCAAATCTTTGGCCTTGTCTCATGCATGGTACGGTAATGTGGTTCCCCATGCCATGGCAATCAATACACTGAAGTATAAACGTATTGATGCTGCGTTGCGGGTAGAAAAACAACAAAAGTGGAATCAGCCTGCTGTCATGCCGTTGGTTATCATGGCACTCTTCCTGTTGGTGATGGTATTTGCCCTTCGCCGTATTTACAGGAACAGACAAAACAGAGTGATCTTTCAAGAGGAGGGTATATGTTAGCCTATATCATCAGACGTATTCTGTATGCGATACCTATACTGATAGGGGTCAACCTTATCACCTTCATGTTGTTTTTTATGGTCAACAGTCCGGATGACATGGCAAGAGCACAGTTGGGTGCCAAACAGGTAACTCCCGAGCTCATACAGTCATGGAAAGAGGAGAGAGGCTATGACAAACCGCTTTTTGTCAATACCGAAGCCCAAGGTCTTGGACAGCTATCCGACACCCTTTTTGTACAGGAGTCACTCAAACTTTTCACCTTTGATTTCGGTTTTTCGGACAGCAACCGAGATATAGGGTCAGATATCAAAGAGCGTATGATCCCGAGTCTCTCTATTGCTTTGCCTACCTTTGTGATCGCACTGATCACCAACATCAGTCTGGCATTGCTTTTGGTACTTTTCAGAGGTTCCGTGCTAGATACCAGTATGATGGTCATCGCCGTGATGATCATGTCCGTCTCCGGACTCTTTTATATCATTGCCGGACAGGTCCTTTTTTCCAAGATCTGGCACTGGGTGCCTATCTCCGGGTATGAGAGTGGATGGGATGGCATCAAGTTCATTGTCTTGCCTGTGATGATAGGTGTGTTCTCGGGGTTAGGGTCAGGTGTACGCTGGTACAGGAGTATCTTCTTGGAACAGATCAACCAGGATTACGTGCGTACCGCAAGGGCCAAAGGACTCTCTGAAATCCAGGTATTGTTCGGACATGTGCTGCGTAACGGTATGCTTCCTATTTTGACAGGGGTCGTGGTGATCATTCCATCCTTATTTATGGGAAGTCTTATTATGGAGTCCTTTTTCGGTATCCCAGGACTTGGTTCCTACACGATCGATGCGATCCATGCACAGGATTTTGCCATCGTCAAAGCGATGGTCTTTTTGGGTTCGGTCCTTTATATCCTGGGGTTGATCCTGACGGACATCTCCTATACACTTTTTGATCCGCGGGTGAAGCTCTCATGAAACTGGTATTACTTTGGACAGATATGCTGGTATGGGCATTGGTGATAGTACTTTTTCTCTGGTCATGGGTGATCTCGCGTTCTCCTCAGATCAGGAAACAATGGCATACGATCTTTAGATCACATATTGCGATGGCCTCTTCAACGGTACTTTTGTTCTATGTGTTGTTTACGTTACTTGACTCTGTACATTTGCGCATGGCACTTCCTCTTGAAGCACAAAAGAGTGAGGAGGTAGTGTATGAGGCTGAAATGGTCTCTCTTCTGGATCTTGTCTTTGAACATAATATCCGAAATACAGAGCGTACCTACTCTGCACCTTTTGCAACAGTGGAGTATGCAAGTTCCATTGTGGCAGATGAGAACGGCATCACCAGGCAGGTTCATCTGCCATTAAAACATGTTGCTGCCGAAGATAACCTTGTGGAAGAATCTTTGTTCGCATTGGGGATGGGTTTGATATGGGGCCTGTCACTGGTCGTGTTGCATATATGGTGGAGAGAGAGATCAGGATTTCTGCTTGCATGGAAAGAGACGTGGCGGGGAGAAAGTGATCTGCCATGGCGTACGGCTTATGCGACATTTATCCTTTTGGTCGTTACCTTTACCTGGCTGTATATGCTTAGCTACTCGTATCATGTCCTGGGCACAGACAAAGTGGGCGGTGATGTGCTCTATCAAAGTTTCAAGAGCATTCGTACCGGGGTCCTGATAGGGATACTTACCACACTGATCATGTTGCCTGTAGCGGTGATCCTGGGTGTCAGTGCGGGGTTGTTCGGCGGCTGGGTAGATGATGTGATCCAGTATCTCTATACTACGCTCTCTTCGATCCCGGGTGTATTGCTGATCGCAGCGGGGGTGCTCTCTATGCAGGTGATGATGGATACCCATCCGACATGGGTTGAAACCACCCTTGAACGTTCTGATCTGCGTTTGTTGTTTCTTATCTTGATCCTGGGGATCACTTCATGGACAGGTTTGTGCAGACTGCTCAGGGCCGAGACGCTCAAGCTCTCGCAAATGGAGTTCGTCACCGCAGCGAAAGCATTTGGTGTGAGCAAGTTGACTATTATCCGTCGTCACATTGTGCCAAATCTTATGCATATCATCCTTATTTCTGTCGTGTTGGACTTTTCCGGCCTGGTACTTGCCGAAGCGGTACTCTCCTATGTGGGTGTAGGGGTCGATCCGACGATGCACTCATGGGGGAATATGATCAACCAGGCCAGACTGGAGATGGCGAGAGAACCGATGGTGTGGTGGTCGCTCTTTTCGGCATTTGTATTCATGTTCATTTTGGTGTTGGCCGCCAATTTGTTTTCCGACCGTATCCAAACGGTACTGGACCCTAGGAATAAAGCATGAGCAGTATCCTAACCGTGAAAGCGCTATCGCTGAGTGTGGGGAGCGAAATCGTATTGGACCGTGTCAGTTTTGATATTCAGCGCGGAGAGATCTTTGCTCTGGTCGGCGAGTCCGGGTCTGGTAAGTCTTTGACCTCACTGGCTATCATGCGGCTGCTGCCTGAAGCCATAGCGGTGCGTTCAGGAGAGATCCATTTAAAAGAGAGAGCCCTGTTTACGCTTCCGGAATCACAGATGCAAAAAGTGCGGGGCAGATCAGTAGCGATGATCTTTCAGGAACCCATGTCCGCGCTGAACCCGGTGATGACAGTCGGTTCGCAGGTGGCAGAAGTACTTAAACAGCATCTGGGGCTCAAAAAAGAGCAGATCAGAGAGAAGGTACTCTCATTGTTCAGGGAAGTGGCGTTAGAAGATCCTGAAGAACGTTACCACTGGTATCCGCATCAACTCTCTGGCGGACAAAAGCAAAGAGTGATGATCGCTATTGCACTTGCCTGTGAACCTGACCTGCTGATAGCAGATGAGCCTACAACGGCGTTGGATGTCACGATACAGGCACAAGTACTCGGGTTATTAAAAAAGATATGCAAGCAAAGGGACCTCTCCATTCTGTTCATTACCCATGATATGGCTGTCGTTTCAGAAATGGCTGACAGGGTCGCGGTGATGAAAAAGGGAGAGATCGTCGAGCAGGCGGCGTGTAAAGATTTTTTTAC
Organism: Sulfurovum sp.; assembly: GCF_036568385.1. GTDB lineage: Bacteria > Campylobacterota > Campylobacteria > Campylobacterales > Sulfurovaceae > Sulfurovum. The sequence continues at coordinate 6,993 of NZ_DATCSP010000077.1, read as the reverse complement.
GCATCCGCAACATGCCTATTCGAAGCGCCTGTTGGGAGATGCCCGGTCTACCAAAGTATACAGCCAGGCGGAAGAAGTATCAGAACCACTGATCGAGGTAGAAGGATTAAAGGTACATTTCCCGATCAAAAAAGGTTTTTTTCAGAGAACCACAGGGTATGTCAGGGCGGTCGATGATGTCACATTCTCTATTGCAAAGGGAAAGACACTGGCATTGGTCGGGGAATCAGGAAGCGGCAAAAGTACCATCGGCAAAGCCATACTCTCTCTACTGGACGAGACAGAGGGAGAAGTGCGCTTTCAGAAACAAAATCTGGTCGGACTGGACAAAAAAGCCTTAAGCCCTTACAGACGCAAGATACAAGTGGTGTTTCAGGATCCTTTTTCTTCGCTGAATCCCCGGATGACCATAGCCAATATCATTAGAGAGGGCATGATAAGTCTGGAGGTAGGACCAAAAAGCAGAAGAGAGCAGGATCGGTATATCGAGGCCCTTCTTTTAAAGGTAGATCTGGAAGCTGGCCACATGCATCGTTATCCGCATGAGTTTTCGGGAGGACAACGTCAACGTATAGGCATCGCAAGAGCATTGGCTGTCGAACCTGAACTGATCATTTGTGATGAACCTACTTCAGCGCTTGATGCTTCCGTGCGGACACAGGTCCTGGACCTGCTTGCCAGACTGCAGAAAGAATCAGGAGTTTCGTATCTGTTTATCACCCATGATCTCTCTATCGTCCCCAGGATAGCAGACGAGGTGGCTGTGATGAAAAAGGGCAAGATCGTTGAACAAGGTTTGGTGAAAGAGGTGATGGAAGATCCCCAGCATCCCTACACACAAAAACTGCTTGCTTCAGCACCGAAATTATTGTATAAAGAAAGAGAAAGCGATCGATCTATCTGATGAAGACGTACGTTACGATCACGCAAGATTGAAAAATTAGCAAATCTCGCTATAATCAAAAAAACAGTTTGAAGGAAGACCCTATGCCACTATTAGACAGTTTCACCGTGGACCATACAAAGATGACCGCACCTGCGGTACGCGTTGCCAAAAAGATGAGTTCTCCGTGCGGAGACGCGATCACTGTATATGACCTCCGTTTTTGTGTTCCCAACGAGGAGGCATTGCCGGAAAAAGGGATCCATACCCTGGAGCACCTGTTCGCCGGTTTTATGAGAGACCATCTCAACAGCGAAGCGGTAGAGATCATAGACATTTCCCCTATGGGATGCCGTACAGGTTTCTATATGTCCCTGCTCGGATCACCCAAGGCCAAAGAGGTCGCCAAAGCATGGAAGAAGTCGATGAAGGACGTCCTCAAGGTCGAGAGCAAGAAAGATATTCCCGAACTCAACAAATACCAGTGCGGTACCTACAAGATGCACTCCCTGGGCGAGGCAAAGCTCATTGCCCATAATGTACTGGACAGGGGTATCGGTGTGATGAACAACAAAAAACTCAAAATGACCAAGAAACAGCTCAAAGAGGCAAACAAATAATGTCTTTGTCTCTCTGCTGTCAGTTCTGAAGACCCTGATGCCTTACGACGCGTCGTTAAGAGAACAAAAAACGCTGGTGCGGTGTGCAGATGGCACCAATACGCTTTTTTCGGTAGAGTTCGACGAACCCTACCACTCTACGAAGGACGGTGCCCTGCATGAGTCCCTGGAGAAACATGTCAAGCCCGCTTTGGCACTGACCCAGGGAAAACAGCAACTGACCATTTTGGATATATGCTTTGGGCTGGGGTACAATACCTTTGCCACACTCTACTACCTCAAACAGCAGCAGCTGGATACAAAGGTCCACATACTCTCTCCGGAGTTTGACGAAGGGCTGGTCCGCTCGCTGGAGACCTTTGACTATCCTCCGGAGTTTGACACCATCAGACCTATTATCAAGGCGCTCAGCGAGGATCTCTGCTACGAAGACAGGCAGTTCAAGATAGAGGTACTGCTCGGGGATGCACGAAAAAGTATCCCGAACATCCAGGAGAAAGTAGACATTGTCTATCAGGATGCCTTCAGCCCTGCCCACAACCCTCTGCTTTGGACCAAAGAGTATTTTGCAGCAATCAGAAAGATTAGCAAAGAGGATGCGGTGTTAACGACCTATTCTACCGCAGCGGCAGTCCGGCTGGGGCTGTATGAGAACGGTTTTCATATTTTCATCCACAGGGCCGAATTGGTGCGCGATTCGACGGTCGCCAGCCTGAAAAAGCTCGATACCCTGGAGTATGTAGATATGGAACTGAAAAAACTGCGCAATACCCAGGCACGCAGTCTGAAAGATGCAGACTATTTAAAAGATGTGAACGGTTAGCCAGAGAGTGCCCCTTTGTGTATCCAGCACACGGTGGGGTGTCTTTGAGGGGATGAAAAGCGTGTCTCCCTTGGTCAGTGTCCTTTCTTCCTCTGCCAGAAGCAGGGTCGCTTTTCCTTCAAGCAGGACCAGCCATTCATCCTCTTCCTGCAGGTACTCTGCTGCCTCCACATTCTCTGAACTTACGATGCGGTTGATCTTGATATTCTTATGTGCCAGCAGCGTGGTGAAGGTTTCACCGCTTTGTGGTGTAACGGTGTCGTACAGATTCATCAGTATGTCATCTGCAGGCTGTCGATCTCTTCCCAGCTCAACCCTTTTTTCGCGTTTCTGTTTGTAGTGCTTCTGTGTGCCAGGATATGATCGATGTATCTGGCAAAGAGATCGGTCTCTATATTCAGTTTGGTCCCCACTCTATAATGCTTCATCAGGGTCTCTTTGAGCGTGTGAGGGATGATGGTAAGCCTGAAATGATCTTCCCCGACCTCATTGACCGTCAGTGATATGCCGTCTATCGTAATGGAGCCTTTGGGGATGATGTATGCAATGTATTGCTTCTCCACTTTGATAATGAAGTCTGTGGCATTTTCCCTGGGCGTGATCCGTACAACGGTACCGATACAATCCACATGCCCCTGTACGATATGCCCTTCAAAACGGTCGTCCATCTTCATGGCCGGTTCCATATGTACCTGTCCGGAGAGCTTGCTTTCGTCGATGATCGAACGTGTTTCGTCCGCCAGTTCAAGGTCAAAGCCGTCACTGTGCACTTTGATGACCGTCAGGCAGACACCGTTGATGGCAATGGAATCTCCCAGTTTTGCTTTATGTTCTGACTGAATGGTCAAGATGTTGTTTTGATAGCTTTTTACTGTCGCGATTTCACGTATAAGTCCTGTAAACATTACAATCCTTTGGATTGAGTGAGCAGTGAGCAGTCAATAGTGAATAGTGTGGGTACCATGATGCATCGCCCCTTATATAATTTGGATATAATTCGAAAACTATTATAGGACGTATTTTGAACAAGTCCAAAATACTACGCTGACGCTGAGTCAACTTCAGCAGTTGGCTGATGCGACTAGTCGCATTGTAAAAAATAGAATTCGATATAATTTCAGTATTATAGCATAAGGTTTTTTGTATGAATTATGATGTCATAGTCATCGGTGGCGGACATGCAGGGATAGAGGCCTCTTTGGCGTCTGCGCGTATGGGAAGCAAAACACTGATGATCACCATATTAGCAGAACAGATAGGGGCTTCTTCCTGTAACCCTGCCATAGGCGGACTGGCCAAAGGACACCTGGTGAGAGAAGTAGATGCGCTGGGCGGCGAGATGGGTCTCTGTACCGATAAAACAGGGATACAGTTTCGTACCCTGAACGCTTCCAAAGGACCGGCAGTGAGAGGTACCCGTGCCCAGATAGATATGGATCAGTACCGTATTTATATGCGTAATGTGGTACTGAACACGGAGAATCTTGATGTCAAACAGGAGATCGCAGAGGGGCTTGTCATAGAAGAGGGCGAGGTCCAAGGGGTTACGACACAGCTTGGCAACATCTATAAAGCATCCAAAGTGATCATCACCGCGGGGACCTTCCTTAACGGCCTGATCCACATAGGTGACAAAACGCAGACCGCCGGGAGACAGGGGGAATTCGCCTCTGTGGAACTGGCGGAGTATCTGCGTGGCCTGGGGCTGAATATCGGCCGTCTGAAAACAGGGACCTGTGCGCGTATCGATGCCAAGTCGGTAGATCTTTCCGTGATGGAAGTACAGCCGGGAGACACCCCTCCGCCGCCTTTTTCTTTCAGGACGGACAAGAAAACGTTCCATCCTACACAGCTGCCCTGTTATGTGACCTATACCAATGAAGATACCCACGAGATCATTGAGAGCAATTTCTACAGGGCACCGATGTTCTCTGGCCAGATAGAAGGGGTCGGACCGCGTTACTGTCCGAGTATCGAAGACAAGATCAACCGTTTCAGGGACAGGCCCAGACACCAGATATTCGTCGAGCCCCAGACGATCGATGAGACGGAGTACTATATCAACGGTATGAGTACATCACTTCCCATAGATGTACAGCTTGAGATGGTCCGTTCGGTCGCAGGAATGGAAAATGCGAAAATCGTCCGCTACGGGTATGCGATAGAGTATGACTACATCCAGCCGACGGACCTGAAACATACGCTTGAGACCAAGAAGATCAAAGGGCTCTACACCGCCGGTCAGGTGAACGGAACCACAGGGTATGAAGAAGCAGCCGCGCAGGGACTTATGGCAGGGATCAATGCCGCACTGAGCGTACAGGGCAAAGAACCTTTCATCCTCAGACGTGACGAAGCCTATATCGGGGTTCTGATAGACGACCTGGTGACCAAAGGGACCAAAGAGCCCTACCGTATGTTCACCAGCCGTGCAGAGTACAGACTGCTTCTTCGTGAGGACAATGCAGATATGAGACTGTCGCATTACGGAAAAGAATTGGGGCTTTTGGACGAGGCATATATCGCACGGTTCGAAGCGAAAAAAGCGAACCTGGAAGAAGCACTCGATTACCTGAGAACGCATCATGCAACGCCGAACAAAGAGTTTCTGGCAAAGCTTGAGTCGATAGGGGCTGTCAAGATCAATGAAAAGACCTATCTGATGGATGTCATAGGCCGCGGAGATTTCAATAGGGAAAAACTGGTAACACTGCTGCCGGAGTTTGACAAATATGATGATGAGGTGATCGAACAGATCCTGGTAGAAGCCAAGTACAGCCGTTATATCGAGAAGCAGCAGCAGCAGATCCTGCAAATGGATGATATGCTGAAGATCAAGATCCCCGAAGGTTTTGTCTATAGAAATATTTCCGGACTGAGCAACGAGATCGTTGAAAAACTTGAACTTGCCACACCGCCGACCCTGTTCGCCGCCTCACAGATATCGGGTGTGACACCTGCCGCACTGGAGATCATTCATGTGCATATTAAAATGGCCCAAAGAAACAAACCAAAAGGATAGGACTGACGAACAGAGACAAAATAAAAGAAAAAGATTATCATCAAATAATATCTATCTTTAAGTAGGACTGCTTTAGAATAAAGAAAATTATCTACAAAGGTCCAGTATGAAAACTTTATTCGTCTCTCTTTTGGTTTCGGTCGCCTCTTTTGCGATCGAACCACTGATCAACACTGCATGGCTTCAACAGCATATCGATGACAAAAAACTCAGGATCGTAGAGGTCTCGACTCCCCAAAGTTATGGATCAGGGCACATCAAAGGTGCACTCCATACCACGATAGATAAATGGAGGGTCAACAAGGATACGTTTGTCACTATCAGAGACCCGCAGGAGATCCAGAACGAGATCCAAAGACTGGGGATCGATGCCTCTACGGAAGTGGTGCTCTATGCGGATATCCAAACACCAAAAGATCTTCTCAAAGCAAGTTACATTTTCTGGGCACTGAACTATCACGGTGTCGGTAATGTCGCACTGTTGGACGGCGGCAAGCAGGCATGGGTAAAGGCGGGTGCTCCGCTTGACAGCAGTATACCGAAAGTGGCTGCAAGCAGTTATACGGTAAAAACCCGTCCGGCACTGATCGCGGACAGAAACTACGTAGAGAACCATATAGGAAAACTTCCTATGCTGGATGCACGGCCGGGTGACAAATATCTTGGGGTCACACCTACAGATACGGTAGCCAGGGACGGTCACATCAAGGGAGCGATGAGCTACTCATGGAACTATTCGGTAGAGAATGACTATAGGCTCAAAGATGCAGAAAAACTGGAAACACTGTTTGCGAACGGGTACAATCTTGACAAAGAGCATGAGGTCATCGTCTACTGTACAGGCGGACTTGAGACCTCCTTCAACTATTTTGTACTTAGTGGTGTACTGGGGTACAAACACGTAAGGCTCTATGATGCTTCCATGAAGGAGTGGGGGAACCGTGAAGAGACCCCGATGGTTCGATACAGATACGAGGTATTTCAAAAGTAAGCCCATGTATTACCTGTAACAAGCATCGTATGTGACGCCAAAAAATAAACAAAAAGCGGTCAGTGACCGTAAAGCAGATATCCGTAACCCTGAAGTTTTATCTTTAACGGGTATGATGCGGTTTATAAAACGCGCCTCTGGTTTTTCAGAAGGTCTAAAAATTTTAATGAAAAGGTAGAGACAATGGCCTCAAATACGATATATCAAATGAAAGAAGGTACACTGAGAAGCAAGATACTGATCTTTGATCTGGACGGTACGATCATCGATTCAACAGAAGCGATCCTGGAGAGTTTTGCAACAGCCTATCAAACGTGTGGCGGTGAAGTGCCGCCTGCGGAGAGCATCAAACCGCTGATAGGTTTGCCTTTAGATGTGATCTTTGTAACGCTTGGTGTGGCCGAAGAGGAGGCCATGGCCTATGTGAAAGCCTACAAAGAGCACTACCGTACCATACATACGAAAAAAACCACACTGATCCCCCGTGCAAAAGAAGCCATAGAGTATGCACACGGCTACGCAAGACTGGGTATCGTGACCACGAAGACCACGCAGTATTCACGTGAACTGCTTGAGCATTTTGACCTGATGAAGTATTTTGACGTACTGATCGGCAGAGATGACGTGGAGCATCCCAAGCCGCATCCCGAACCT
>NZ_DATCSP010000076.1:0-66443 GCF_036568385.1 Sulfurovum sp. | reverse complement strand
GCCATAGACATACTCGCGCAGTTCTGAAAATTCAAAGCCTTCACCCTGAAAGATGGAGGCGTTGTTTCCCAGCATGTCGCCGTAGACCTGTTTTTTGGTTTTAAGGATGATCTTCTTCACTGCTTTGTTCAAATCTACCCTCTCTTCTTTTTGTCTTTAAAGTGTATCTTCATTCTGAATGTTTTATCTACTTTTCTAGAAAAGTAGGCAAAAGTCGTCGACCCTCTCCAACCGCTTCGCTTTCAAGGGCGTTCGGGCCGACATTTATGTATTAAGGGATCGGCACTGCTGCCAGGATCTTTTCGATGATCTCATCCTGTGTGATCTCCTCTGCCTGCGCCTCATAGGAGAGTATGATGCGGTGACGGAGGATCTCTTTGGCGATATAGGCTATCTCGAGCGGCGACACATAATCCTGCCCCTTCAGGTAAGCGATCGCACGTGCGGCCTTGTACATGTCGATACTTGCACGGGGACTCGCTCCGAACTCTATGTAGGCTTCAAGCTCCTCAAGCCCATACGCTTTGGGATCACGTGTCGCGGCGATCAGTTCGATGATATAGGCTTCCACCTCTTCATCCATATGCACCTGAAGTACCTCTTCCCTGATCTTATTGAGATCCTCGATACTTGCTACCTGCTGGATCTCTCCGAAACTGTTGTTCGCAGCACGTCTTGCGATCTCCAACTCCTCTTCTTTCGTGTTATAGCCGACCACCACTTTCATCATGAACCTGTCAAGCTGTGCTTCAGGAAGCTCATAGGCACCCTCCTGTTCCACGGGGTTCTGCGTCGCCATGACCAAAAAAGGAAGCGCTATCTTGAAGGTCTCATCTCCGATGGTCACCTGTCTCTCCTGCATCACTTCAAGCAGTGCGGACTGTACCTTTGCAGGCGCACGGTTGATCTCGTCTGCAAGCAAAAGGTTCGTAAAGATAGGGCCCTGTTTGATCTTGAAGGTATTGTTGGAGGGATCATAGATCTCTGTACCGATAATGTCAGAGGGAAGAAGATCAGGGGTGAACTGTACCCTTTTAAAATCCAGGCCGAGTGTTTTGGCCAGGGCATTGACAGCAGTGGTCTTGGCAAGTCCGGGAACACCCTCCAGCAGTATATGTCCGCGGCAAAGTAATCCTGCCAAAAGTCCTTCGATCATCTTGTCCTGTCCTACAAGCACTTTAGAAATCTCTGTTTTGATGTTTTCTACGATTTGACTCAAATTACTCTCCTGCATTTTTATCTAAAAAAGTATACTTTTGTGAGGTTAATTGAAGGTTAATATTATGACCCCTGCTTCAAATACCCCATGGCTGTGGCGATGATGTCATCATCGTCTTTGCTCCGTGATTTGAGTACCACTCTCTCTTTGTTCTCATCTATGAACTCTATAAAGACATTTTCACCGTAGGAAGAGACTTTGGAGATGCCCTGCTGTCTTGCCAATACTTTCATGACGATCACATCGATGAACTGTCTGGTGATCACATCGAGCTTCCCGAAACGGTCTGCTATCTCTGTTTCTATCTCGTAGACCTCCCCCGTGGTTTCACAGAGCGAAAGACGACGGTACAGCTCCAGACGCAGCCTGTCCTCTTCTATCAGTTCTTCGTTCAGATAGGCGCTGATGGAGAGCTTCATGTCGATGTTCTGTGCCACTTCTTTATCTTGCCCGGAGAGCTCTTTGATCGCATCTTCCAGCATGCGCAGATAGAGCGAATACCCTATCTGTTTGATATGCCCGGACTGCGCTTCCCCGATGATATTCCCTCCGCCGCGTATCTCAAGGTCATGGAATGCCAGTACGGCGCCGCTTCCCAGGTCCGAATGTGATTCCAGTGCGAGCAGACGGCGTTTTGCATTGTCCGTCAAACGCTCTTTGTCCGTGACCATGAAGTAGCAGTACCCCTCTTTGGCCCCGCGCCCTACACGCCCGCGAAGCTGATGCAGGTCTGCGATACCGAAATTGTCCGCCCCGTCTACGATCATCGTGTTCGCATGCGGCATGTGTATCCCGGACTCCACGATGGAGGTAGAGAGCAGCACATCATACTCGCCATCACCAAAGAGCATCATCTCATCCTCTGTCTCTTTGGCAGAGATCTTGGAGTGCAGCACCGCGATACGCAGTTTGGGAAGTATCTCCAGGAGTTCTTTCTTTTTCTCTTCTATCCCTGCGATGGAATTGAAGACATAAAATATCTGGCCGCCTCGCCGCATCTCACGGAGTATGGCCTCCTTGATGACCTTATCGTCATAGCTCTTGACAAACGTACGGACACCTTGTCGTTCCGTAGGCGGTGTGAGGATCTCGGAAAAGGACTTCACTTCGGAGAGTGCCAGGTTCAAGGATCTTGGGATCGGTGTGGCGGACATGGACAGCAGATGCACATCGATGGAGATCTCCTTGAGCGCCTCTTTCTGTTTGACACCGAACTTGTGCTCCTCGTCGATGATGACAAGCGCCAGGTTCTTAAACCTGGCTTTCAGCAGGGCATGTGTCCCTACCACCACATCGATGGTCCCCTCTTCCAGCCCTTTCAGCGTGGTATTTTTCTCTTTGGCCGTAGAAAACCTGTCGAGTTTGGCTACTCTGATGTCATGCCCGTGAAAACGCTCTTTGAGGCTCTTGTAGTGCTGTGAACTGAGCAGCGTCGTAGGAGCTATCATCATCGCCTGGTAGCCGTTTTTGACCGCCACGAACATGCCGTTCATCGCGACTTCCGTTTTACCGAATCCCACATCTGCAGAGAGGAGTCTGTCCATCATCCTGCCGGAGCTCATATCATCAAGCATCTCGTTGATGGCACGCTCCTGGTCCTCTGTATGCACAAACCCGGCCTCTGCCATAAAGATGGCATGTTCTTCCATGTTCCGTTTGAGTTTGATACCTTTTTTCAAATGGCGCTGTGCCGAAAGGTTGATGATCTGTGATGCGATGGCAAAGAGTTTCTCTTTGACCTTGGCTTTGAGCTTTTTAAAGCTGGCTTTACCCAGCTTGTCAAGTACCGGCAAGGCGCCGCCTTCGGCTACATAACGGTCGATCACTTCAAGGCTGGAAACAGGAATCAGCAGTGCGTCCTCATTCTGGTAATGCATCACAACGAATTCGCTGGTGGCTCCCAGTACATCCCGCTTCTCTATGCCTTTAAAAATACCCACTCCGTAATTCTCATGTACCACATAGTCACCCGGTTTCAGCTCATCCAGTACCAGTGTGGCTTTTTTTACCTTTTTGCGTTTCACCGGTTTATTGAGCGAAAGGATCAGTCTGTCTGCACCTAAAAGGTTGACGATACCTTCCTGGTAGACGAACGTGACATTCTCGAAAGAACTCAGTTCGGAACCACGTACGATGCTCTCATTTTTGGCAAGGATCGTGATCTTTTTATCTTGATGTGCCTCTAAAAGCTTGTTGGGGTCCACTGCTTCAAGATCACGGTATTTCTTCCCTTCCGGGATGGACGGCAGCAGAAATGATTTCCTCGGAACAAGCGGCTCATCCAGCTCATAGATCTCTTTCAGTTCCTCATCCAAAGCGGAAGCCGCTACTGCTTCAAAGACATCCAAAGCACTTTCCGCCAATTCATCCAGGTGCCACAAGCCAAGCGAATCTATGTCTTTGACAAAGGTGTCGTAAGGACTCCGTTCCACTCTGTTCCTGAGTGCCTCATGCTGGGTATGGTCCAAAGCTAAAAATGCAGGTGTGAAGGTCAAAGACTCCAACTCGTCACTGCTGCGTTTCTGTGTCCCCTCGTCATAATGCTGGATCGTCTCCACTTCCTCATCAAACAAAGAGATACGGCAAGGCTTATCCGCACCTATGGGGAAAATATCTATAATGTCTCCGCGGAAAGAGACCTCTCCATGGCTTACCGCCACATCGGTGAAATGATATCCCCACTGATACAGGGTATCTTTCAGTTCCTGCAGATCCAGGGTATCACCGAACTCTATGGAGCGTGACGCAAAAAGTTCAGGTTTTGGGAAGGGGATCAGCAGCGTTCTCAAAGGCGAAATGAGTATCTTTTTCTTGCCGCTGGTATAAAAAGAGGCCAATTGGAAAAATAGCAATTGTACATCTTCACTATAGGCACGCAGGTCTTCACCCACGCTCACGCGAAGGTCAGGCAACACGAAAGCATCGAACCCGAGCAGCACTGCCACATCCCGTATCTGTACCGCCTCTTTGTCATCCTTGCAGATCAGCAGTTTTTCTTCTTTTAGCGTTTCGAGGTATTCATATATATTACTTTGGTACATGGATCTTCTTTTTCATCTGATTTAAAAATGCTTCTACGACATAAAATGAACCAAATACCAGGTACTGCTCATCTTTGTCTATCTTGCTCTCAAAATAGCCATATGCTATGCCTACTTTTTCCAGTGCTTTTTCTATCTCGCCTAGAGTCGTAGCCCTTTGTGAATGGATAGGGATGATCTCTACACGTTTTACTTTGGGCTTGAGTATCTTTAACACCGCTTCATAATCCTTGTCATCAAGACTGTTATAGATCAGCACCACCTTTTCATCCAAGGCCTTGGCTATGGCCTCTGCGGCCAAAGGATTGTGTCCTACATCGATACGGATATTTTCTGTGATCGGATAGAAACGTCCAAAAAGTTCGAGGGTACGCAGATCATCGATGTCGTAAGCAATATCCAGAATATCCAAAGCCTGCAAGGCCACAGAAGCATTCTCTATCAGATACGCTCCCCAGGATCTCTCTTTTGCAATCGCCTTCAACACCTTCACGTTTTGGGTCGGAGATCGATGCAGATAGAGTTTGGCACCCTTCTCCTCTGCGATCTTCTGGGCCACATCCAGCACCTCATCATAGACCTGCGGGGCCAGCAGCACCTGCTTTTGTATACTGCGTATCTTTGTGCCAGCGATCTCCTCAATGCTCTCACCCAGAAACGCCTGATGGTCTATGCCTATAGGCGTGATGACCGAAAGTGCCTTGTCACAGACATTGGTCGCATCGAATTCCCCGCCCAGTCCTGCTTCCAGGACCATCAGGTCGCACGGTTCGAAGACCATAAAAGCCAGGAGTGTTGTATACTCAAAGTAGCTCAAGCTCTCACTCATCTCTCTGCCCAGGATCGCAAAAAGTTTCTGATGCGCCTTCTCAAGTTCTGCATCCGAACTGTCACTGCCGTTGAGCCAGATACGTTCATTGAACTTTAAGATATGGGGTGAGGAAAAATGTCCGACCGAAAGACCGCTTCTGTGTGCCAGATGTGCGATGATACGCCCGGTGGAACCTTTACCGTTCGTCCCCACGATATGTACCGTTCTTGGCTGTGTGATATGCGGCTTCAACACCCCATACGCACGATGCACACGCTGATGGTCTATCTCTTTGTAATAAAGAGGTTTTTCTGCAAGAAAGGTAGTGAAATCAGGTATCATCCATCCTCTTTTAACATCCCTTTGGCACTCACATAGGCCAAAAATTCATCCAGGGCTTTTGCCATACCTAGTCGGATCGCTTCTATCCTGAGTGCAGAAGTGTTCACGGAACTCTCCTGAATATCCGTTTCAACAATCGTAGAAATAGTTTTTTTGACCTTGCCCTCTTTGGTCACCATGTCAAAATGCACTCTGATATTTGCACGGTAGCGTGTCACATAACCATTTTCATACGAAAGCGGGATGAACGTACTCCCCGCATAAGAGATCCGTATCTGGCTCTGCGCCTCTTCTTTTTTGACCACACGCCCTTTAAAACGTGTATAGACCATGCGATTTACTTCATCTTTGATAAAAGGAGCATTCTCCGGTTCTGCTCTGTCCACCAGTACTTCCACATAGACGGTATCTGCAAAGACATTCCTGATCGCATGGGAAGAGGGTTTGTATCCGCAGGCCGTGAGCAGTACCACTGCTACAATGAGTAATGCGTAATGAGCAATGAGCGATGTTTGTCTATTTCTCTTTAAAAAACCTTCATAATACGGTGTCATCATTTCTCATTCCTCATTTATTTTATCATTAAGAGGCTGGTTTGACGGCCAAGTTGACCAATTTATTCGGTACCACGATCTCTTTGACGATACACATACCTTCAAGCCATTTTGCTCCGGCTTCTTTGGCGGCAGCCAGGATCTCCTCTTCTGTGGCAGAAGGACCGACCTCTATCTCCGTACGCTTTTTACCGCCTATCATCACCACATACAGCACGCTCTCCTGTACAAAGACCTCTTCTTTCACTTCAAGCGCATCTTGCAGGTTTTTACGGTCGAACAGCGCTTCACTGAGCTCCGTTGTCACATGGGGAATGATGGGTTCAAGCAGGTTCAGCATAATGTACATACCCTCGGTCCATACAGCGCCATCCTCCTGTTTGTCTAGTGCATTCAGGGCTTCCATGCAGGCTGCTATAAGGGTGTTGAAGGCAAAGGTCTTCTCATAGACATCCGTCGATTTCTGCAGCGCTTCATAGACTTTAACACGTGCCAGTTTGGACGCTTTGCTCAAGCTTCCCTGATCGATATCAGGCAAGGTATCTTGTGTGACCTTTTCTTTTCTCTCATAGAGTTTTTTGATGAACCTGAACGCACCCTCGACCGCCGAGTCGTTCCACTCGAGCTCTTTGGCCGGCGGTGCGGCAAAAAGGGTAAAGAGTCTGGCCGTATCCGCACCATACTTTTCCACCAGGGCATCCGGATCTACCGTATTTCCCTTGGATTTGCTCATTTTCGCTCCGTCCATCAGTACCATCCCCTGTGTCAAAAGCCTCTCGAACGGCTCATTGATATCATGGTAACCAAGGTCACGCAGTACTTTCGTAAAGAAACGTGCATAGAGCAGGTGCAGGATGGCATGCTCGATCCCGCCGATATACTGGTCGACACCCAACCAGTAATTCGCTTCTTCCCTGTCTATACCCACTTCATTCCATTTTTTCGGATGGGTCGCATAACGGAACTGATACCAGCTTGACTGCACAAAGGTATCGAGGGTATCTGTCTCGCGCAGAGCCGCCTGGCCACACTTTGGACACTCACAGTGCTTCCATGTAGGATGGTTCTCCAGAGGATTTCCCTCGCCTGTGATCTCTACATCTTCAGGCAATGCGATAGGAAGGTTTTCTATCTTTTCAGGTACGAGCCCACAGTGCGTACAATGCACGAACGGTATAGGTGCTCCCCAATAACGCTGACGGCTCACACCCCAGTTTCTCAGTTTGAAGTTGGTCGTACCTCTCCCGAATCCAGCCTCTTCGAACATCGCAATGATCTTGGCCTTGGCTTCGTAATTGCCCAGTCCTGTAAACGCTGCAGAATCCAGCAGTTCCCCTTCAAGCGTGTAGGGAAGTGCTTCCCCTCCGCTAATGACCCTTTTCACCGGAAGGTCATATTTGCTGGCAAACTCAAAGTCTCTCTCATCATGTGCCGGTACAGCCATGACCGCACCGCCCCCATAAGAGGCCAGTACGAAGTTCGCCGTCCACACCGGTATCTCTTCCCCCGTAAGCGGATGGACCACAGAGATGCCGAGAGGATACCCCTCTTTGTCCGCCTGTGCCCTTTCGCGCTCTGTCATGTTGGCGATGTGCGTGATCTTCTGGGCAATATCCTCATCCAGCAAGCCATGTTCGACAAGATACTTGGTGATAGGATGTTCTGCCGCCAGTGCTGAGTATGTGACGCCGTAGATCGTATCGGGGCGTGTGGTAAAGACAGTGTATCTCTCAAATGTTCCACCCAGCTTTGCTTTGCTGGCCTCGCTCAGTTCGAACTCGAACTCCAGTCCCTGGGATTTACCGATCCAGTTGCTCTGCATTGTCAGTACCTGTGAAGGCCATTTCCCTTCCAATTGTTTGAGATCGTTAAGCAGGTCATCCGCATACTTGATGATATCCAGGTAGTATCCAGGCATCTCTTTGAGCTGTACTTCATTGTCACAACGCCAGCAGCACCCCTCTTCAACCTGTTCATTGGCCAGCACCGTATGACACGATTCGCACCAGTTCACCGTTGTAGACTCACGGTAAAGCAGTTTCTCTTCGAACATCTTGATGATAAATTCCTGTTCCCACTTCGTATAGAGCGTATCGCAGGTGGCAAATTCGCGTGTCTTGGAAAAAGAGAGCCCCAGAGCGTTGAGCTCTTTTCTCATATAGTCAATGTTCGCATAGGTCCACTCTTTGGGATGGCGTCCGTGTTTGATGGCAGCATTCTCCGCAGGCATACCGAACGCATCCCAGCCGATAGGGTGCAGTACGTTGAAGTCCTGTTTTCTGTAGTAACGTGCAAAGGCATCCCCGATAGCGTAGTTGCGCACATGCCCCATATGTAAACGTCCGGAAGGAAAAGGAAACATGCTCAAGATGTATTTTTTCTTTCTGGTTAAAGCATCATCCGGCTCAAAAGCCTGCTCTTCGTCCCATTTTCTCTGCCATTTGGCTTCAATCTCACTTGGATTGTAACTCATTGTTTCTCGCTTCATTGTTGTGATTATTTATTTGAGGGGATTATATCCAATATGGGGTTAGAGATGAATTGAGACATCCTCACCCCTTTCTCCCGTACGTGACAGGGGAATACCGAAGCCTCTATTGAAAGGTATTGCACTGGCGGATATCTCCGGACCTTAATCCTCTTCTGAACCATTCTACACGCTGCTCTGCGCTTCCGTGCGTAAAAGCATCCGGCCTGACCGTCCCTGTGGATCTTCTCTGCAATGTATCATCACCGATCGCACTGGCTGCCCTTAGCGCTTCCTCCACATCTCCCTCTTCCAGAATATTAAAACGCTTGTGTGCATGGTGTGCCCATACACCAGCATAGCAGTCAGCCTGGAGTTCCACCCTGACCTGCAATGCGTTGGCCTTCTGGGTGTTGCCCCATTGCTGTTTGGCTTGCTGTACTTTTGCCAGTGTGCCCTGCAGGTTCTGGATATGATGTCCTATCTCATGCGCCAGCACGTACGCCTGTGCGAAATCACCGGGGGCATCATGCGTTTTTGACAACTCATCAAAGAAACTGAGGTCCAGGTAGACCTTCTGGTCTGCGGGGCAGTAAAACGGGCCGACCGCCGAGTTGGCAAATCCGCATCCGCTCTGTGTCCCTCCGCGGTAGAGGACCATCACGGGTTCCCTGTAGCCAGGCAACTCTTTTTTCCACACATCTTCCGTACTTGCCAGCACCGTTGAGATAAATGCCGCATTTCTATCATCCTCTGCCTGGTCGATCGGAGCTGCGGGGGTACCGTTCATGCCTAGCATGGAAAGCGGATTGAATCCGCTCATATATGCCACCACACCCAGGCCAATGATGGCCCATCCCAGTTTCGTTCTGAGCAGGGGTCTGATGATGGGCCAGAGCAGCATAAGGGTCCCCCTGGAGGGCATACCGCGTCCGCCGCCGGAAGCAGCCCTTCTGTCATCCACATTGGAACTCTTTCTGCCGCCTTTCCATTTCATGGGCATTGCCTTTTTAAATTCTGTTTTATACTTTCAATTATACCAATCACAAGTAAAATTTAACTACAATAATAGCAATAAAACCAAGGAGTTTCTTTGTCTTTAGCTTTAGCAAGAAAATACCGGCCTGCCACCTTTGATGACCTCATCGGACAAGAAGCAGTGTCACAGACGCTCTCTCTTGCGCTTGAAGGGAACAGACTCTCCCACGCCTACCTTTTTTCGGGGCTCAGAGGAAGCGGAAAAACCTCTACGGCACGTATTTTTGCGAAAGCACTGCTCTGTGAAAAAGGCTCCACGTCTCATCCCTGCGGCACATGTACACACTGTGTCATGGCGATCGAGAACAGCCATATGGATATCATCGAGATGGATGCCGCAAGCAACCGCGGGATAGATGATATCAAAGACCTCATCGAACACACCAAATACAAACCCAGCTCTGCACGCTACAAGATCTTCATCATCGATGAGGTACATATGCTTACCCCTCAGGCCTTTAATGCCTTATTGAAAACCCTTGAGGAGCCGCCGGACTTTGTCAAGTTCATACTGGCCACTACCGATCCGTTAAAACTGCCGGCCACCATACTTTCGCGTACCCAACATTTCCGGTTTAAAAAGATCCCCCAACCGCTCGTGCTCAAACATTTGGAACACATCCTGGACCTCGAGAACATCGAGTACGAGAGAGACGCGCTTGACATCATCGCGCGTTCGGGAGCAGGAAGCCTGAGGGATTCTCTGACATTGCTGGATCAGGCCATTGTCTACTCCAAGAACTATGTAGATGTCAATACGGTTACGGGAATGCTGGGTATTATCGAGCCGAGTCACCTGGAGCAACTGCTCTCCGACATCATGCAGAAGGACACCGCAAAGATCCTGGCCTTTATCAAAACGGCTGCAGACTACGAAACGGAGATGATCCTTGATGAGTTTACCCTCTATCTCAAAGAGCTGCTTTTAAATGAAAAAAGCCGTTTGAACCCTATGATCATAGAGCGTTTCTTCAGGATCATCGCAGAATCAAAGTCCTTGCTCTCCCTGGGAAGTGACGGCGAATTCGTGCTCTCTCTGTCTCTCTTTAAAATGATGGAGGCTCTGGAGATCAAAGATATAGACACGATGATACGTGGCCTGGAGCAAGAGCTCAAAGGGGTTGAGATCTCGGAGATCATGGTAACCTCTGAAAAGAGCGCGGTATCTGAAGGGGTGACGGTCATTACAGAAGATGAAATAGTCTCCTCGCTTCCCGTACAGAAACAAAAAATGGCCTCAGACATACAAAACACGCAGGAAACGATAAGCAAAGCAGAAGCAGCTGTCATGCCTGAAGCGCCGGTAGCTTCCTCTGAGATCACAGAAACACCCGTCACAGAAGAGGAAAATGATGCAGGGGCCAAACCCGCTGTTGAGCCCGGAGAGATGCAGGGGTCTATCCCTACACAGGATGTGGAAGCATCCATGAGCGAACCTGCAGCAACACAGCCCTCTGCACCCGCTGCAAACCCTCAGCAGAAAGCCTTTGATGCACTTGTCCGTAAAATTTATGACAGGAATTATGACGTAGGTGCCTGCTTCGAGCGCAATATCACCTTTGAAAGTTTTGCCGACAACCAGCTCACATGGGGTTCTACGGCGGAAGGTGAAGATAAAAAAATGCTCGTCACACATTGGGGGCTTATCAATATGTTCGTCAAAGATATGTTTGGATTTGACACCAAGATCATCAATAGGCCTAAAAAAAAAGTTGACACACCAAACGTAGAAGAAGCAGCACCTCCGGCACAGGAAGCACCTGCACATCAGGATGCGGATTCAGCTTCCATGATAGAAGATATTGAAATGAAAAGTTCCTGTATCGCCCCCGAAGCGGGAGAAACAGAAGCAGCAAAAGAGAAAGACCCTTCCACTCTGCTACAAGAGCCTATGATCAAAGAGGCCATTGCCCTGTTCGATCCAAAGAAGGTCAGGATCAAACGTAACAGCTAGGCAGGCGCTTAGTCCTCCATCCATGCCTTTGTGACTATCTTCGGTTTGTCCTCATAGATCTTGATCTTTTCAGCCCCTACACAGCGCCCGTCATCATCGAGTTCAAACACCACCATTTGCAAAAGCGCCTTGCATGCATCAGGCACATCAAAATGTCCCCCGATCCCGGTAAGCACCCGTTTGATCGGTACCGCACTGTCCATCCCTATCACGCCGTCGTAGCAGCCTGTCAGTCCCACATCTGTCACATAACAGCACCCGTCCCTTACCTGCAGGTCATCTGTGGCCACATGGGTATGGGTACCGATGATCGCGGATACCTCCTCTTTGAGCATATGCAGGAGCGCCTGTTTTTCTGAACTGGCTTCTGCATGCATATCAAGGATGATATGTTTGATCCCCTGTGTCTTCAGCTCTTTGACGACCTCCATGATCATGGTGAACGGGTTGTCTGCCATGGGCATGGTATAGTGTCCCATAAGATTCAGAATGGCAGTTTCATGCCCTGATATGGTCGTTCTGTAGATACCCTTCCCGGGTGTTTCCTTCGGGTAGTTCATCGGGCGGATCAGCGGATAGGTGTCAAAGAGTGTGAGTATCTCTTTTTTGTCGAAACTATGGTTCCCTCCGGTCATCATATCGATACCGTAGCCCAGCAGTTCAGTGCAGTTCTTCTCTGTCAGACCAAAACCGTGGCTGGCATTTTCATAATTGGCTATCATGAAGTCCACAAAATGCTCTTGTTTCAGACGCTTCAGATGACGTTTGATCATCAGGCGTCCGGGTTTACCTACGATATCGCCAATAAACCCGATCTTCATATTTTAAGCTCCTTGGGAAAATACACTTAGCGTGATTTTCCGGCGAACGGCAATAAGGCACTTGCCCAGGTCAATCCCCCGCCGAAGGTGTCAAGCAGCATCAGATCGCCTGTTTTCAGTCTGCCAGACTCCCAAATATCATTCAGTGCCATAGGTATGGAGGCCGCGGAAGTATTTCCGTATTTACCGACGGTAAGTACCACCTGTTCGTCTCTCATCTTCAGCGCATCCCCTACTGCCTTGATAATACGGTAATTCGCCTGGTGCGGGACAAAATGCGGAATATCATTCGCATCGATCTTATTTTTGGCAAGTATCTCTTTGACATCTTTTGTCAAAGTCTTGACTGCCAGTTTAAAGGTTTCATTTCCCTTCATTTGCACGAAATTAAGCCCCTGATCGATCACTTCCTGGCTCGCAGGATGGATCGCTCCGGGTGCCGGTGTCACCAAAAAGTCCGCATAGGACCCGTCTGCGCTCGCATGGATATCGATGAATGCTTCGTCCTTATTCGACGTGGCAGAGATCACCGCGGCACCTGCACCGTCTCCGAACAAGATACAGGTACTTCTGTCTGTATAATCCACCACGGAAGAGAACTTCTCTGCTCCCACCACCAGTACATTTTTCTTCATGCCCGATTCAATGAACGCTTTGGCGATCGTGAGGAGATAGACAAATCCGCTGCATGCGGCAGAGATATCGAACGCCTGCACATCCCTGATACCGATCTTGTCCGAAATAAGACAGGCAGTGGAAGGCATGTTGAAATAATCAGGCGTGACGGTTGCACAAATGACCAGATCTATCTCATCTTTTGCTATACCCGAACGTGCTATTGCCACTTCGCATGCTTTGGCAGCCATATCACTTGTATACTCATCTTCTGCAGCTATATGACGCTCTTTTATACCCGTACGCTTGACGATCCATTCATCTGTGGTATCTACCATCTTTTCAAGATCTGCATTGGATAGGATCTTTTCAGGCACGTATGCCCCTATAGACCTGAATGCCGCGTATATGGGTTTTACTGGTGACATAGTTGTCCTTAACGAATAAAATAAAGTCTGCTATTTTACCATAAATTTATAAGTTTTAAGGAGTAAGAGTGCTTGCAGAGTGGTCTAAGGTACCGAGATACCTTAGACCTATTTGTTATCAGAGAGAAGTGTTTCGATGGTTTTATTTACATCCGACTTGGTATAGCGTATCGCCTGAAATATAGCATTTTTGATGGCTTTGGCATTGGAACTTCCATGAGAGATGATCGCACATCCGTTGACACCCAAGAGCGGTGCGCCTCCGTACTCTGCATAGTCCACCTGCTTTTTCATATTGCCGAATACTTTTCTTTTCATCATCAATGCACCGATCTTTGCCGGAAGCGATTTGCGAATGTGCTGTCTCATCAGTGTGAAGATCGTGGAGACAACCCCCTCACTGGTCTTAAGTAAAATGTTACCGGTAAACCCGTCACATACGACCACGTTCACACTCCCGTTAAATATGTCACGGCCTTCCACATTGCCCACAAACCCCTTAAGTCCTTTGAGCAGCTTAAATGCCTCTTTTGTTAAGGCATTCCCTTTCGAGTCTTCCGAACCATTGGATAAAAGCCCTACTCTGGGAGAAGGTATCCCCAGGATCGTCTGCGCATAGGCTTCACCCATGGCACCGAACTCATAAAGGTTTTGAGGGGTACAGTCCGTTACGGCACCTACATCCAATACCAATGTTTTCGTGGCGATCACACTGGGCATCAATGTCGCAAGTGCCGGCTTGGAGATATGCGGCAAACGGCCTATACGCAAAGTGGCAAGGGTCATGGTCGCACCGCTGTGCCCGGCGGACACCACTGCAGATGCTTCTTTTTCCCGTACCAGCTCTACCGCTTTGAAAATAGAGGAGTCTTTACGTTTCAATGCATTCGTCGCCTGATCGCTCATAGAGATCACATCTGAAGCTTCAACGATTTCAACTTTGTCTGCGTAATAGGGGGGAAGGAAAGAGCGTATCTCTTCTGAATTACCTACTAGAATAGGGAGGAATTTTTCTGTTTCCAGTGCTTGGACCACACCTTCTATGATAGGCTCAGGACCAAAGTCCCCGCCCATTGCGTCAATCGCGATTTTGATCATTAAGATTACGCTTTAGTTTTTTTGTACTCACCAGTGGTCATGTTCATGTGGTGAGGCATTCTCCATGTTCCGTCTGCATCTTTTACAGGCATTGGGAGTGTCAATTTGTAGTGTGTTCTTCTTTTTGCTGATCTTGTGTGACTCACACGTCTTTTAGGTACTGCCATTTTTTGTCCTTTATTACAATTTTATTTAATATTCTACTTCAAAATCTTCATCACTATTGTTACAAGTGTCACAATAGTTATAAGTACTCTTAAATGTATTTATTTCGCTCTGTAGTATGTACGACATATCTATTTCGCCATCTAAGAACTCAATTATATCTAAATCATCTTTATCTTCGGATATGATATCACTGAGCTTAAGCTGCAGACCATTGTCTATATCATAGCTGTAGGTCTTCCCGCATCTATCACATGACAATTCAATACTGCCGCTCATCTTCGCATCCAAGATCACCTGATGATAACCGCTCTTCTTTAAAGTCCCTTCAAGCCTCACACCTTCTAATTCAAATTCAACAGGTGTAGGTGTGGAACCTATCTTATCAAAAACTATTTTCACAGTTTTTTACTTAGTAAATTTCTCTCTGTGCAAAAAAGAAGTTGATTTCATTTGTAGCATTTTCAACAGAGTCACTTCCGTGTACTGCATTGGCATCGATACTGTCCGCGAAATCAGCTCTGATCGTACCCGGCTCAGCTTCTTTTGGGTTGGTAGCACCCATTAGCTCTCTGTTCTTGGCCATTGCATTTTCACCCTCAAGTACGGTTACAACTACTGGACCGGAGATCATGAAATCTACAAGATCCTTGAAGAAAGGTCTTTCTGCGTGGATCGCATAAAATGCTTCAGCATCTACACGTGAAAGTCTTGTTTTTTTCGTTGCTGCAATTCTAAGTCCTGCTGCTTCAAATCTAGCCAAGATCTGACCTACTACATTTTTAGCTACTGCATCAGGTTTGATGATCGATAATGTTTGTTCCATGCTATATTCCTAAGCGATAATTTACTTCCAAATGAAATTCAGTGGATAGTATTCGGACGGAATTCTACCTAAAATTGTATTAAAATAAGTTTATGTTTTGAGAGAATTAAGAGGGTTTTATCGAGACTACCAGGAGGTAGTCTCGTATAAAGTAATAGATTAGTCTTCTACTACTGGTTTTCTAGCTTGTCTATCTTCGATTGAGATATCAGCTCTTGATGGCATAACTGCATCAGCATTTTCCATAACGTAAGCTTGACCATCGATATAGTTCTCTCCGTTAAAGTGATCTTTATAATCTTCTGTAAACGGCATATCCCAAGTGATACAACCTTCCGTTGGACATGCTTCAGCACATGCCGGAGAATCAAAGTGATCTACACACTCAACACATTTGTCAGGATACACATAGTGGTATTCCTCACCCGTTGGATTATCATCCTCGTCTACGATCGCTTCTACTGGACATTCGTCAATACAAGCTGCACAGTTGATACATGTATCATTAATAATTACTGCCATTCTAATTCCTTTATATTTAGATTTCAAACTATAGCTAAAGATTTTTAAAAAATACTTTAATCCCTATAAAATTTATAGGTAAAAAAAAGGCGTTCCCTTTTTACACGTTTTAGACGATCAAAGCCCTAAATAGCGCTTGATCTCCTCAACTCTAGGTGTCTTTTCCCAGGTAAAATCATCATCTTCCCGGCCGAAATGACCATAGGCTGCTGTTTTTCTGTAGATCGGTCTCAACAGATCCAGCTCTTCCATGATACCTTTGGGTGTCAGATCGAACAGTTCTGCGACGCAGGCTGAGATCTTCGCTTCTTCTACCTTTGCCGTACCGTGCGTATCTACATAGATAGAGACCGGCTTGGCAACACCGATGGCATAGGCGATCTGCAAGGTTGCTTTGTCACATGCACCCGCTGCCACCAGGTGCTTCGCTACATATCTTGCGGCATAGGCTGCCGAACGGTCTACCTTGGTAGGGTCCTTACCGGAAAAAGCGCCTCCGCCATGCGGGCAGGATCCGCCGTAGGTATCTACAATGATCTTTCTTCCTGTCAGTCCGGCATCTCCTTGAGGTCCGCCGATGACAAAACGCCCCGTAGGATTGATGTGATAGGTGATATCGTCAGACATCAGTTCCTCAGGTATCACCGCTTTGATAACCTCTTCAAGTACCGCTTTTTGTACCTGTTCAAGTGTGACTTCAGGATGATGCTGCGTTGAGACCACGATCGTATCGATAGCCACAGGCTTGCCATCCACATATCTGACCGAAACCTGCGCTTTTCCATCAGGGCGCAAGAACGGGACAGTACCGTTTTTACGTACCTCAGCAAGTTTTGCTGTGATCTTGTGTGCCAGCAGGATAGGCAGAGGCATAAGCTCTTTGGTCTCGTTACAGGCATAGCCGAACATCAGCCCCTGATCTCCCGCACCTATTTCTCCACACGATTTATCGACACCCTGGTTGATATCCGGGCTTTGTTCGCCTATACCGTTCAGTACACCTGCGGATCTATAGTCGAACCCGTAGCTTGCATCGGTGTACCCTATCTCTCTTACGACTTCCCTCGCGATCTCCTGCATCGGTGCATACGCTGTCGTCTTTAACTCTCCTGCAATAACACAAAAACCATTACTCAGTAACGTCTCGCAGGCCACTCTGGCCTGAGGATCTCTTTCGATGATATAGTCAAGTATAGCATCTGAGATCTGATCAGCCATTTTATCGGGATGACCCTCGGTTACCGATTCACTTGTAAAAATGTATTCGTTAGCCATTTTTTAACCTTTATTTGTTTTCTCCTTGAGTATAGGCAGCACCCATGCTCAATTCCTCTCATTGAAGCTTCACCTTGCGGTTCAGAGAATATTTGAATTTTGTTCACTGTCACTGAACTTAAAAAAAATATTCGAAATATCTTTTTTAAATCCAATTTCATATTGTAGGGACAGACCCCTGTGTCTGTCCAGGAATCAGAATGATTTCCATGGGTTGAGACAGGGCTGAACCCCTACACTATCTTTTTTGCCAATTGCTCCGGCAATATACCCAACGACTCTTCTACCAGTTTTGTATTTCCGTGTGTGATAAAGGCATCACTGTATTCAAAGGTAGTGACTTCGATATCTTTGATCCTGTTTTGGCTTAAAAACTCCAGAATGGCTGAACCTACACCCCCCTGGGCTGCAGAATCAGAGAAAACAAACCATTTTTTGTAGGTCTTGCTGAGTTCTGTAAGCATTGTAGCATCAAGCGGCTTCACAAAACGCAGATCCAGGATCCCGACGTTTTGATCGACCAGTGCGGCAGTCTGTTCTGCGCGGCCTACGCCATTCCCGTAGCCTATGAAGAGTATCTCTTCCCCCTCTTTCAAAAGTACAGATTTCCCAAGTTCATACGCCGGGCTCTCTCTGTCTTCCGCCAGGAAGGGGCCTCTGGGATACCTGAACGCACAAGGATGGTCAAAGTCTTTAGCGAACTGCATACAGAGCTTCATCGTTGTTTCATTATAAGGAGCCAGGAGCGTCATGTTGGGTATTCCTCTTAGGTAAGAGATATCAAAGGCCCCCTGGTGGGTCTCTCCGTCCTCCCCTACGATACCTGCTCTGTCCAGAGCGAACGCCACACCCAGGTCCATCAGTGCTATATCATGGATCACCTGGTCAAAACCGCGCTGCAGGAAGGTAGAGTAGATCGTGCAGAAAGGTTTAAATCCTTCCTTTGCCAGAGGTCCCATAGAGGTCACTGCGTGCTGTTCTGCGATCGCTACATCCCAAAAACGTTTCGGATATTTTTCAATGGCAGCACTCAGCCCTGTCCCGCTTGGCATCGCTGCGGTCACACCTACCACTTTTTCATCTGCATCTGCCAGTTCGACCAGCATATCGGAAAAAATGGCCGTAGCCGCTTTGGCACCGTTTTTCTTAGGAGCCATACCGGTTTTAAGATCAAAAGCACTTACCCCATGCCAATGTTCTTTGGTCCCCTCTGCGATCTCATAGCCTTTCCCTTTAATGGTCTGTGCATGGATCATTACCGGTTTGCCCAACGCTTTGGCCACTTTCATCGTCTCGATCAAAGACTCAATATCATGTCCATCCACAGGACCGATATACTCTATACCCATCTCTTCGAACAGGATACCCGGTGTGATCAGCTTGAAAGACTCTTCAAATCTTTTTGCCATATAGGTTGCGCCTTCGGGCAAATGCTCAAGGAGTTTTTCTACTTTACCCTTGAACTTCTGATAGAATGAACCTGCCATCGTTTGGGAGAGGAGTTTGGAAATAGCCCCTATGGGCTTGGCGATACTCATTTCATTGTCATTGAGTATGATCACCACAGGGTACTTTCTGTCACCCAGCTCATTCAGTGCCTCGTACACCATACCGGCACTCATGCTCCCGTCACCGATACATACGACCGGAATACGTTTTTCACCTTTGAGTGCAATCGCCTTCGCAGCCCCCACAGCCAGAGAAATGGAAGTAGAACTGTGTCCCGCCACATAATAGTCATATTTGGACTCTTTGGGCTTCGTATAGCCGCAGATACCGCCAAACTGGCGCAAGGTGTCGAACTGCTCCCATCTGTCCGTTATAAGTTTATGTGCATACGCCTGATGGCTTACATCAAAGATAAAAGGGTCTTTCTCTACATCGAAAACCTTGTGCATCGCTACGATGAGATCCGTTGCACCCATAGTGGAACTCAGGTGTCCGCCATTTTTACTTACTGTTTCCAATATCTTTTGTCGGATATCTTCTGCCAAAGTATTGAGTTCTTCTATGGAATATGCTTGTATATCTCTCATCTTTTTATTTCCCTGCCAAATAGGCATTCAAAAGTTTTTTTGCAAAAATGATCTCTGCTTCGCTGTAGAGAAATCCTGCCTCTTCAGCGACCTGCTTCAGTTCTTTTTTCGTAACTTTTTTTTGCATACGGTGTACATCTTTCTGCTGCATAAAGTCATCAAGTATAAAGGGTTGGACCTTGATCTCACTTGATGCGACTATCTCGATTCTTTTCAAGCTGTCACTTCTAGAAAATGCTTGAAGAAAACATCATTCTGCTTCGCTGTCCCTATCGTAATGCGTATCGCATTCATTTGATAAGAGGCAAGGTTCCGGATGATCACACCGCGCTTCAGCAATGCATCCGAAATTTTGGTAGAGTCCATGCTCTCGTCGAACAGATAGGTGATAAAGTTCGTATAGCTCTCAATGTATTTAAAGCCCTGTGCATCGGCAAACGCTTCATACCGCTTTATCTGTTCCTGATGCAAAGCTATGGACTCTTCCACAAAGGCATTATCCTTGCATGCCTCTATGGCGACTGCCAAAGAGAGCGTGGAGATATTGAACGGCGGTCTCATTTTATGAAGTTCTTTTATAAGTTCAGCCTGTGCGATACCATAGCCTACACGCATACCGCCCAAACCATGCGCTTTTGAAAATGTACCCAGATAGATGACATTCTCATGATCCAGCAGATCATTGGGTGTAATTGCATATTGTGGATCTTTAGCTGCAGCATACTCCATATAGGCACCGTCTACAACGACCAGTGTATCTGAATCCACTGCATCAATGATCTTCAAGACCTCTTCTCTGGTTGTCGCATCCCCGGTAGGATTGTTCGGTGTACAGAGGAAAATGATCTTTGGTCTGTGCATACGGTATGCTTCCATAAACTCATCATATTGGTGCGTATAGCTCGCAGTACGGATGATCTTTGCACCCATCTGCTTGGCATAGATCTCATACATGGCAAAGGTCACCGCAGACATCAAGACAGATGATTGGTCATCCAAAAGTGCACGCGTGATAAACTCTATCACCTGGTCGGAACCCGCACCTATAATGATATTGTCGTCTTTTACATTAAACTTACTGCTCAGTGCAGCCTTAAGTTCATACATACTGTCATCAGGGTACAGATGCGCGATATCAGCATTGGATCTGATCACTTTGGATATGGCAGGGTTCGTACCTATTGGATTTTCGTTGGACGCCAACTTGACCACATCTTTGGGCGCGATACCAAATTCACGTACGACAAGCTCTATAGGTTTCCCCGCTTCATAGGTTTGAATGTTCTCTAATACTTTGTTAAACTTCATAATTATCTTTCTTCCTCTCAGCTTACTTCTTACTTTTAAATATCGTCTATCTCTTTCACATAGGAACCCAGTATTTTGATCTCATCTTTATGTTTTTCCAAAATAGGTTTGATATGTGCATCCTCTTTGTGCCCGTTGAACTCTATGAAAAAGAGTGATTGGCCCTCTACGATATGTGACTTGATTTTTGTCAAATTCACTTTGGCTGCTTCAAAATCGTTCAAAAAGTCTACCAGGGAACCCGGTGTATTTGCAAGTCTTACAAGCAGAGAGGTCTTGTCATTCCCCGAGGGTGCATTTTCAAAGTCAGAGACAATGAAGAAGCGTGTCCTGTTGTTGCTGTCGTCTTCCACATTGTTGAAGCGTATAGGCAGGTTGTTCAACTTGGCTGCCACTGCCGGACAGAGGGCCGCTGCCGTTTCGTCTTTCAGCGCGAGCTTGGCAGCTTTGACGGTAGATTCCACCGGAATATGTTCCACTTCATCCAGTCTTAGGTCCTGTAAAAATTTGCGGCACTGCCCAAAAGCGATATCCTTGGAATAGATCTTGGTGATCTTGGTGATATCCTCATTGAGTGTGGCAAATGCCAGATGCACATCTATGCACACCTCGGCGATGATCTTAAGGTCATATTCATCCAGACAATTGATCGTATCGCTCACGATACCGTTGCTCGAGTTCTCTATAGGGATCACGCCGAATTTGGCCGTGCCTCTTTTGACCTCACGGAAAATACCCTGTATAGAGCTCATAGGCAGGTAAGCGCTCATGGCACCGAACTTGCTCTCGGCTGCCTGATGCGTAAAGCTTGCTTCGGGCCCCAGGTAGGCGACGCCTTCAGGGAGTTCGAGGTTTCTGGCCACCGCGAACATTTCCAGGAAAAGTGCGTCTATCGCCTCGTCCGTAAGCCTTCCTCTGTTCTGACTTTTGAGACGGTTGAGAATGGCCTGCTCTCTTTCCGGACGATAGATGGGCGCACCTGTGGTATTTTTGAGTTCGCCGACCTGATGCACCAGCTCCATACGCTCATTATAGAGTTCAAGCAGTGTATCATCGATCGTATCTATTTTTGCCCTTAACTCATCCAAAGTCATATCTTATCCTACCTTTTTTAACTTACTGTTCCAAATACTCAAGTTCCAAACGCACCTGGTCCTCATAGGTCTCACGTTGACGTATCAGCCTGTCTTTCCCGCCCTGCAATGCCACTTCCGCACACTTTGCACGCGTATTATAGTTGCTTGCCATCGTAAAACCGTAGGCGCCTGCAGAGTGTATCACTATCAGGTCATTATGCGCTAGCGGAGGCAAAGGTACATTCTTACCGAAGAAGTCACCGCTTTCACACACGGGACCGACCACATCGGCCGGTGTTTTTTCGCCTTCGACCATGACCGCCTCAATCTTATGATGGGCATTGTAGAGGCTTGGGCGTATCAGGTCGTTCATCGCACCGTCTACGATGACAAAACGTTTTCCGCCATTCACCTTTTCATACAGCACCTTCGTGAAAAATGCACCTGCATTGGCAACCATATATCGGCCCGGTTCACACAAGAGTGTCACATCCAACCCCTTGGTCGCTTCAAAGATCGCCTGCGTGTAGGTCTCGGCAGGGATGGTCACTTCGTCATCATAGACGACACCTATACCGCCGCCCACATCAAAGAACTTGATATCAATGTTGATGGCTTTGAGCGAACGGACCAGGTCTGCTACGATCCCGCATGCCTCGCGTATAGGCTCGATGTTGGTCAGCTGTGAACCGATGTGGAAATGGATGCCTACAGGATTCAAGAACTCCGATCTCTTGGCATAAATATACATACGTTTTGCCATATCTATCTCTACACCGAACTTGTTTTCATGCAGCCCCGTGGAAATGTAAGGATGAGTCTGCGGATCGATGTTGGGATTGACACGGATAGAGATGCGTGCTTCTTTCCCGAGTTCTTTGGCCACCATCTCCACACGTTTCATCTCCGCTTCACTCTCCAGGTTGAGAAGGAGGATATCCTGCTCCAGGGCTTCACGTATCTCATCATCACGTTTTCCTACACCGGAGAAGATGATCTTATATTTATCTACACCTGCCGTCAGTGCACGTTTGACCTCACCGATACTCACACAGTCAGCCCCCGCTCCAAGCTTTGCCAAATGGGATATCACTGAAAGGTTCGAATTTGCCTTGACCGCATAATTGATAAGTGATTTTCTACCTGAAAAAGCATCCTTGAGCGTGGTATACCTATTCTCAATATAATCGAAATCATATATATACAAGGGCGTACCATACTTATCTGCCAATGCTTTATAATCAATATTCATTTTCACTATCCTATACTGCTCTGTCATGCGAGTCTATTTTAAGGTGATTTTATCCAAAAGTTGATTAAAAGGTAGATGTAAAGCCTATGGCCGGCATCAGACAAGGCTTCTTTCATCGGTAAAATAGACATAGAGAGCAACACCGATCAGAAGCACTACTGGCAATATCACTGTCAATTCAGGCATCAAAACCCCATTCAGGCCCACCTGACTCAGGCCATACAGCGCACCCCAGATCATGAATGTTGCCCCCAAGGCCAATGCGACGACAGCACCGATATTCATCATTCGTGCATGAAAAGGGAGTTTAAAGAACAGGATCAACAATAAAGCCATGGAAGAAAGCGGCATCACGACCTTATCATAGAGGATGGCCCTTATTTTGTCCGAATTGAGATTTTGTTTCTGTAACAACTTCCAGGTATGGTACGCATCGAGAATATTTAAAGATTTCCCCGCATAAAGCGATTCTATGATCTTGGGTTTATACCCCTCCAGTGTTTCTATGCGCTCCTTATGCTCTATCGTGTAGCGCTTCAATACTTCATTTTCATAGATATGTGTTTTGAGTGTCGCAGCATGTGCCGTCCACTTTTCCCCGTCAAAGGTCGCCAGAGGTGCATTGATGGTATAAAGGACCTGGAATCCCTTGACTTTGAAAATAGTGATATCTGTGATCTTTTTCTCTACAGGATGCAGTTTGGTAATATAGACAAAGGTATCATTATATTTAAAAAAAAGATCATCAACCGCATTGGGGCCCATTTCATTGTCTACAATAAAGGATGCTTTGTCTTTTGCATAGGAGAACTCTGTACTGTTCAATCCCAAAAAAATAAGATAGGTGACGGACGCTACCACCAATAGCGGCGTAAAAAGTCTTTTTTTATCATACCCGAACGCATGAAAGGCCCCCATCGTGTTGTTTTTGATCAGTGTGATCTTTGTCATGATCAATGCAAATACGATCGCCAGCGGGTACAGCAGTCCCAGGGCAACTTCCCACATGTAAAAGATATAGAGTATTTTGTAATTTGAAGCTACATCGAACTGCTGCACATGCTGGAAATAATCGATCGCAGCAAAAGCAAAAGAGAGGCCGAACAGGATGGCGAGCAAATTTTTAAGATACCGCTTCGCCAAATATACAAAGTAGAGTGAAGGTTTAAACAGACTCATTCCAAACCTTCTATGGATCTGAGACTGTATCTTGATTTCACCTCATTCAGCTCCTCTTTTGCCAGCGACACACAGGCTTGTGCAACATGCGTGACCAACCTGTCCAATACGGACATTTCATCCTCGGAAAAATCATGCAGTACATACT
The DNA here is from genome assembly GCF_036568385.1 of Sulfurovum sp. Classification (GTDB taxonomy): domain Bacteria; phylum Campylobacterota; class Campylobacteria; order Campylobacterales; family Sulfurovaceae; genus Sulfurovum. Next base: position 42,268 of record NZ_DATCSP010000076.1, on the reverse strand, counting down.
CTGCCACTTCTGTTTTATGTGCCGGTTTGCCCACCCCGACCCTTACACGAAGATACTCCTTCGTAATGTGTGCATCCAAAGACCTGAGCCCGTTGTGACCGCCGTGGCCGCCACCTCTTTTAAAACGCACCGCGCCAAAAGGCAGGTCGATATCGTCATGTATCACAATGATGTTTTCCAGTTCTACTTTGAAAAAATGTTTCACTGGCTGTACCGATCTTCCCGAAAGGTTCATAAATGTGGTAGGTTTTAAAAAAAGTGTATCGGCAGCACGATAGAGCTTGCCTTGAAAAGAAGTTTTGGAAATGTCGCGGGCCGAAAAGTCATCGACCAGTTTGTCGATGACCTTGAAGCCGATATTGTGCCGTGTATTTTCGTATTGTGATCCCGGATTACCTAGACCTACGAAAAGTATCACGACCGTGCTTTCATAATGAGGATTATTTAGCTTTGATCACACCACAGATAGCCACATCCGGTCTATCCATCATTTTGCAGTTTGCAGGTACTTCAATGTCTCTTACAAGAATAGAGTCATCTCTGTTCAGTGGTGTCACGTCAAGATCAAATTTAGCAGGCATGTTTTCAACAGCGCCTCTTACTTTCAATCTTTTTTTAGACATGATAAGTACACCTTTGTTCTTAAGACCGACCGGTGTACCATGTGTTACCACCGGTACAAGGAAATCTGTTACCTGCCCAGGAACTGCGATTCTCAGATCTACGTGGGTCGCATCACCGTTTACCGGGTGAAATTGATACTCTTGGATAAATACATTCAGCTCTTTATCGCCAACTTTTACGGGGAATGTCAGTGTCTCTTTATTTCTTACTGTTCTGATGAATTCTCCGCGTTTAAATGCAGCGTTGATATTTTCAACACCATTTGCATAAATGTTTGCGATTAGATAACCATCTCTTTTAAGCTGCTTTGCATTACGCTTGCCGATACTCTCTCTAACGATACCTTCTAACATATCTGTCCTTTATGACTATTGTATAATTTTTTTACTCAATCAATTGCTTCATTTAGTAAAATAGACGCGAATTATACCCAGTTTGTATTAAATTAATCTTCATCCTCTTTGAAACCAAAGACATCATCCTCTTTGGGTTTCGCATGTTCATCCACGATGGCCCCTTTTCCCACACCCTGCATTTTAAGCTTCAGGTCTGCAGGATTGGTTGCATACTCCAGTGCGGTCTCGTCTGTGATCTCGCCCTTTCTCAGGAGATCCAACAGTGCCTGGTCAAAGGTTTGCGTACCGTAGATCTCTTTCCCGTCAAAAAGGGCATCCGGGATCTCGGCATCACGGTTTTCCACTATCAGCTGTTCTATTCTTGCTGTTTTTTTAAGCACTTCGATACCTGCGACCCTGCCTCCGCGTTTTGTGGGGATCAGCCTTTGGGAAATGACACCCTCAAGTACCGAAGCCAGGGACATACGGATACGGTTCTGCTCTTCATTCCCAAACATACCGACGATCCTGTCTATCGTCTCTTTCGCATCCAGTGTATGCAGTGTTGAAAATACCAGGTGCCCGGTATTGGCAGCATGAAGGGCGATATCGATCGTCTCCAGGTCCCTCATCTCCCCTACAAGGATAATATCCGGGTCTTCTCTCAGTGCCGCTCTCAGTGCATCTGAAAAAGAGTGTGCATCGGGACCGATACCCCTCTGGTTGATCAGACACCCTCTGTCCTTATGGACGAACTCAATAGGGTCTTCTACGGTGATGATATGTTTCTTCTGTTCTCTGTTGATCTTGTCAAGTATCGCTGCCAGCGTCGTAGATTTACCGGACCCTGTCACACCGGTCACAAGCACAAGCCCTCTTTGTATCTCTGTAAATGTTTTGATGACCGGCGGCAGATTCAATTCATCCAATGTCAATATCTTCACCGGAATAATACGGAAAACCGCGCTCAGGCCATCCATTTGATAAAAAAAGTTTACACGAAACCTGCTGTCTTCTCCTAACACATAAGAAAAGTCCAGGTTCCTGTCCATTTGTAACTTTTCATACTGATCGGCCGTCGTGATCTCCTGGGCCAGCTTATCCATCATTTCTGCACTCAGAGGATCTTTCCCCAAAACCTTCAGGACACCATGTATACGTACCCTGACCTGAGAGCCCGATTTAAGGTGGAGGTCACTTCCACTGTTGCTGATCATTGTTTTAAGATATAACTTAAGTTTTTCTTCCACGATTATCCCTTTGGGGTAGTATTTATTTTAAAGCGTCAAGCATCTCTTGAAATGCTTTTTCAAATGCCTCAAGCCCTTCTTTCAGAAGTTGTTTATACACTTTCTTCATATCAAACCCATTATCGGCCAATTTCGTAAAATAGCCGTTGATCTCACTCTCTTCCAAAGGAAACTTGGGTGCCGGTGCCTTTTTTGCGATAAAGGCCTCTATGGTTTCAAGCGGTGCAGTATTGACCGAGTGCGGCGCAAGGAGTTCTCTCATGTAGTAGTCTGGCGGCAGCGTATCGCCTTTTACGCCGGTACTTGCGAAAAGGGTGCGTACACTAGGTGTATGGTTCGCTTCGATAAGGTTGTAGATCTTTGCAGCATTGTAGATACCTGTTTTGGCAACAGAGATGCCTTCTTGTTCGAGATCGGCATCAAGCAGCCTGTCAAAACGGCTGACAAAGACAGAGATCACAGCTTCTGCTCTCAGTCCGCCATCCTTTTCAAAACTATCCAAACCTTTTTTCATCGCTTTAAGCGCTTTTCTGGTTTGCTCAGGAGAAAAGATCAATGTGGCATTGACAGAGATACCCGTGCTCAACAGTTCGGTCATCGCATCATACCCTGCTTCTGTAGCAGGTACTTTTATCATGACATTGGGCTCGCCGATCGCAGCAAAGAGTCTCTGCCCTTCTGCAATAGTGCCTTCGGTGTCATTGGAGAGAAAAGGGTCGACCTCTATGGAGATATACCCGTCATTCCCTTCATCGTAGGCAGGTCTTAATGCCTGTGCAGCTGTTCGTATATCTTCTATCGCAAGGGCTTCATACTTCTCTTTTGGGCTTTTGCCGGCCAGAGAAGAGAGCTGTTCTTGATAAGCAGGGGAGGTCGTTATCGCTGAAGCAAAGATAGACGGGTTGCTCGTAGCTCCATTGATCACACCTTCTTCAATCAATTTCGTAAACTTATTTTTAAGAAAATCCCTCTCTACGAAGTCCAACCACAAAGAGAACCCTATATCCCTATTCACCATCATTATACTCCCACTTAAAGTGCTGCCATGAACCAAAATCCATAGGCTTATCCACCGTCTCTTCTAGCAGCTCAAGAAAAATATCTCTCTCAACCACCTCAGCGCCCAAACCCACCATATGATCTGTTTTCATCTGACAGTCTATAAAATCATAACCTTTACTGCCTAAAACATCACTGAGTGCTTTAAAGGCCACCTTGGATGCATCGGGTACCAAAGAGAACATGGACTCTCCAAAAAAGGCTTTCCCCATCGCTACCCCGTACAGTCCTCCTACGAGTCTGCCTTCTTTATACACCTCCACACTGTGCGCAAATCCTTCCTCATGCAGACGTATATAGGCTTCTTTCATTTCAGGGACTATCCAGGTACTCTCCTGCCCTTTTCTGGGGACACTGGCACAATAGGTGATCACTTCAGAAAAACGTGTATCAAAGGTGACCGTAAATTTTCCGGAACGCAACACCCGTCTAAAGGACTTCCGTACTTTAAATTTTTCAGGAAAAAGAAGCAATCTGGGGTTGGGGGACCACCAGAGTATGGGTTCGCCCTCGCTATACCAGGGGAATATCCCCTGTCTGTATGCTGCCAGCAGCCTGGCAGGGGTGAGGTCGCCGCCGTAGGCGAGCAGGCCTTCATCCGGGGCAAAACGAGGGTTCGGGAACGCTAGGAAATGTCTGTTCAACTGCGGTACATAGTAATTGTCTTCGTCAAACATTGAAGCCATTGCTAATGCTTGTTTCCCTCAAAGACAAACTGCAGTTTTTCCCCTTTATAACCCACTTTGACCAAACCGCCTTTTTTGAGTTTTCCGAACAATATCTCATCTGTCAATGCTTCTTTCACTTTGGCATCTATCACGCGTCCGATATGTCTCGCACCATAGCGTTCGTCATACCCTTCTTTTGCCAGGTACTCCTTGGCTTTTTTATCGAGTTTCACTGTCACGTCTTTCGGTTTGAGGAGCACATTGAGCTTATCGATCTCTGTATCCACGATACCTATCAGTACATCCAGCGAGAGCGTATTGAACATGATCGTTGCACTCAAACGGTTCCTGAACTCAGGAGAGAAGAAAGCTGCCAACGCTTTGTCGGTCTTCATGGAAGTGTCTTTGTGGAAGCCCATGACATTGGCCTCTTTGGTACCGATGTTGGAGGTCATGATCAGTATGACGTTCTTAAAGTCAGAGACCACACCGTTATTGTCCGTCAGTTTCGCCCCGTCCATCACCTGAAGCAGGATATTCATGATATCCGGATGTGCTTTTTCTATCTCATCCAAAAGCAGTACCGTATGCGGATGCTTTTTGATCATTTCGGTCAGCAGTCCCCCCTGCTCATACCCTACATACCCCGGAGGTGCACCTACCAGACGGCTGACCGCATGAGGCTCCATATACTCGGACATGTCCAGTCTTTCAAAGTGCACGTTCATGGTTTTGGCCAGCTGTGTTGCAAGCGCTGTTTTACCCACGCCCGTCGGTCCTACGAACAGGAAGCTTCCTATCGGCTTGTCCCCTGCGTTCAGTCCTGCATACGAACGTTTGATCGCTGTGGACAATGCCTTGATCGCCTCGTCCTGCCCGATGATATGTGCCGCCAGGTCCTTCTCCAGGGTTTTCAGTTTTTTCGTATCATCCGTACTGATCACCGTAGAAGGGAGCTTCATGATCTTGGCCACGCTCTCTTCAATATCTTTAGGCTTGACGGTCACACCCTCTTGCCCCTTAAGCATAAAGTGCGCACCTACCTCATCAATGATATCCATCGCCTTATCCGGCAAGAACCTGTCATGCAGGTACTTCACCGAAAGATCGATCGCCGACTGCAGCGCCTCGTCCGTGAATGTGATCTTATGGTACGCTTCGTACTTATGCTGTACCCCTTTGAGGATCGTAAAGGTATCTTCCACACTCGGTTCTTCCACATCCACCTTCGCAAACCTTCGGCTGAGCGCTTTGTCTTTGTCAAAAAAGTTTCTGAACTCCGCATAGGTGGTCGCACCGATACACTTCAAATCACCGCGGGCAAGTGCGGGTTTAAGCAGGTTGGAGGCATCCATGCTTCCGCCGCTGGTCGCTCCCGCGCCCACCATCGTATGGATTTCATCGATGAATAAAATAGCATCCTTTTGTGCGGTAAGCTCCTGGATGATCCCTTTGAGGCGCTTCTCGAAATCTCCCCTGTATTTTGTTCCGGCTACCAAGGCTCCCATATCCAGGGCATAGACCTTTGATTTTTTAAGGATATCAGGCACATCTCCTTCAGAGATCTTCAGTGCCAAGCCTTCAGCAATGGCCGTTTTACCCACCCCGGGCTCACCTACAAGCAGAGGGTTGTTCTTTTTACGACGACACAGTGTTTGCATCACGCGCTCTATCTCATCCAGCCTTCCTACGACGGGGTCTATCTTTCCTGTCTTTGCAAGGCCTACCAGTTCCATCGTGAACTTGTCCAGCAGCGTCTCTTCTTTTTTCTCGTCACTTTTCGTGCTAGTTTTATCATAGCGGTGCGAGATCACTTCAAGCACATCCACACGCGCGATCCCCTCTTTTTTCATCAGGTAGACCGCATAAGAGTGTTCCTGCATGAAGATAGCCGCTATCATATCCCCTATGCTGGCTTCGGTCCTGCCTGAAGAGTGTATCTGTGTCATCATGTCATTGATCGCACGGGAAAGGGCAACCGTTTCAAACGGTTCGACCGCTTCCTGCAGTGCGGGGATGGTCTTTGTGATATGCTCGATGATACCTGCTTCAAGTGCAGTGAGGTCTGCGTTCAATATGGAAAATATATCCTTCCCTGCACCACTTCTTACGATCGCCAAAAATACATGTTCTACTGTCAAGTACTCATGTCTGTTCTCTTTGGCATAGCTTACCGCTTGTTTAAATACATCATTAAGTGCCATACTAATCATTTATAATCCTTTTGGTTCTCTTTCTTCTTGTCATTTCGAAACTTTATCTATCCTCTTCGATAGTAGCAAGCAATGGAAACTCATTTTGTTTTGCTTTCTGTTTGACCTGATGCGCTTTGGTTTGTGCTATTTCAAAATAGTATACACCACATACGGCTTTGCCTGTTTCATGGATGTGCAGCATGATCCTTTCCGCCTCCACATAACTCTTGTGAAAAATAGTGGTGAGCACTTCCACCACAAAATCCATACTGGTGTAGTCATCATTATGCAACAGCACTTTAAACATCTGCGGTTCTTCTAGCTGTAACTCAAATTCCAATTCGTGTTCTATCTTTGGCATATTATGTTAAAATCCTAGTTGTGAAATATATGACTATTATACATAAAAAAATGGAGAATTGCCAATGCAGTCACTTTTCATCACCGCAACAGGGACCAATGTTGGCAAAACACATACCACGCTGCGACTGATCGAACTCCTTTCCGATAGAGGTTTGGCTGTCGGTGCCTACAAGCCCATCGAGACAGGTGTCGGCACTATAGCGCATGATGCCAGTTTACTGCTAAAAGCTTGCCAAAAGGTTAATGAAAACTTCAAACATTTCACTCCGGAGGACATCACCGCCTACACTTTTCCTCTTCCCGCTGCCCCTTTTTGCGCAGATACGAACCATGAGATAAGCCTGGACAGGATCCTAGACCGGTACCATGCTCTCTCAAAGCTCTGTGACATACTTTTGGTAGAAGGTGCGGGGGGACTGATGGTTCCGATCACCAAGGATCTGATGATGATAGACCTGATCGAGAAGTTGGGATCCGATGTACTCCTGGTCACTCCGAGCCGCCTGGGATGCATCAATGACACGCTGCTTTCGCATGAAGCCCTGAATTCCCGCCATATCACATTTGACTGGTGTGTCAATATATTTGAAGATGAAGAGAGTTTCCCCGAAGTGACACAGCCATTTTATGATGAACGATTTCCTAATTGGTGGAGTGTGGACAAAGGCTTACAAAAGTTTATTAGCACCTATTAGCTATAATCACATCATAAGTCTCAAACCTCATATATAAATGACGAAGGATACGATGCCATGCAACATCTCATAGATACCCTTGACCTTTCTGATGCCCAAATAGCACAGCTGCTTGATGATGCCAGGGCTTTTAAACAGCAGCATCCTTCCCATCTCCTAAGAGACAAACTTCTTATTACCCTTTTTTTTGAAGCATCGACCCGGACCCGCTCCTCTTTTGAAGTGGCGGCCAAGAGGCTCGGAGCTGCGGTGGTCCATCTTGACCCGAGCAAAAGTTCTACGAACAAAGGGGAGTCCCTGGAGGACACCTTTGCAAACCTTTGTGCCATGGATCCAGATGGTGTGATCATACGCCACTCTGAAAATGAAGCTCCCGGACTATTGGCGGATATGCAGATGACCTCTGTCATCAATGCAGGGGCAGGAAACTATGCGCACCCTACCCAGGCGCTGCTTGACCTCTTTACCTTGATGGAACATTTTGACGGGGAGGTCCGGGGTAAAACCCTGGCCATTGTAGGCGACATCATAAGTTCACGTGTGGCAAGTTCGGCGATACGTTTGCTGACACGCATGGGTATGAATGTGATCCTGGTCGCGCCAAAACCGTTCATGCCCCAAAGCGACCTGCCGAAATATGAGAGACTCGAAGATGTCCTGAACAAAGTGGATGTCATCATGTCCCTCAGGGCACAGCTCGAACGCCACGCTTCCCCTATTTTCGATGACTATGAAGAGTATGCTGAGCACTACTGCATCAATGCCGAGCGTTTGGGCAGCAGAGATATACTCATCCTGCACCCGGGTCCAGTCATGCGAAACATTGACATCTCCGATGAGATACTTGAAGACCCAAGGTGCAAGGTGCTGACCCAGGTCAGGAACGGGGTGTATATGCGTATGGCTATCCTGAAACTGTTGCTTCTAGACTCTTAATGGATATTCTAGATCTCTGTAGGGGTCGAGCCCCGTCTCGATCCGAGGGTGGCCACAGGGGTCCACCCCTACAAAAACACAATCGATTAAAAAGCTGGTACTTTTAAATGTGGCTTAATAAAGAAAATGGTTTTGAAGAGATGAACAGACTCTCAAAAGCACGTACCCCTTTTCTTTTCATCACTTCTTTTGAACAGGACAGGATCTTTGCCAAACCGCTTGACTCACTGGACGAGGATATTTTCTATAAACTCGAAGCGTGGCGGAACTACCCTGTCCAAAAACGTACCAGGGCATGTAGCTTCTCCAGATCCCCCGTAGACTTCGGCACCTATAAAAAAGCGTTCGATCAGGTACTCGAAGAGATACGTTCGGGCAATACCTACCTGCTCAACCTCACGTTCAGAACACCGGTAGAGAGCTCTTTCACGCTCAAAGAGATCTTTACCTATGCCAGGGCAAAGTTCAAACTCTATTTTAAAGACCAGTTCGTCTGCTTCTCTCCGGAACGCTTTGTGGAAATAACAGAGAACACGATAGCGACATACCCTATGAAAGGGACCATAGATGCCAGCCTGCCCCATGCCAAAGAGAAGATATTGTCCGATGAGAAAGAGATGGCCGAGCATGTGATGATCGTGGACCTGATGCGAAACGACCTCGGGATCATCGGGTCAGACGTCACAGTAGAGAAGTTCCGTTATGTAGAGAAGATACAGGCAGGTGAAAAAGAGCTACTGCAGGTCAGTTCGAAGATCACAGCGACCCTGCCCCCAGACTGGAAAGATCACGTAGGTACACTGCTCCGTCAGATACTCCCTGCAGGCTCCATCTCCGGAACCCCTAAGAAAAGTACGCTGAACATCATCAGGCAGGTAGAAAAGGGGGAGAGAGGATTCTATACAGGGGTATTCGGTGTTTTCGACGGCAGGTCCCTGCGTTCGGGGGTCATGATCCGTTTCATCGAAAAAGAGAATGGCACGTTGTTTTACAAAAGCGGCGGGGGCATTACCATCGACTCTGATGTCAACAGTGAATATGAAGAGTTGCTGGATAAGATCTATTTGCCTTTTTAGCCATATTTTTGTAAACTAGTCTATCAAAACGTACAAAGGTTCAATATGTCCAGACTAGTATCGAATATCGCCTTTTCTTTTTTGCTACTCTTTCACTCTGCTGCGATGGCAGAAGAAGAAACCTCTCCGACAGAACCCTATGCAGAAGAGCAGGAAGCACCTGAAATCACAGAAGATGCCCAACCCGAATCCGGATCTGATGCAGGCCGGGAGAAGATTGAAGCCTCAGAACCCGAAGACGCCCTTTCTGAAGCAGAAAAGGAAGCTTTGGAAGCAGAAGCGGCAGAACTGCGCGAATCAGGCATCTATGACGAGCCTATAGAAGAGTAGCATCTAACGGCAGCCTCTGGCCGGCCGATGGTGCCATCGATAGGCATCATCGTTCTTCACAGTAGAGAAGAAAAGCTCTCCCGAATCTCTCCATGGATCTATAAGGACCCCCTCCTCTACTTTTCCCCCCTTTGCGACCACGACCAAGGCATTGTGTTCATAAAAATATTCCCCTATGTTCGCCCCGGCCAAATGAAATTCAAACGAGGCATAGCGTTTCTCAGAGAGATAGATATAGAGGGCATCACTCCAATGGAAGCAGAGTCCTTTGTCACGCAAGCCCACATTCACCAGGAAATTATGAAATACCGGCGGAGAGGTCAGTGCGAACTCTTTGGTCAGCAGCTGCGTGCGATGAAAAATATCTTTTGAGAGCTGCTCAGCCTCACTTGGAGGGATATTGCTATCGAGCGACTGCAAGAGAATCGTGAGCCGTGTCACCTTGTCTTGCGGTACCGAAGGCGGAGTAACCGCACACCCTGCAAGAAAAAAGGAGAGCAGGAAACACTTAAAATAATAGCTGCGCATAGCGGTCAGGCAGGTAGCTGGCAATGGCAAGGATGACAAGCACCATCGCCGTGCTGTAGATCCAGATCCATCTTGGATCTTTGGAAAGTGCAAATCCGCCTATAAAGCCCACGATCAGCCCCCCTATATGGGCACTGACATCAATGCTGGGGATAGAAAAGCCTATCACAAGATTGATCACGATGATGACAGTAAAATCTTTCATAAAGCTTTTGGTGTAGGAGGCTATCTTCTCTTTATGTGCCAGGAAGAAACCGGCCAATGCCCCAAACACACCAAAGACAGCCCCAGACGCACCGACCCCCACACTTACAGGGTGCACATAGAGAGAGACCAGTCCGCCTATCAGGCCCGAGAAAAAATAAATGCTCAGGTAGGACTTGGTATCAAAATACATTTCCGCCCCCCGGCCTATCAGGTAAAGGGAAAACATATTCATCAGCAGGTGGGTCATACCCCCATGCAGGAACATGGCACTCAACAGCCTCCACCACTCACCCTTCAGCACTGTCAGCGGGCCGTAGAGGGCACCCATATCCACTAGGGTCTGCAACTCCATATCTATCAGGCTTTGGCTCAAGAGTGCTAAGAAGAGATAGACAACCGTGCTGCAGGCTATCAGGGTATAGGTCAGTGTGTAACGTTTGATATCGGCTTTCATTGATGCCTAGTAGATGGCACTATCAAAGATCACGCCATCTATGCCGCCCCTTGCTATTTTACTGATCTCTTTTTCACTGTGGATAAGCACCAGGACACGGGTATCAAAAAGGTACTCCTGCGCGACAGGCTGGATCATCAAAGCTTCATCCTCTTCACAGATGATATACTTTGCGCCTAATGCATTGGCAAAGAGTGCATCATCCAGGGTATTGACCGCTACTGCAAAAGGGATCCCATTGGCCTGGCAATGCTGTGCATAGGTATGTGAATCCACCAAAGGTTCAAGTAAAATGATATCATCCGGTTTGCTCTTCTCGATACCTTCAATGGAAAATACTTTAAAGAACCGATTGCTTTTTATCCATGGGTGTCCAATAATGATCATCCGTACTCCTTTTTCGATCTGATATGTGCCGTTCATTCAAAGCCATCCTGGCCTACGGAACACACTCTCTGGAACAATAATATTTACCGCCTACGATGATGCTCTCTTTTACCGTGACATAGGTATGGCAGGTATCGCATTCCACCAGTGTGTCATCCTCCAGTTTTTTTTCATGCGGACTCTTGCCGAAGGTTGGAAGTCTGCCTCCAAAAAGTTTATAGATAAGTACTGCTGCAATAGCAAAAATTAGCAATTTTAAAATCATTGTTCGTTCTTTATATATAGGTAGTTTCGCTGGTTTTTTTGTACTATATCATATCTTAGCTGATGTTGTACATCTTCTATCTCATCAAAGACCCGGGACCCTTTGTAAAAAAGATATTCTGTATGCGCGTCACTGATCTTCGAGGTCAATTCCAAAAGCAGTCTTGTATTGGTGACCGCTCTGGAGCTGATAAGGTCGAACGCTTCATCTGCGACCTCTTCCACCCTTTTTGCCTCCACGCTGACATTGGAGAGCCCCAGATCTATCGCTGCGTACTTCAAGAAAGAGACACGCTTTTTCAGCGGTTCAGCCAGTACCACTCTGGTTCCGGGCAGCGCGATCGCAAGTACAAGCCCGGGAAAGCCTGCTCCCGTACCCACGTCCAAGAGCGTTTCGGGTTTTTTGATAAACGTCAAAGGGTACAGAGAGTCTATGATATTGACATAGATCGCATCGACGGTCCTGGCTCCGGTAAGGTTATGGATCTGGTTCCATTCATGCAACAGTGATGCGAAGTTCTCCAGCTTGACGATGGTCTCACGCTCGAGCTGTATACCCTCAGCATCCAGATACTGTGACAGATTCAATGCGCTTTCACCTCTACCAGCCCGCTCTCAAGCAGTTTCTCCACAAAGTCTGAGAGGTCCTTTTCCAAGATCTCCGGCTCCACATCGTACTGCTCCAGCAATGCATCGAAAACATCCTGCAGCGTTCCATGCTCCTGCATCGCCTGCCAAATGGAGGTACCCACTTCATCAAGACCAAAATAGTTTTCACTCTCCATATCGAGAATGACCATTTCATCATCTACCTCTTGTGCGAAAACGGTATCTGCAAAGATGATTTTTTGATTGAGATCCATTGTTGTCCTTCTGTTGGATTTGGGTGCTGCTTAGAGCAGATGCCCCATCTGCTCTTTCTTGACCTGGAGATAGCCTTCATTATGAGGGTTCGGTTTGATCTTGATAGGAAGGCGCTCTATGATCTCTATGTCACCAAGACTCTCTATCTTCTTAGGATTGTTGGTAAGCAGTTTCAGCTTTTTGATACCAAAATGTTTTAAAATGAACTCTACCACTTCATAGGTGCGTTCGTCCGCTTTGAAACCCAACTGGTGGTTCGCTGCTACCGTGTCCAGCCCTGCATCCTGAAGCGCATAGGCATTGACCTTGTTGAGCAGTCCAATATTACGTCCTTCCTGACGGTGATAGATGATCATACCGCCCTCTCTGGCTATCAGTGCCAGGGCATAGTGAAGCTGCTCTCCGCAGTCACATTTCACCGATCCCAGTGCATCGCCGGTCAGACATTCGGAGTGTACCCTCACGATGGGTGCATCCGAGAGATCCTCTGTAAAAATGGCCAAATGTTCTTTGTTGCCCTCTCTGAAAGCTTGTATCTTAAAGGTGCCGTATTTGGTCGGTAGCGTGGCGATCTGTGATATATCAATAGTATTCATGATGAGATTATACTTTAAAAATGAGAAATTAGAAATTAGAAATCGGAAATTAACCATAATTGTCCCATATAATTGTTAAAATAAATAAAATATTTTATGAAGGTATCAACTATGTTCGCACGCTTGAGAAGAAAAAGGATCAACCCCGTCCTCAGAGACCTGCTCCAGGAGACCCATCTTTCTGTCAATGACTTCATCTACCCTCTTTTTGCCAAAAGCGGCACAGACATCAAAGATGAAGTAGCTTCCATGCCCGGGGTCTATCAAATGAGCATCGATGAGATCATCAAAGAGTGCGAGGTGCTCAAAGGGCTTGGTATCTACGCCATCATCCTCTTTGGGATTCCCGATACGAAGGATTCTGTAGGGTCGGATGCCATGTGCGAGCACGGTATCATCGCGCAAACGGTACGTCAGGTCAAAGCGGCCCACCCTGACATGTTCGTTGTGACCGATCTCTGTTTCTGTGAATACACAGACCATGGGCACTGCGGCGTCATCGATCCTGTACTTCATACGGTCGACAATGACATTACGCTGGGCAACCTGGCCAAACAGGCCGTGATCCATGCCAAGGCAGGGGCTGATATGATAGCACCTTCCGGTATGATGGACGGTATGATCACTGCCATCCGTAGCGGTCTGGATGCAGCAGGCTTTGAAAACCTGCCGGTCATGTCCTACTCAACCAAGTTTGCCTCTGCCTACTACGGACCTTTCCGTGACGTAGCCGAGTCAAGTCCCAGTTTTGGGGACAGAAGGTCCTACCAGATGAACCCGGCTAACAGAAATGAAGCCATCCTGGAGAGTCAGGAAGATGAAAAAGAGGGTGCGGACATTCTGATGGTGAAACCTGCCCTGGCCTACCTTGACATCGTAAGAGATGTGAAGAACAGTACGTCACTTCCGCTGGCAGTCTACAATGTCAGCGGTGAATACGCCATGCTGAAGATGGCCGCAAAGGCCGGTGTGATAGATTACGACAAGGTGATGATGGAAACACTCATGGCATTCAAACGTGCCGGTGCGGATATCATCATTACCTATCATGCAAAAGAGGCAGCGATACTGCTCCAAAAGTAACTCCACAGCAATTCCTGCCCCATACGAAAGGTGCAGGCTTCTGCAACTTTCAACCTTTTATGGTAAAATGATTCCTTTTAAATTTTACATTAGTATTAGGTATCTAATGTATCAAGGATAGTCCTATGAGACACTTTTTAACCCTCAAAGATTTTAGCAAAGACGAGATCTTGGAGATGATTGCATTGGCACAGAAGATCAAGAGCCAAACCAAACAGCGCAAGTTCGTCCCCTATATGGAACACCAGACACTGGGAATGATATTTGAAAAGAGCTCCACGCGTACACGTGTGAGTTTTGAGACGGGTATCTATCAGCTTGGCGGTGTAGGTCTTTTCCTCTCTTCCAATGACATACAGCTGGGTCGCGGTGAACCAATGAAAGATACTGCCCGTGTTATCAGCCGCATGGTCGACATGGTGATGATACGCACGTTCGAACAGTCCAAGCTCGAAGAGTTTGCACGCTTCTCAAAAGTACCGGTCATCAATGGGCTGACAGACTCCTACCACCCGGTACAGCTGATGACCGACTACCTTACGATGATAGAGCATGGCAAAGACAAAGACCCTGTGGTCGCCTATGTCGGTGACGGGAACAATATGACACACTCCTGGCTGATGCTTGCAGCGAAACTAGGGTTTGAACTGAGAGTGGCTACGCCTCAAGGCTATGAATGCGATGAGACTATCGTAAAAGAGGCGCTTGATATAGCCAAAGAGAGCGGCGCCAGGATCACGTTCGGCAATGACCCCAGAGAGGCGGTCAAAGGGTGTGATGTGGTCACCACGGACACCTGGGTCTCCATGGGACAGGAAGATGAAAAAGAGGTCCGCATGAAAGCCTTCAAGGGATATATGGTCGATGAATCCATGATGGCTTTGGCCAAAGCCGATGCGATATTCCTGCACTGTCTTCCTGCCTACAGGGGCTATGAAGTGAGCGAAGAGACGTTTGAGAAACATGCTGACGTCATCTTCAGCGAAGCAGAGAACAGACTGCATGCCCAAAAAGGCATCATGGTATGGTTGGATCAGCACCGCTGACCCAACCAAGTGTTTAGCGTTAAGAAAAGAAATAAAACAATAATTATATTTGAGTGTTCATCATTCACTTTCAGTTTCTAGAGTCATCCTCTGAACACTGAACGCTGAACGCTCTTTCCAAAGGAAAGCACTTGAGCAAGATAGATTTCGAAAAATTCAGCAAATATTCCAAGCCGGGACCGAGATACACTTCCTACCCTACCGCCCTGGAATTCAGTGATGCCTTCAGCTATGATGCCTATATACACTACCTGGAAAACTCGAAAGAAAAACTCTCACTCTATGTGCATCTGCCATTCTGCCGGTCAGCCTGCTACTTCTGCGGATGCAATGTTGTCTTTACCTCCAAGGAAGCGAAACTTTCACGTTATATAGAATATCTGAAAAAAGAGGTGGACCTCTTGGCCAAACATATCGATACTTCGCGTGAAGTGATACAGTTTCATTTCGGCGGCGGTACACCAACCTACTATAAGGCCTTTGAACTGGATGAGATCGTCAGCCACATAAAGTCCAGGTTCCCGAACTGGAGCGATGAGGCAGAGGTTTCCTGCGAGATAGACCCCCGATACTTCAATGAAGACCATATGAAGGTCTTTCAGAAGCATGGTTTCAACCGTATCAGCTTCGGTGTGCAGGACCTCGATGAAAAGGTCCAAACAGAGATCCACCGCGTACAACCTTTGGAGCTCACCCAAAAGGCAGTGGACCTTGCCAGAAAATATGGGATAAAGTCCATCAATACAGACTTTATCTATGGATTACCGTACCAAACGCTCGAAACCTTCAAGAAGACCCTGAAACTCTCGACACAGCTCGATCCAGACAGGGTGGCAGTCTTCAATTATGCCCATGTGCCCTGGCTGATGAAAACACAGCGTAAATTTGATGAAACCACCCTCCCCACACCGAATGAAAAGTTAAAGATCTTTCAATACACCATTGACTTTTTTGAAAGTAATGGCTATAAGATGGTAGGTATGGACCACTTTGCAAAACCCGAAGATGAACTTTTTGCCGCCATAGAAAAAGGTGAACTGCACCGAAACTTTCAAGGCTATACCACCAAGGGCGGTTCCAACCTTATAGGTATCGGTCTTACCAGTATCGGTGAAGGTGAACGCTATTATGCGCAGAACACCAAAGATATGAAGGTCTATGAAGCAGCGCTGGATGCAGGCAAGCTCCCCTATGAACGTGGGGTGGACCTCAGCGAGGATGACTATATCCGTAAAGCGGTCATCATGGAGCTTATGGCAAACTTCTCTATAGATATGAAACGTGTGGAACAAGAGCACGATATCATATTTAAAGCGTATTTTGCAGATGCGCTGGAGGCGTTACAGGAGTTTGTGGATGCTGATCTGGTGACGATCACGGAAGACAAGATCACCGTCAGTACTACCGGTACCCTGCTGATCAGGAACATTGCGATGCCATTTGATGCGTATATGAAAAAATATGCGCAAAGCAAAAAAAGTTTTTCAAAAACGGTATAATCACAAAAATATGCATTCCCACACAGCATCATATGGGAACAAGTATAAAGAGGAAATATGAGTAAAACACCAGAAGAGATTTTTAACTTTACCGATACCAGTGAAGCCTGTATCAAATGCGGTAAATGTATCCCTGTATGTACCATCCACCAGGTCAATCCGGATGAGACCACGTCTCCTCGCGGCTTCATTGACCTTTTGGGTGCCTATCAGCAAGGAGATCTGGAACTCGATAAGAACGCCAAAGATATCTTCGAGTCCTGTTTCCTCTGTACCAACTGTGTCGATGTCTGCCCCAACTCACTGCCTACGGATATGGTCATCGAAGAGGTGCGTGCAGACATTGCTGACAAGTTTGGTATCGCATGGTTCAAACGTGCTTTTTTCTACCTGCTTCGCCACCGCAGGATCATGGACCTGGTCATGAAGCTCGGCTTTATGTTCAAAACCTGTGCATTGTCCGTGGATGAAAAAGGCAGAGGCCTTCGAGCAAGATTTTCCCTCCCGATGGTAAAAAAAGGAAGACTGCTTCCATCATTGGCAAAAACAAGTTTTTTAAACAGCCATCCTGAAGAGATACCGGCTCCCGTGCAGGAAAAGAAAAACCCTCGTGTAGCGATCTTCATCGGATGTCTTGCCAACTATAACTACACGGATATCGGTGAGAGCTTGGTCGAGATACTGAAACAATTGAATATTGATGTGTTCATCCCCAAGAAACAGCTCTGTTGTGGTGCCCCGGCCTACTTTACCGGAGATGTGGATTCTGTAGAGTATATGACCAAAAAGAATATCGAATATTTTGAGGGCTTTATGGATGAGTGTGATGCGATGCTGATCCCGGAAGCGACCTGTTCAGCGATGGTAAAACATGACTGGCAGGTCTTCTTTAAAAATCACGATATGCCTGAATGGGAAGAGCGTGCCAAAAAAGTGGCGGAAAAGATCCATATGGCAACAGCATGGCTCTATAACAACACCGATCTGGTCAAACTGCTGGAAACAAAAGGTAAAAAGTTTGATGACGTCGTCACCTACCATGACCCTTGCCATGCGAGGAAAGTACAGGGTATCTGGGAAGAACCGCGTAATCTGCTTGCGCAAAACTATCCGATGAAAGAGATGAGTGATCCAAACCGCTGTTGCGGATTTGGCGGGGTGACGATGCAGACAGAGAAGTTCCATCTTGCAGAAGCCGCAGGGAAGCCAAAAGCGGCCATGATCAAAGATACAAAAGCCAAGTATGTCAGTGCGGAATGTTCTGCCTGCAGGGTACAGCTCAGCGAAGCGATGAACAACGCCGACGTAGAGACCATCTTCAAGAATCCTTTGGAGCTGATCGCAGAGGCGCTGAAAGATTAACCGAAACGGCAGGCTTCTCCTGCCTTGATGACAAAGATATTATATCCGTCACTGTACTTATACTCCAGACCGCACCCCAGTTTTTCCAGAATACTGTAGACAATATAGAGCCCCAGTCCAAACCCTGAACTTCTTTTCTCCTCCTGGGAAAAAGGCTCGATATAGTAGGATAGAGGGTGTTGCAGCTTTTCACCTTTGGAACTGACCTCCAGGCCATCATCGACCGATCTGAGCGTCACATGTTTGTCTTTGCTGTACTTGATGCCGTTATCCAGTAAGTTCTTAATGGCCAAGGAGAGCAGTTTCACATCAGAGGCCAACGCGATACTTTTCACATCCACCGTTACATGCTCTTTCCCTACCATCAAAAGGTCCAGACTTCTTCGTACGACTTCATCCAGCATCACATATTCAAAATTCGGTTCAAAACTGTGGGTGGTGACCCTCTCTATCTCGGCCAGTTCCGAGATCAGCTCGTTCATTCGCTCAAAGGCGCGTATGAGCACCTTTTTGGTGGCTTCGTCTTCCATCATCTCTACCACGATACGCCCTTTGGTAATAGGTGTTTTAAGCTCATGCATCAAATTACGCATGAAAAGATTCTTGGACTTGCTCAGATCGTTGATATGCATAATCGCATCATCAAAACTTTTGGCTATTTTACCTATCTCGTCATCATACTGATAGGTAATACGCGTCTGTATATCACCCTGGGCAAACCGCTGTATCTGTCTATGCAGTTTTTTCAGGGGATAGAGTTTTCTCAGAACCGCCACGTAGATCAAAAGCAGCAACCCGATCAGAAAAATACCCAATGCGACGGCTATCTCAAAATAGTAGTTCTCGCGCCGGTCATCTTCCAGCAATAGATTGTGTTCCATACGCTGCACATAGATATAATATTTATCGTTTATTCTAAAGACCCTTACCTGCCCGAGAGAAGACCCCCCTGTAAAGATCGTCTCACCCTGTTCTTCTATCTGCTTCCTTACCTCATCGCTGTCTTTCTCAGGTATGGGGTTCAACCTCAGGTCTCTATAGAGCTGCTCCAGTGCTTTTTCACCGGGATTGAGCTGCAAATTTGAGAGGAACGTGATGGAGACGAGCTGGTAGCGTTTATACTCTTCGATCTTATGGCGGTCTTTATCCCAGGAGAGAAAGAGTAAAAAGGTAGCGATCAGAATGGAGATCGCCAAAGAGAAAAGAATATGTATAAAGGTGGTTACGGAAAGGTTTCTCATATGCGATCGGTCAAAAGATATCCCACTCCGCGAATGGGTTTGATGTAGATATTGTCAGGGTCTATTTTCGCGATCTTCTGCCGTATGCGGGAGATGATCACATCGATGTTCTTGATCGAAGAGTCATCATCGATGTGCTCGCTTTCGTACAAAAGCTGCTCTCTTGAAACAGAACCGTTCTTGTGCTGCAGCAGCATACCCAGCACATCATACTCTGCCGCGGTCAGCTCCAAGGGATGTCCTTTAAACCGGATCTCTCTGGCATTGGGGTCTGCCACGAACAGCTCTTCTTTTTCTGCTGCGGCCTCCTCCACGCTCTGTGTACGTCTTAAGATCGTTTTAATGCGGGTGACCAGTTCCCTGGGATCGTAAGGCTTTGGCATATAGTCATCCGCACCCCGTTCCATACCGATGACCTTGTCGGTGATGTCATCCCTCGCCGAAGAGATGATGATAGGGATATTACTGATATCACGGATCTTTGGTATGACCTCCAGACCATCCATACCGGGCAACGTCAAGTCCAGAATGATCAGATCGAATTGATGCTGTGTCAGGAGAGAAAGCCCGATATACGGATCCTCCGCACCGATCACTTCCATATCAAATTTCGTAAGATAGTTCGTTAAGATGAGTGCCAATTCCGGATCATCTTCTATAATGAGTATTTTTATAATGATGTTTTCCTTCTCTGACCTAGGTCGTTATTCTGCTTTGCTCTTTATGATTATAATCAATATATACTTTAGTAATTGCGATCAAAAATGAAGTGATCGCCGGCCCCAGTATCATTCCCCAGAAGCCGTAGGTACTCATCCCTGCTATGATAGAGAAAAATATCACCAGTTCGTTGATCTCGACGGTACTCTTCAGAAGATCTTCTTTGATCACTTTGATGATCACCGGTTTGATGAACGTATCTGCGATCACAGAGATGACCACCACCGAATACCCCGAAATGAACAGCGCTGTATTTGCATCCATATCGGACCAGGCATAGAGTGCTACCGGTATCCAGACGATGGCACCTCCGATGACGGGGATCAACGATGCAAAGCCATAAATGACCCCAAAAAGCAGTCCGTTGAAACCAAAGTAGCTCACCATCACGCCAAACAGGAATCCTTCAAAGATCGCTGTCACCACAATAGAGTAAAAAACCACCTCCATCGTAGAAGAGACCTCGTGTATCATTTTGGCACTTTTCATCTTGCTCATAGGCATGAGTGCACGTATCAATTCAAAAAAACGCTCTCCGTAAAAGTTCATCAGAAAATAGAATACCAGCACAAGCAGCATATTTTTGACAAATCCCAATCCCACGCTCCCCGCTGTGGTCATATAAGAGGTGGAATCCTGAATATACTCTGCGATCTTCGCATCGTTCAACCCCACCTGGCGCCACTCTTGCACATAGGGGATCTCTTCTGTAAATGTTTTGATGCCCGAAGTGACCTCATTGATGGTCTTTACATCCAGTTTTGAAATATACTCCACCCCGATCGTTGCCATATAGACAATAGGGGCGAACAGGATCAATATCAAAAGCAAGGTGGTGATGATAGCACTGATCTTTCTAGAGTTAAAATAGCTGATCAGCTTTTTGGTCAGGTTATACGTTCCCATCGTAAGCAGTATGGCAACTACCATAGAGAGCAGAAACGGTTTATAGATCGTATAGGCCCCGATAAGAGAGAGCATAAAAAGTACAGTGATCGTGATACTTTTATTATTCATCAAAGAGTCCGTCCTTGATGCCGCCCAGCTTAAAATGTTCATAACTCTTCTGGGTGGCGATACGTCCTCTTGCTGTTCTTTCTACATAACCGTTTGCTATCAGGTAAGGCTCCAGCACATCCTCTATGGTCCCTTCGTCCTCAGAGAGCGCTGCGCCTATGGTGCTCAGTCCCATCGGTTTGTTCTTCGCAGAGACAAGCAGCTCCAAAAGCTTGATGTCCTGTTCATCAAAACCTAAGTGGTTGACGCCCAGCTCATCCAAGGCATATCTTGCCCTTTGCAGCGTCACCTCCTCTTCATTGGCCACTTCGGAAAAGTCCCGTACACGCTTGAGCAGGCGAAGCGCTATACGCGGTGTGCCCCTGCTTCTGCGCGCGATCTCAACAGACGCTTCCTCCTGGGCCGGTTTGTCCAGTTTCTCGGCAGCCTGCCTGACGATCTGAGAGAGTTCGACCGGTGTATAGAACTGCATTCTAAAGTGCATCCCGAAACGTTCACGAAGCGGGTTGGAAAGCATCCCGGCTCTCGTGGTTGCGCCTATCAGCGTAAAACGCGGCAGATCTATCTTCACCGTCTGTGCAGCAGGTCCGCTTCCGATGATAATGTCCAAACGGAAATCTTCCATGGCCGGGTAGAGTATCTCTTCGATCGCCGGGGACATACGGTGGATCTCATCGATAAACAGGATATCTCCCTCTTCGATGTTCGTCAGCAGTGCCGCAAGGTCTCCCGCTTTTTCTATCATAGGGGCGGCAGTCGTTTTGATGTTCGCTCCCATCTCGCTCGAAATGATATTGGCGATGGTCGTCTTGCCCAGACCCGGAGGACCAAAAAAAAGGATGTGGTCGAGCGCTTCCTTTCTTTTCTTACTTGCTTCTATGAAGACCTTGAGGTTCTTTTTGATCTTCTCCTGGCCTATATACTCATCCCAGGAACTGGGGCGCAGTGTCGCCTCATAGGAGACCTCTTCATCAAAACGCTCTATTTCAACCATACGTTCCATACTACAGACCCTTTCTGTGCTTCATGTGCATAGTCAATAATTCATGCCCGCGCATCTCATGTTTCATCAATAGGTGTATTCCTCGCTTGGGAATTCTCTCCCTTTGACCTCGTTCCTGTACGCCTCGATCCCTTTGCGTATCTGCTTTGCACCATCCAAATACTGCTTGACGAATTTTGGTTTGAAGGTTTCAAAGAACCCGAACATATCGCTCCAGACAAGTACCTGTCCATCAGTGCTGTTCCCCGCGCCTATGCCGATGGTAGGCACAGAGACGGCCTCGGTAATGGCTTTGGCGGCCTCTTCCTTCACTCCCTCTACCACAATGGCAAATACCCCTGCTTTTTCCAATGCTTTGGCATCTTCTACCAGTACCTCTATGTCAGCCTGGTCTTTCCCCCGCACTTTATAGCCGCCCTCGCTTCGCAGGAACTGCGGCATCAGCCCGATGTGCCCCAGGACCGCTATGGAGTTTTGCGTTAACGCTTGCACGATGTGCGCCCGCTCTTTTCCGCCCTCTATCTTCACTGCCTGTGCATTTGTCTCCTGATACGCTCTGGTAGCATGCTTCAATGCAACTTCAGGTGACGTGTAGGTGCCAAAAGGCATATCGAGCACGACAAGAGGAAGGCTCGCACCGTTACAGACCGCCTGTGTATGGTAGATCATCTGATCCATCGTTGCCGAAAGCGTGTCCTCTTTGCCTAGAAAGCTCATATTCAGACTGTCTCCGACCAGTATCATCTCTACTTCACCATCAAAGAGCTGGGCAAAAAGGGCATCATAGGCGGTCACCATTGTAATAGGTTCCACGCCTTTCATGCCTGCTATGGTGCTTAAAGTTATTTTTTTCTCTATCTTGGGGGTATGAATACTCATGATCTTCCTAACATACTTCTGGTTTTATAATTCTAATCATTTTATCTAAAAAATGTATAATAACAAAAATAATAGTTGAGATACTTACCATAAAAGAGTACAAAGTGAAAAATTTAGTTGCCTACATTACCACCGGTTTCCCTTCATTGGAGTTCACGGTCGATGCTGCCTTGGCTTTGGCTGAAGCCGGTGTGGACACCCTTGAACTGGGTATGCCCTTCTCAGACCCTGTCGCAGACGGTCCGGTCATCGAAAAAGCAAATCTAAAAGCATTGGAGAAGGGGTTTAAACTGGACCACCTTTTTGACGTTTCTGCAAAGATCGCGCCACATATCGATACCCTGTGGATGGGATACTTCAACCCTTTTTATCACAGAGGCATGGACTACTTCATCACTCAGGCGAACAAAGCGGGAGTCAACGGGTTCATCATCCCCGACCTTCCTTTGGAAGAGGCAAGACCATACAAACCGGCCATAGAGGCTGCGGGACTGAACCTTATCGACTTCATCGCCCCTACAGACTCCAAAGCGCGTATCGAGGAGATCGTCAAGGATGCGAAAAAGTTCATCTACCTAGTCGCCTATGCCGGTATCACCGGTGCAGGAAAAAGTGAAGACCTCCAGCCCGTGATCACAGATATCAAATCCTTTACAGATACCCCTGTCTACGTGGGATTCGGTGTGGATCAGAACACTGCCAAAGAAAAAGCCGAAGGTGCAGACGGTGTCATCGTAGGGTCTGCCTTTGTGAAAGTGCTTTTGGATGAAAGCCTGAACGATACACAAAAGATCAGCAGGATCGCTACACTTGCCAAAGAGATCAAAGAGAAGATCAACAGCTGATTCCGGCATAAAAGCCCATTAAAGAAATTAGAGAGTATAATACTCCTAATTACACAAAGGGTTATACACTATGGAACACCTCATCTGGAATGCCGATCCCACTATCTTTGCACTAGGTCCTCTTGAGCTCCGCTGGTACGGCCTGCTCTTCGTAGGTTCATTTTTTCTGGGGCTGCTCATTTTGACCAGAATATACAAACGCGAAGGCAAAGATCCTGCTGTACTCGATGCGCTGCTTATCTATGTCATGGTCGGTGCGGTACTCGGGTCACGTTTGGTACACTGCCTCTTTTATGAACCCGAATACTATCTTTCCCATCCCTTGGAGATACTCAAAATATGGAAAGGCGGGCTGGCGAGCCACGGCGGACTGGCCGGGGTGCTCATCACCCTCTATCTTTTTGCGAAACGCTATCACACCTCCTATATGTGGCTGCTTTCACGCGTGGCTATCCCGGGGGCGCTCACTGCCGCCTTCGTACGCATCGGGAACCTTTTCAACTCTGAGATACTCGGACTTCCCAGCGACAAGCCCTGGGCGATCATCTTTTCACGTGTCGACATGGTGCCCAGACACCCGGTTCAGCTCTATGAAGCCCTTTCCTATCTTATCATTTTCGTACTTCTGATCGCTGTCTACCGCAGAGTCACACCGGCTTTTGCCACGAAGATACTGCCGGGTGTATTTCTGGTCACAGTATTTACCGCACGTTTCTTATTGGAATATACCAAAACAAGACAGGAGTCATATACGATGGATATTCCTTTCACCACCGGACAGATGCTGAGCGTACCTTATGTAATATTGGGGATATTGTGGATCATTTGGGCCTATAAAAGCGATTCCAAGGAGTCAAGCCATGACAAAGCCTCTCATAGCTAACTATACACTCGGTATTGACATAGGGTCAACGACCGTCAAATATGTACTATGCGACAAAGACTTCAACATACTCCAAAAAGCCTATACCCCCCACGACACCAAACAGGCGGAAACACTTTTAAGACTCCTTGAGGAGCTCTCCCTTTCGCACCCTGAAGCCTACAACAGGATCGATAAGGTCTACATCACCGGCTCCGGAGCATCGCGCATCGCTCCGACCATCAACGCGCGTTTTGTCCAGGAG
Organism: Sulfurovum sp.; assembly: GCF_036568385.1. GTDB lineage: Bacteria > Campylobacterota > Campylobacteria > Campylobacterales > Sulfurovaceae > Sulfurovum. Next base: position 17,615 of record NZ_DATCSP010000076.1, on the reverse strand, counting down.
GTCAATGCGGTCGTACTTGCGGTCGAACATATGCATCCGGATGTACGCGCGGTCGTAGAGCTTGGCGGACAGGATGCAAAGATTATCCATTTCAAAGAGAGCGAGGATGGTAAAAAATCCGTACTCACCTCTATGAACGACAAATGTGCTTCAGGTACAGGTGCCACGATAGAAAAATGTACGATGAAGGTCGGTATGGATAGCGAAGAGGTGCAGAAACTCTCTTTTGAAACAGACAAACTCCACCACGTGGCGGCCAAATGCGGTGTCTTTGCAGAAACGGATATCGTCAACCTGGTCAAAACTTCCGTACCCTCGCATGAGATCATGAACTCGCTCGCAGATGCCATCGTCATGCAGAACCTGACCGTCCTGACACGGGGTAACACCCTGATGCCCAAGGTCCTGCTTCTGGGAGGTCCCAACACCTACCTGCCCTTCCTGCAGGAGTGCTGGAGAATGCGCATCAGCGAGCTGTGGGATGAACGGGGCATTGCCTACGACAAAGAGAAGCTGGAGGAACTGATCATCGTGCCCGACAATGCCCAGTATTATGCCGCGCTGGGTGCGGTCATCTTCGGTGAGGGCGAAGCGAACCATGACAGATCCTTTACCGGGCTGATACAGCTTAAAACACTGGTCGAGTCAGGGGGCATCACACAGAATGAGAACAACGATGCGCCTCTGGTCTCCTCTCCTGAAGAGCTGCAGGCTTTTCAGGCGGCCTATACGATCAAAGCATTCATCCCTCCGGTACTCAGCAAAAAAACCACCTGTTTTTTAGGCATAGACGGAGGTTCCACCTCTTCCAAAGCCGTTTTGTGTGATGAAGATGGCGAACTGCTCTTAAAGGTCTATCAGCTCTCCAAAGGCAACCCCATAAAAGATACCCTGGAGCTGCTACAGAAGATCCAGGCCGAGGACCCGAACCGCTTTTATGACATTCAGGGCTTAGGGGTGACCGGGTACGCGGCGGATGTACTCAGCGGTGCGCTCAATGCAGATGCCAACATCATCGAAACGATCGCGCACATGAAGAGTGCCCAGCAAGCCTTCGGTGAGAGTATCAATGTGATCTGTGACATCGGAGGCCAGGATATCAAGGTCCTTTTCATGGAAAACGGCATGATGAAGAATTTCCGTCTCTCCAACCAGTGCTCTGCCGGCAACGGAACCCTGCTCCAAAGTATGGCCAAACAGTTCGGCGTCCCGATAGAGAACTATGCAGAGACCGCCTTTTCGGCAAAACAGGCACCCCTGTTCAATTACGGGTGTGCGGTATTCCTGGACACGGACAGGGTCAATTTCCAGAAAGAGGGCTATTCCAAAGAAGAGCTCTTTGCCGGTATCGCAAAAGTATTGCCTAAAAATGTCTGGCAGTATGTGGTACAGGCACCGAATCTGGCAGCCTTCGGAGACCACTTTGTGCTTCAGGGAGGGACACAGTACAATCAGGCAGCGCTCAAGTCCCAGGTGGACTACATCAAAGAGAAGGTCCCCCATGCCAGAGTAGACGTACACCCCCATCCGGGAGAGGCAGGTGCGTATGGTGCAGCGATAGAGGCGAAGGATGTCGTACAGCAAAGAGGCTATGCCACCTTTGTAGGCATGGAAGAGGCACTGCAAATGACCTACACCTCCCGGACCGACGAGAGTACACGCTGCCACTTTTGCAGCATCAACTGTTCGCGTACCTTCATAGACACACAGACGCCCTCTTCCGAAACCGTACGCTACATCGCAGGGTTCTCCTGTGAAGAGGGTACCGTCGAATCACACGAAGCGCTCAAACTCCTCAAAGAGAGCAGAAGATCGTTGCAGCAGCACACTCCCAATCTTGTCAAAAAAGAGTCGATGTCCCTCTTCGCGCCTATCTATGACCTGGAACCCAAACCTACCGCCTCTACCAGGATCAAAGAGCAGCAGGTCAAGGTCACGCTCGGCGGATGGGGGCCTACCCTGCGCAGAGAGGTACAGAGAGCCTTTGCTCTCAGCAGCGAGGAGAATAAAAACTACAGAAAGTCCCTCCACATCGCCATCCCGAAAGTGCTCAATATTTACTCACTGGCTCCTTTTTTGCGTACCTACCTCGAAGCACTGGACATCGATCCTCTGAAGATACAGTTTTCAGGTTTCTCCAATGAGGATATGTTCCTGGAAGGCGCCAAATACGGCTCTGTAGACTCCTGCTACCCGGCCAAAGTGGCACAGTCCCATGTCTATGCTTTGATGTACTCAAAAAAGTTTGCGAAAAAACAGTTTGACCATATGTGGTTCCCGGCGGTCACACATCTGCCGGGGTATCTCAAACATACGATGGGCCAGACCTCCTGTCCTATCGTTTCGGGTACACCCAAGGTGGTCTACTCTGCCTTTACCAAAGAGCGTGATCTCTTTGCAGAGAAAGGTATCGACTATGTGGAAGATGCCCTCAATTTTGACAACCCTGAACTGCTGAAAAAACAGCTTTTTGATACCTGGGGAGAAAAACTTCGTATCACGAAAGATGAAAACAACTGGGCGGTAGCACAGGCCTGGAAGGCATTGGCCAAAAATGATACGGACATTATGAAGGAAGGTCGTGCCATCCTGGATGACGCTGTCGCCAATGACGAGATCGTCATCCTGCTTCTGGGACGCCCCTACCATACAGACCCCGGACTCAACCATGAGGTACTGGACGAGTTCCAGTCTCTAGGGTTCAAGACCATCTCCATGCGTGCCATTCCGAAGGATGAAACCTATCTGATGCAGTATTTTAAAGAGGATGTTGCAAACGGCTATATTGCATCGCCCTATGACATACGTGATGTGTGGGCGGAGAACTTTTCGACCAACTCTGCACAGAAGGTCTGGGCAGCCAAATTTGCGGCGCGCCACCCCAATGTCGCAGTGCTTGATCTTTCGAGTTTCAAATGCGGCCATGATGCGCCGACCTATGCGATCATTGACAAAATCCTGGGAGCAAGCCGTACCCCGCATCTGACCCTCCATGATATCGATGCCAACAAACCAGGCGGTTCCATCAAGATACGGGTCAAGACCTTTGCCTATACGCTGGAACAGTATCAAAAAAGACTAACGGACAGATATACGGCCCGGCAACAAACCGATGATAATCAAATACACAAGGAGATGACAGTATGAGTATAGCATGTAGTAATATCAAACCTCCCCAAAGCAATGGCGACCTGACCTTTATCAATACCGCTGAAACACAATGGCGCGACGTTCCCAAAGAACCGATCAAGTATGCCCCCAAAGAGGAGACGGTCATGGTCTCGGGCGGCTTGACCATTCTGCAGGACAAGCTGATACAGGCCGCCTTGCGATCGATGGGTGAAAACTATATCTCCATACCCAATCCTGACTTTGAATCCTTTCAAAAAGGCAAAGCGTACGGGAACAGGGGTCAGTGCAACCCCACCTATTTCACGGTCGGGAACCTCGTCAAGTACCTGCAGAAACTTCGCGATGAAGAAGGAATGAGTGCTGAGGAGATCGTACGAAAATATGTCTATGTCACCGCAGGAGGCTGCGGGCCCTGCCGTTTCGGGATGTACATCACCGAATATAAAAAAGCCTTAAGGGATGCAGGGTTTGAAGGGCTGAGGATCACCGGTTTCGAACACGACAAAGGGATCTTCCAGGGGGATGAGATCGATGATGGCATCCTCAACTTCACCCCTACCTTTTTCGTGACGCTGATCAAAGCGGTCATCATCGGTGACATCATCAATATCCTGGGGTACAAAATGCGTCCTTATGAAGTCACACCAGGCAGTGTCGATGATGCCATGAAGCAATGTGAAGACCTTGTGGCCAAAGCTTTTATGGACAAGAAAAGCCTGCTGAGAACATTGTGGAAATGCCGTCGTATCTTGGAAAAAGTGGTGCTGGACCGTTTACAGCCCAAAGCGAAGGTCATGGTCATGGGTGAATTCTGGGCAGCGATGACCGAGGGCGACGGGAACTACAACCTGCACAGGTTTTTAGAGTCCGAAGGTGCCGAATGCATTCCCCAGCCGATCATCAACCGCCTGATGCTCAATCTCTGGGAAGCGGAACGTGGATTGCACAAAAAGGAAGCATTGGAAACAGAGAATGCAAAAGTGATAGACTTCTCTTCCGTCAAGACCAGGATACTGATGAAAGCCGGCAAGATCGCGATCAAAACACATTTCAGCCTCTATGCCAAAGCGATAGGGCTGCATGACTATGAGATACCGGACATGGATAAACTGGCGAAACTGGGTCAGGAATACTATACGCTTGACTGTGACGGAGGGGAGGGACACCTGGAAGTGGCACACCTTATCGAAAGCGTGAAAGAGAACATCGCCCACCTTGTGATCTCGGTCAAGCCTTTTGGATGCATGCCCTCCTCTTCTGTCTCCGACGGTGTGCAGTCACTGGTGACAAGCCGTTTTCCCCAAGCCAATTTCCTTGCCATAGAGACCTCGGGAGAAGGCGCTGCGAACTTCTACTCCAGGGTACAGATGGCACTCTTCAAGGCCAAACAGTCTGCCAAAGAGGAGTTCGAAGCATTGGAAAAACCCGAACACATACCGGAAAAAGTGCACAACTATCTCTATCAGCCGCACAGTGAAAAGGCAGGAACAGCCGCACAGCTCATCGACAGTTTGGGCTATTGATCCTTTTGCAGCAAGTCTTTTTGGGCTTGCTATTTAGCAACGAAAAAAACTTTTTTCACCCCTATTGACAAATTAACCAAAAAGTGTTACACTCCGCCATCTTTACAGATATGGGGATGACTTGGTTTCGACTGGAGTAGTCGGGGCTATGTGCATGTCGGACTGGGCAATTCCGTTACGCGGCCCACACGCGAATAAACGCAAACAATACAGATTATCGTCCAGCTTACGCAGTAGCGTAAGTCATTAACCCCGCTAACGCGGAGGACTGCTTCGCCGGTGAGTGTCATCTTAACCGGATCATGAAGTATCACATCTGATGACTATGCTCCCTGGAAGCTATGCCAGGGTGTGAGAATCTTAGCTCGTCCTGTCAAGTTTTGAGTGTAGTACAAAACAGGATTAAAATTAACAACACTGACTAAGCATGTAGAGTCATGGTTCTATCTATTTTAGGACAGGGGTTCGATCCCCCTCATCTCCACCAAACTCCAATTCAACACAATCTCTCTAAGACTAATCCCAAGTACAATTTCAGCTTAATTAAGTAACCAAAACTTTCGTAAATTCTGTAAAAAATACCTCATAGAGTGTCTTGTAATTGAGGTCTATACTTTGGGCTAATCATTTCCGTATAGACTTTAACGGTAACAATAGTCCTATAAGTGATTTTGCTTGTTTTGATTTAATTTTCTTTATTACAATTGTTCTTTGATCCGATAAAGTTAAAATGTGCTATCATTATATAAAATTTTATAATACAAAATTATGACGACAGACCAGGCAAATTCTTTATAATTGCTGATCGTTAATTAATTATGGATAAGAAGAAAAATTTAAAATAATAATTTTCTGACATTTTTATTATTTAGATATAGTTTTTACATCAAAAAAGGATATTATGTATGCATAAAATGAGATATGGATTTACAATGATCGAATTGATCTTTGTAATTGTTATTATTGGGATTTTGGCAGCAGTAGCAATACCTAAATTAGCAGCGACTAGGGATGATGCAAAAATATCTCAAATTATTGCAAATACAAAAACTGCATATAGAGATATGAGTTCCTTCTATACAGCTAAAGGCAACTTATACTGGAAAGATACAGCAACAGTTAATGAAGTGACAAACGTAGAACTCGTCACTAGCTGTAGTAGTGGACAATCGACAGCATCGGTAGCAGGTGCTACGCTTGTTTTATGTGATGGAAAAAGCACAGACGCTGTAACCTGTGTAACTATGGAAGTAAATGAAACTACGGTAAAAGTTACTGCAGCAAACTTAGGTGGTAGTATAGTGTGTGATGGTGTTGTAACAGATCCTGCTATTATTAGTATGGCTGGTGGCGCAGGTGAAACTAAGACTCATTACTTAGGTGGAGAACGAGTGATCCGTTAAATTTTTGATAGCTGTAGATCCTACATCCCAAACCTTGCAAACTCGTCAAAGTCAATCACTAACATAAAGTTTATCTTAAGTAAAGCGGTAGGTTTAAATCACTTCTTTAGGTAGTTCGGCAGACAATGCCGTCGTCATTTCGTACGAGATCGTGCCGAACTGTTTGGCAGCGGCCTGTGCATCGTTCATCACACACACTTCCTCTTTTTCCGATTCAAGCGAAATGAAATCCATCGAGACACGTCCAATTATAGGCAGCCCTTCGCTGGTCATGTAAGGCGTGGAAGCATCTCCGCGACACCATCCGTCACCGTAGCCCAGATCATAGGTAGAGACCGTCATGTCCTGCGAAGCGGTGAAGTCCCCTCCATATCCTATGCGCTCCCCTTCTCTTAAGATCCTGGTTGACATTTTTTTTGCATGCAGGGAGAGTACGGGCTGCAGCGTGACCTGATCAAAAGCGTCCGGCAGTTCACTGTATCCGTACGCGCCGATGCCCACACGTACCAGGTCCTCCTCAAAACTTTTCGTGCGGAGAATGGCTGCCGTATTGTGCGAATGTACTCTGACATCTGTGAAACCGGCCTCTCTGACTCTCTGTTTCGCACGCTCGAACTGTTTCTGCTGCCAAAAAAATTCAGAGCCCAGCGTATCAGAACTGCGATAGTGCGTCATCAGACCTACAAGGTTCAGACCCTGGGCTTTGATCAAAGAGAGTGCCTCATCGATCTCATCCAACGCGATACCGTTGCGGTGCATCCCGGTATCGACCTTCAGTTCAACCTTTGCGCCTTTTTGTGCCTTTTTGATCTCTGCCAATGTGTTGAGTGTAAAGGAATAGACCTCATCTTTGATGGCCGTATCTCCCAGTACCAATACCGTTTCAAACAGATCCCTGATCTTCACTGCTTCCGCCGTATTTCGTACGACCGCATGCTTGATACCGAACTCCGCCGCCAGTTTTCCCATGAGCTCCAGCCCATGACCATAGGCATTGTCCTTCAGCACCACAGCGATCTTTTCAACTGAGCCAGTTTTTAGTGCAATTTGGCTAAGATTATGATAGAAATTTTGTCTGTTTATTTTAATAAATGCCATGAAGCGATTATACCAAAATACATACTAAAAAAGGGCTCATCATGATCACAATGCCAGCAGAATGGGAAAAACAACGTGCCATCCTCCTCTCTTTTCCCCACGAGGGGACAGATTGGCATGATCCGGAGGCTCCTTCAGACCTGGAAGCCAGCCTCTCTCCCTTTATACGTATCGCACAGGCCATTGCCTACAAAGAAGCCGTCTACATCATCTGTAAGGACAAAGAGAAGATCTCCGGTATGTTCTGTTCCACGCGAAACATGACCTTCATAGAGATCCCTACGAATGATACCTGGATACGTGACTACGGCTACATTTCTATCAAAGAAGATGATAAAGTAAAGTTACTTGACTTCACGTTTGACGGCTGGGGCGGCAAGTTTGAAGCCTCGCTTGACAACAGTGTCAATACAACACTTCACACAATGGGTTATATGGGGACCACACCGCTCGAGACGATCGACTTCGTTTTGGAAGGCGGTTCACTGGAGAGTGACGGTGCAGGAACGATCCTTACTACTTCCGAGTGTCTCTGCAACCCCAACAGAAACGGCGGACTGAGCAAAAAAGAGATAGAAGAGAAGCTGCATACCTATCTGGGAGCTCAAAGGGTCTTGTGGCTGGACCATGGGTATCTTGCAGGGGATGATACGGACAGCCATATTGACACTTTGGCCAGGTTTGTCAACAGGGATACGATCATGTATGTCAAGTGCGATGATACAGAAGATGAACATTATGAAGCACTCAAAAAGATGGAAGCACAACTTCACACCTTTAGAATGGCTGACGGAAAACCTTATACTCTGGTACCGCTTCCTATGAGTGATGCGATCTACGATGAAGAAGGACACCGTCTTCCTGCCACCTATGCAAACTTTTTGATCACCAATGACGCGCTTATCTATCCGACGTACGGCACACCGCAGGACCAGATCGCCCATGATGTGTTTACTGCACAGTTCCCGGGCAGAGAGATCATCCCGGTCAATTGCCTCAAACTGATAGAACAGGGAGGCAGCCTGCACTGTTCAACCATGCAGGTAGCCTACTAAGACTACATGCTCTTCCCGAAGTTTTGTGTCCAGTAGGTCTGGAACCGGTCGTTTGACGGATGGTACGCCATACCTACCTCTGTAAAATGTCCGCCCATCAGGTTTTTACAATGCTCATCACTACGAAGCCATGCATCCATAGCTGCCTGTGCTGACCGCTGTCCTGCAGCGATATTCTCAGCGGCCGCACGCCATCTATACTCCGCATAGCTCATACGGTCTCTTAACCTACTGCCACGTCCGAGCCCCATTTCAACAGCCGCTCTGTCATTTCTGCTGCCTGAACCATCATGGCTGAAGTGGCTGCTCTTGGCCATATCATACGTGTGTACATAGGCAGCTTGATAGAGTTTATCGCTCCAGACCAATGGTCCTACCGGTCCCATACTGCCGTACTTTCCACATGACCTTCTCTTCGAACGGACCTGATTGATCCGGGTGAGGAATTCTTTTTTCTGTGCTCTGGTTAGTGAAGAGTGTGCGTGTGCCCTCTCCATGTGAACGCTTTTGCCATCTGGCTTTGAAGTATGGGGCTTGTCTGTGTTAGTGATAGTGGCATGTGCAACCTTGGTCGAACCGCACCCTGTAAAGAGTAAGATCGTAGCTGACAACAGTGCGAAACTTGTACTTTTCATACACTTTTTCCTTTAAATCGAAATAACTTCAGGAAAAGTAAAAGTTACAAGCATCTGCGAATGTGCAGCCTGGCGATCTTGGAGTTAAGACCCATGACTTTCCGTCCATATCTCTCGATATGTTTGGCTTTTAACATTTCCTTGTGTGTAATATATAAAAATAGCGTTTAATAAAAAATAAAATTATGCTAAAATCTATTTTATGAAAACAGCACTTATCCAACAAATTTTTTATGGCAACAAAACCGATACTGTCAACGTCACTGTCTCCAAGATACAAGAGGCTGCAAAGCATGGAGCAGAGCTCGTTGTACTTCAGGAACTTCATCAGAACGAATACTTCTGCCAGAGTGAAGATACCAGGTTCTTCGATTATGCTGCAAACTTTGAAGAAGATGTCGCTTTCTGGTCAGGGATTGCAAAAGAAAACGCCGTCGTTCTTGTCACTTCCCTCTTTGAAAGGCGTGCTCCGGGGCTCTACCACAATACGGCCGTCGTCTTCGAAAAAGACGGCTCTGTTGCAGGGAAGTACCGCAAGATGCATATCCCTGATGACCCGGGGTTTTATGAGAAGTTCTACTTCACGCCCGGAGACCTCGGGTTTGAACCGATACAGACCTCTGTAGGAAAACTGGGAGTTCTGGTCTGTTGGGACCAGTGGTACCCCGAAGCCGCAAGGTCAATGACACTCAAAGGAGCTGAAGTGCTCATCTATCCTACAGCTATCGGATGGTTCGATGCAGACAGCGAAGAGGAAAAAACGCGTCAGGTAGAGAGCTGGATCACCATCCAGCGTTCGCATGCGATCGCCAACGGTCTCCCTGTCATTTCATGCAACCGTGTAGGGTTTGAGGCGGACAGTGCAGGCGTGATGGACGGCATACGTTTCTGGGGCAACTCTTTTGTCGCGGGAGCCCAGGGCGAGATACTGGTACAGGCCGGAAGCGAGAAGGAAGAGATACTCTATGCAGAGATCGACCATGCCCGTACCAAAGAAGTACGTGACATCTGGCCATTTCTGCGTGACAGACGCATAGAAGAGTACCAGTGCCTTCTCAAAAGGTATTGTGATTAAACCTTTTGCTGCTGTCGCAGCATAAAGAGCAACCCGGGGTTAATGCCGTTCAAACCACCACATAAAAGCGAACATCAGTCCCGGCGTTTTTGCGATGGACTCATCATAGATAAATGCTTTGGCATCCTTGACAGGGAGGCAGACCACTTCAATGTCCTCATGGTCGACGCCCCCTCCTTCACCTACCTTCATACTTTCATCGACCTCTGCAAAATAGAGTATCTGTTTACTCCCTGCAAACCCTACCGAAGTATGAAAAGAGGTGATCCTCTCCAGTGCTTCGATAGGGACGGCAAAGCCGCACTCTTCTTCGATCTCTTCCCTGGCTATCTCTTCCAGGGAAAGGGCTTTATCTACGATGCCGGCACACAGTTCGATCGTCATGCCGTCCTGATTGTTGAGATAGACCGCCGGTCTGAACTGCTTTACCAAAATAAAGGCTCTCTTCTCTTTGTGGTAGATCAGTATGGCTACACTGTCATGCGCCTGAACGACTTCCCATGATTTCTTGATGCCGTCCTGTTCATAGGTTGCAAAGGATGTGACGACAAAGTTTGGCTCAACCAGAGGCTGAAGTTTAAAGTGTTTAATGTGAGGGTTCATCATTTACCTTCATACTTGTCTTTGTATACCCTTCCCAGCTGAAAGGTGTTCCTTCTTCCTGCATGGAAGAGAGCAGTTTCACCTCTTTCTTTTTGGCATTTTTGATCACGACCTCTTTATATTTGGTGGTAGTCACATTTTTATATTCGGTAAATGTTTTTAACACCGTATCTTTGATCGATCCCTTGCGCAACACCTGCATCGGATCTATCCACTTTCCATATCGTGTCATCCCGAAATGCAGATGGGGTCCCGTACTTCTTCCCGTACTTCCGACATATCCGATGATCTGACCTTTTTTTACCTGTTGCCCTCGTTTCACACCTATACGGCTCTGATGGGCATAAAGCGACTCGTAGCCGCCTGCATGCTTGATCTTCACGACCTTCCCGTACCCGCCCATATGGCCTGAAAAAGTCACCTTCCCGGAGCTAATGGCAAGCAGGGGTGTACCCCTTCTGGCCCCAAAATCTGTCCCATGATGCGGTCGATACCGTTTTAGTATAGGGTGAAATCTTCTATGCGAAAAATGCGAAGTGATACGTACATGGCGCAGAGGCATTCCAAATTGCGAAGAGCTACTTTTTACAGGTACCCTGCGCGTATACGTCACTTTTTTCTTTCCAGTCACCGTATAAGCCTGTTTCGTTTTATCAGTGATGTAGCCATACCCCTCTTCATCGGCATAAATGAACTGTTTCTTTCCCTTGGATTCATAGAGGGCTATTTGAACATACGGGGTATCATGCGGGATCCCCATTCTTGTTCTTTGGGTATAGAGAAAGGAGACCTTGTCCCCCTTCTTGAATTTTTTTGCATTCACCGCACCCTTGAAGAGCTGCCCCATTTTATCTGCAAGCGCAGGATGACACAGTGCATTCGCGATATCCGTATAAAGGTTCTGTTCTATCGTCACCGTAGCACTGTACTCTTTCTCTTTATACTCTATGGGGATGATCTCAAAACTGTAGTTGTCGCTGCCATGCTCTTTGGCCACTCTTATCTGCATCTCTTTACCGATAGGGATCAACGCCTGTTCAAGCACTCCGCTGCTGTCCCTGAGCTCATAAAAAAGTTGGTCGCCCGCAATATCGGAAAGGAACTGAAGGTCTGTGTCTGAAATATCATTTAAGAGACCTGTTGAAATACCCCTGGAAGTCAAATAATGCGAAAAAGTTTCACCTTTCTGCCAACGTTCTTCTGTAATTTTTGCCCCGAACAGTAGACTGGACAGCAACATGCATACCACTATTTTTTTAAGACATCCCATCCTGTATCATTATCCCTATTGATTAATTGGACGATATTATAACGGAAATAGGTTAATCAGACCGCAACCGCGAGGGCATCAATAAACTTTTACTATATTGTTTGTATAATCAATCCAATATATTTCATTATCTAAAGGATCGCTATGCGCAAGATCGCTCTCTTCACTCTTCTCTCTTTACCCCTTTTTGCAGGTTTTTTCCCTCAAACCGTACAAACTTCCGTCACATCTGTAAAAGGAACCGCCATCACACTGAATGAAAAATTCCCTGTCAATGGCATGAGTGGCGTGGTGATCCATAATTATGGCAGCGACCTGGCAGCGATCACCAGCCGCATTGTCCAAACCTCTTCAGAGGGGCCGGCCTCACTGCTGCAGGCAGATATCCTTCAGCATGATGAGCTCCCTACCATCAAAACGGCTGTGGCTCCCGGAGACAAAGTGATCGGCGGATACATGTACGACAATGTGCTTCTCCTGGCCCCGGATGCGAACACCTATGCGAAGATCACATCTGTACATGATAAAAAATGGATACACCCGGACCTGTTCGCACTCTATCTTTCCGTGGAAGGGGAAGAGAGACCGACCAAAGAGAACCTTTCCCGGTTCGCAAAGCAACACCAGGTAGGCCTGATCTATATCGTACGTAAAAATGCTGCTGTCCTTTTGGATCCTATTTCTGGGACGATCATCGCCCAGAAACCTATGACAGACCTTCCGGAAGAAGGAAAGTTCCCTTTTTATATGCGCTTCGAACCACTCGATACAGGGTGGTTCGGGAGCGAAGTCAAAGGCAACTATTATCAAACGATGGAATCATTATAATGGAGCAACACTATGTTAGATAAAAAACATATAAAATATTTTGAACAACTGGTAGGCAAAGAGAACGTCTATAGTGACAAAGCACACCTTATCGCCTACTCTTATGATGCGACACGTACACGCTATGAACCAGAAGCGGTGATCTTTCCAAGAGATGAAGCCGATGTCAGTGCCATACTCAAATACTGTAACGAACATCACATTGTCATCACACCCAGAGGCGCGGGTTCCGGATTTACAGGAGGGGCGCTTCCTTCCCAGGGCGGTATCACTTTGGGGATGGAAAAGCATATGAACAAGATCCTCGAGATCGATATGGAGAACATGGTAGCCGTGGTGCAGCCGGGAGTGATCAATATGGACCTGCAGAAAGCGGTAGAGGCAGTAGGACTTTTCTATCCGCCAGATCCTGCCAGCGAACAGTACTCTACGCTCGGCGGTAACGTCAGTGAAAACGCAGGGGGCATGCGTGCAGCAAAGTACGGCTTGACCAAAGACTATGTGATGGCGCTCCGCGCAGTGCGCCCGAACGGCGACATCATCCGTGCGGGGAAACGTACCATCAAAGATGTCGCAGGCTACAACATAGCGGGTATCCTGATCGCCAGCGAAGGAACCCTGGCCGTCATTACAGAGATCACGCTGAAGCTCATCCCGAAACCTAAGTTCACCAAGGCCTATATGGGTATCTTCCCTTCTGTGGATGATGCCATGAATGCCGTGTTCAAATCACTTGCGGCCGGTGCGAACCCTGTGGCGATGGAGTTCATGGATGACCTGGTGGTCCGGGCACTCAAAGAGAAACTGGGCGTGAAGCTTCCCGAAGATGCAGGCGCCCTGCTGATAGGGGATGTCGATGGGAACGTGATAGAAGAGGTAGAGTTTCAGCTGGAGACCCTCGAGAGATCCTTCAGAGAGAATGGTGCCCAGGATTTCATCATAGCCCATGATGCCAAAGAGCGGGACGAACTCTGGTATGCAAGACGTAATGCTTCTCCCTCCATCACGATCTTTGGAAGCAAAAAGCTCAACGAAGACATCTCGGTCCCTAGAAGCATGCTGCCTGAAGCACTTGAGCGTATCTATGCGGTAGGGAACAAATACGGCTTTAAAGTACCGTGTTTCGGACATGCAGGCGACGGGAATATCCACGTCAATGTCATGGTGGACGGTTCTGATGAAAAGCAGCTGCATGATGGACACCAGGCCATAGAAGAGATCTTCGAACTGGTGGTAGAGATGGGCGGGACGCTCAGTGGCGAACATGGCATCGGTACAAGCAAAGCGCCGTTCATGAACATCGCCTTCAACGAAGTAGAACTGGATCTGTTCAAAAGCATCAAACACGCGTTTGACCCTAACAATATACTCAATCCGGGGAAAATGGGATTACCGGAATAGTCGCATCAGCGACTCCGAGGACCATCCCGGACAGCTCTGATAATTGAATGGATAGATCCTCCGTGAGCAATACGGGGAAAAGAAGAGGAGTACAGTACCATGCAGACCGATCCTCAATTCAAAAAGATCCTCAAAACCTATTACATCTTTATACGTGATTTCCTAAGCGATCTTTTTGACAGCAAACTGGGACACTATGCCTCCAGTTTGAGCTGGAGTACACTTTTCTCCATCATTCCTTTCCTGGTCATCCTGCTTGCTATTTTTACGACCATGCCCTTGTTTCATGCGATGTATGAGAAGGTCGAAGCACTCATTTTTGCCAACCTCATGCCTACGGATTCCGAGGTCATTATGGAATACCTCAACACCTTTGTAGCAAACTCTGACAAACTGGGCTATATGGGGGCATTCTATGTGACATTTGCGGCCATCATGTTTTTCAAAAACTATGACTATATCGTGAATGACATCTTTTCCACACCCAGACGAAGCATCTCGAAGGCGGTAAAGACCTATCTTTTGCTTATCCTTACCATACCTGCCATGATGGCCGCCTCTTTTTATCTCTCCTCCGAGATACAGGTATATCTGGATAAAAGCCATATCACCAGTGTCATACATCTCTACAAGATCATCCCTTATTTCATCGTCTGGATGATGTTCTACATCGCCTACCAGCTCTCTCCCAATACACGCATAGAGGTCTCCGCTGCCCTGGTAAGTTCTTTCATCGCTTCACTTATATGGTATCTTTCCCAAAACGCGTTCGTCTTCTATGTGATGCACAATAAGACCTATGCAAGCATTTATGGCAGTATCAGCATTGCACTCTTCTTCTTTTTATGGATCTATATCTCATGGGCCATCTTCATCCATGGACTTAAATTCTGTGATCTACTCAACAAGAACGAAGAGATAGACCATATATAGGGATGCGGTTCCCAATGTGGACCAAAAAAGTTTTTTACTCCATATGGCCCCTATGGAGAGCCCTGCATATCCTACCATTCCCCATATCGGAACAAGGGATTCCGTACTGCTTTGTGGCAGTGCAAAGAGCGCTGACAACGCCGTATCAAGCAGATCTCCAAAGCCCACTAGGTGCAAACCCATCGCCAGAGGATAAAAGGGAACGAAGAGCAGGGAGAGCAGCGGTGAGAGAAGCTGATAGGGACTTGTCACCCCAAACACAGCGTGCACTATAGGAAGCATCAGCATAAAGATCCCCAAAGGTATAAAGAGCAGTGAAATGATCCAGGTCTTGACTCCCTTACCGTACTGCAGCAGCAAAAAGATATAAAATACGCCTGCCACCGAAAGCCCAAAACCAAGCGAAACAAGCAAAGAAGGAAAAAGTGCCACAAGCAGTAAGACGACCGTGGCCAAAAAAGTAAAACTCAGCAGCTCCATCCCCAGCAGCAATACCGTCCATCCCACGAGTACCATCGCATAGGAGCGTACCAGAGAGGGAGGGAAATCCACAAACCATACATAGGTACCCAGCAGTATCATGGCTGCCAGCCCTACATCGAAGAGTGCATGCCGGTAAGGGAAAAAGCGTTGCTGTAGCGGCCTGTAGAACAATAAGAGCAAGCCATAGACCAATCCCCACAGTATCCCCAGGTGAAATCCGCTCAATGCCACAAGATGGCTGACACCGAGCAGACTGATCTTCTCCCTGAGCGCTTTGTCCAGAGAGGTGGCAAAAAAGATGGCATTATAGAACGAGCCCAAAGAGCCATCCCGGTGCTGGGATGCCACTTTTTTCAGCAGGTCATCTTTGAACGTTTTCGGCAGGGGCTCCTTGTGCTTGATCCTGCTTTTCACATAGAAGGTACCCAGATAGTCTGTAAAGCCTATGCGGTTATCGGGGAAGATCTGGAGACGTAAACGTGTATGAGCGAGATCTTCTTTGCGGTAGTGGGTGGTATAGAAAGTAAATCCCTCGTCACTGCGAAGCTTCAGTACCTGATACCGTTGCTTTCCTTTGGTCTTCTCATAGGCAGCGAGTACGTTTGCATGGGTATAGTAAAAAGGTTTTGAAATGAAGTTCTGATACGTATAATATTCAATGGAGAGTCGGGCCAGGATCACACCCAGGAAAAAGAGTGTGACCCAAATAAAGTGTTTCGTTTCGGGAAATAATCTTGGTTTTTCCGTTTGCACAGGCTTCCTTCACAATGAACTCCATGAGCGTATCCTTTGATGAAAGAAACTCACTAAGGCTTTTTTCTATACGGTCCTATATCGTAGGCAACTCTATGTTCCCTTCATTCCTCGGTATGTCAGCCTCTTCATACTCGATCTCAAATGCCGGAGATTTGGAAGCGTCCACAAAACGGGTAAAGTTCTTTTGGAAAACGAGATTCACGGTACCCGTCGGCCCGTTTCTCTGTTTTCCTATGATGATCTCCGCATCCTCTTCCGGTTTTTTTCTGAACTCTGAGGTATACTCTTTCCCTTCCGCTTTGGCTTTCATCTCTTTTTCTTTCTCCTGTGCCTCGCGGTAGACATCATCGCGATAGACGAACAGGATGATATCGGCATCCTGTTCTATCGCTCCGGATTCACGGAGATCCGAAAGCATCGGTCGCTTATTGTCCCTGCTCTCCACCCCACGGTTCAGCTGTGAAAGTGCGATGATAGGGATCTGAAGCTCCCTTGCCAGCTGCTTGAGCCCTCTTGAGATCTCAGATACCTCCTGCTGTCTTCCTTCTCTCCCCTCGCCGCTCATCAGCTGAAGGTAGTCTATGATGGCCAGCGAAATTTCAGGGTGCTGCGTTTTGAGCTTGCGCAGTTTGCTCCGTACATGGTGGATCGTTGCATACCCGCCGTCATCTACGAACAGTTTTTTCGTAGCGATATCCTGGGTCGCGGCAGCTAGCTGACTCCACTGTTCATCCCTCAGGTCCCCTACCCTGAGCGCCTGAAGCGGTATGGAGGTTTTGGCAGAAAGCATTCTCAGCATGAGCTGCTCTGCAGGCATTTCCAGCGAGAAAAAAGCCACTCCTTCGTTCCGTTCTATCGCTTTCAGCGCCATGTTGAGCACAAACGCTGTTTTCCCCATCGCCGGCCTTGCCGCAATGATCACCAGGTCCCCTTTTCCAAATCCGGAAGTCTTGTCATTGAGGTTTCTGAATCCGGTATCCGTACCGATCAGTTTGGAGTTTCCCAGTGATTTGAGACGTTCTATCTCCGCCATCATCGCCAAAGTGATCTCTTTGGATTCCCTAAAGTCATCAGAGGTCGAGTTCTGGGTGATCTCATAGAGCTTTTTCTCTACCAGGTTCATCACCTCTTCGGCAGGAAGATCATCCTCTATGGTGACCTTTCTTATCTCCGTTGCCAGTGTCGCCAGTGCCCTTTTGCTCGATTTGGCTTTGATCTCCTGAAGATAGGCAGCCGTATTGGTGATCGGGTTTGCGGAAAGCAGATCAAGCATCGCCACTTCATCAAACTTCCCCATACTGTTGAGTTTGGCACGCAAAAACTCGTCATCAAGCGGTTTCTCTTCCACGGAAAGTGCTTCCATCGCAGCAAAGACATGCTGGTGAAAAGGAAGGTAAAAATCATGCGGTTTGAGCTTGGC
>NZ_DATCSP010000075.1:0-3309 GCF_036568385.1 Sulfurovum sp. | reverse complement strand
CGACCCGTAGGTCGCAGCGATCGCGATCGCATTATAGTTATCCAGTTTGATACGTAAAATAAAATAGCTATAAATCGGCACGATGATCGCCATCAGAACGGCCAGGGAAAGCGCTGTAAAGATATAGGTATTCAACCCGCTGTGGGAGAGTTCATAGCCTCCGTGAAGCCCGATCGCTATCAAAAGGTAGAGTGAAAATAGTTTGGGCAGCGGCTGCGGAATGGAGAGGTCTGATTTGAAAAAAACAGCCAGCATACCCAGCAGAAAGAATAATATCGGTGGATTTAGAATGTTTTGAAGAATGAGATCTATGTTCATTTTATGTCTCCTAAAGATTTTATGGCAGATACTGCACCCTATGGGTGCAGTACGCAGTTGCTTGACGTGATGGCAGTTCCTTCCCCCTCTATTTTAGTGAGGAGTGAGAGATTGGTTACTCACCCTGTCCCAAAGAGTAAGCACGCTCACCATCTTCGAAGGCATAAAGATTTTCGGTTTTGATCACTTCAATCCCTGCATCAGAAATTCTGTTCATCATGTCTGTGATGTCACCATTTTTGATTACATCACCTTGGTTTTTCGCGTAGAAACGACATCTCCAGTGATCTGTAAGGAAAGTTTCCGGATGCCCGCTTGGATAGACTTTTTGACCACGGTTAGAGATCATTTTAAGTGCTATGTTCGTTCCTTCAGTAAGCTCAACCAGCTTATCACCGATCGTATTTGCATCACAGTCGTCTCTAGTAAAGATATCACAACCGATAAGATTCATTTTTGTGTTTCTTACATTGGTCAGTTCAGGTTTCTTGATCTTGATCGCTTTGTCATATTTTACAGGTGCCAGTGTGGATGGCTTTTGACCAAGTCTTTCGATCACGGCATCAGCAAACTCTTTTGTTCCCACTTCTGTATACGCTTTACCTGCAGCTTTAAGTTTTCTGGCAAGGTCATACGTTACGATACCGTCTTCGATCGTTTTAAGCCAAGCATTGTGCACTTTTTCTGCCACTTCCGGCTGACCAACCTGTACCATCATCATGACACCTGAAAGAAGAAGTCCTGACGGGTTCGCTTTATTTTGACCAGCGTGACGTGGCGCAGAACCGTGGATCGCTTCATACATTGCAATATCATCACCAACGTTAGCACCCGGTGCAATACCTACTGAACCGGTCATAAGTCCAAGAACATCCGTTGCAACATCCCCATAAAGGTTAGGCATAAGCACCATATCGAACTCTTCAGGAGCATCTACAAGTTTAGCCATACCGATATCGATGATCCAGTCATCCGCTTGAATTTCAGGGTATTTTTTAGCTGTTTCATAGAATACTTTTACAAAAAGACCATCTGTGATCTTCATGATGTTGTCTTTGATCATACAAGTGATTCTTTTTCTGCCATAGGCTTTTGCATACTCAAATGCATATTGACATATTTTTTCACAACCCGGTCTTGTAATGATCTTTAGACACTGCGTTACTTCCGGAGTTTGCTGATGCTCGATTCCTGCATAGAGGTCTTCTTCATTTTCACGAATCGTAACCACATTCATACCCGGGAATTTTGAAGGTACAAACGGGTCATACGCGATGGCCGGACGAACGTTTGCGTAAAGACCTAAAGTCTTACGGATAGTAACGTTCAAACTTTTGTATCCACCACCTTGAGGTGTTGTGATAGGTGCCTTAAAAAGTACTTTGTTTTTCTTGATAGAATCCCAAGCTTCTTGACCGATACCGGAAGTATTACCAGAAAGATACACTTGTTCACCCACATCAATATGCTCCCATTCTACATCAGCACCCGCTGCATCAAGTACTCTGATACTTGCATCCATGATCTCAGGGCCGATTCCGTCACCTCTTGCAACTGTAATTGTTTGCTTTGCCATTTTTATTCCTTTTATGATAATTAAATATACACGCTCCTAGAAACTGCATCTTTGCAGCTTCCACCTCAATCTAATGCTTCTAGATTTTCCTGAACCAATTTTTCCCATCAGAAAAATTTCGAGCATTATAATGAATTTGCAGGATCAAACTCTTTACCAATATTGCTGCTTTAATTATCTTTTTTTATTTTATAAGTTATCCATTTTTAAGAAAATATTTATCTTAAATTTGTATGATTATGTTATGAAACAAGAAACGTTAGATAAAAAAAGAAAAATATCCAATGACCTGATGTTCTACTTCTATAAGCATATAGATACCGAGATCAACATCGATGAGCTTGCCGATCAGTTCAAGATCAATAAATTTTATATGCATCAGATCTTTAAAGAAGTGTTTGGACGTAATATTTATGAAAGCATTAAATCCATTCGTCTTCAAAAGGCCTCTAATCTTTTGTTGACCAATAAATACTCCACGATCTCTAAAATAGCCAATGAGTGTGGCTACAGTTCCCAAACCTCTTTCATCCGTGCATTTAAAGAGCGTTTTTCCATGACACCGAACAAGTGGAGAAAAGGCGGCTATAAGCTGTATTCACAAAACATACTCTTGCAATCACCAAAGGCACAGGCTTCCACGGCCAGTTTTGAGCGAATCCAGCCTGAGATCGTCAAGATGCCGCAGCAGAGCGCCTATTATATCCGCCACAGAGGCTATGGGTACGACAAATCAAAACTCACATGGCAAAAAATTCAAACATGGATCTACCAGAATGAGTTAACGGACTATACAGAAATGTCTCTTTTCCACGACAATCCAACCATCACACCCCTGGAAGAGTGTCATTATGTCGCATGCATAGTACCGAATGAAGAAAAAGAGTTAGAAGAGCAGCGTTTGCCAAAGTTCAATATCTCAGGGGGTGTCTATGCCAAGTTTGATTTTGAAGGGAAAAGAGGGGACCTGCTGAAGTTCATCCACTGGGTCTATCACGAGTGGCTGCCCAAAAGCGAGTATCAGACCACCACCAAACCACCGTATGCGATCTATCACAAGAACCATTATCTTAATGAAGATCAGGAATTTTCGATCAGTTTTTATTTGTCGATCAAGTTTTAGGCCTGGCTTGCGTTACATTGACACACGTACAAAGGCAGATGCAGGTGCGGTATAGGGAGAGGTAAAGACCTCTAAAAAATATTGTAAAAAATCTTCAGAAAGAGTCTCTTAAGGTTATCGTCACCTCTTTAGATTTAACAACACTTGGGCATCGCTGACGATGCATTTACCGCCATATTTGTTGATAAAAGACCTGATCTTCTCTATCATCTTTGCGAACTTCTCCTCTTCGCACACGGTAAATATATAACTGTTGCTAAGGAGATCGTTCGCTTCATCTGCCGTTTTCAGT
>NZ_DATCSP010000074.1:0-8112 GCF_036568385.1 Sulfurovum sp. | reverse complement strand
GCGCAGATCTATATCTTTACGATACTCACATTCGAACCAGGGTTTTAACTCCTGTTCCCTCAGTTCATCTGTAGGCGGACCTTTCTGGTCAAAATCGAGTCTGTGATCCCCATAACAAAAACGCATACGTGTAAAGGCACTGACGATATAGCGGTCGATATCTATAAGACTTGCCTTCCTGTTAAAACGGTTGCTCCCCTCTCTTAACATCTGCTCCAGCCATACGGAAGCATGCTCACTTTGCAATTTCTCTTCCACACGCTTTGCATACATCATTGCCATACCCAGATCGAACTCCGGCGAGATGCCTGCATGGGCCATGCAATACCCCAGTTGAAAATCCACATGCAGGAATTTCTGCCCTCTAAGCCAATCTATGAGCTTTTCGGCTTCCGGCGACTCAAGGATAGGGTCAATGGTAGGATTGGACTTTTTGATACCGTAGTAAGCCGCTATGAGGCTGATATCATGATTGCCAAGCACGATCTCGACATTTTCTTTGATACTGTAAAGGTATTCCAGGGTCTGAAGCGACCCCTCTCCTCTATTGACCAGGTCCCCCGCGATCCAAAGCCTGTCCTGTGTCGCATCGAACGCTATCTTTTCCAGCAAAGCCTTCAACGCACTGTAACACCCCTGTATATCGCCTATTGCCCACACTGCCATTATAGGTATCCCAACTGTTTTTTATACTCGGCCGCTTTTTCATCAAAGGTCATCTTTGCATAGGCAGCTGATGGCGAAGGAAGATAGACCGTCTCTATCTTCAAGTGCGAAAAGTGTCGTTTGAAGAGTGCTTCTGCCTTTTTCCCTGTAAAGGCCAGCTTCGTAATGCTCGGATGCTCCTGCAGAAATGTTTCCAGGTCATTGACCTCTTCGTTTTCCAAAGCGCTGTCCAAAGAGTTCTCCCTGCAGCATCCTTTTACCATATCCCACAGCCCGAACCTACACGCTTTCAGCAGCCAGATCTTTTGGTCACGGGTGTTCACCGGGTAGGTCGTGACCGTTTCAAGAAGTTTCCAAAATTGGTTACGGGGATGTGCATAATAGAAATTATTTTCAAATGACCGTATGCTCGGAAACGAACCCAGTATCAATATCTCTGTGTCTTTGAAGACGATAGGGTCAAAAGGATGTTCGAGCTTTTTCCCCATCTTGACTATTTACACGCCTTACGCATATTTTGAACGATAAGGATCAGCAGGGCAAAAGAGAAGAGCTTGAAATTGATCTCGCTGCCTTTATGCGTATTGATGAAGGCCGCAGACTTGGTCGCTTCGATCCCCTGCTCCTGCATCGCGATGATATCGGGAATATAGTACTGGGAAAAAAGCAGTCCTGTCGCCAGCACGACAAAGGTCGCTATCTGCGTCAGGGTATCTCTTTCAAATTTTTTAAACTTGTACCCTTCATACAGCACCACCAGCACGACCAGTACATTCACAAGATAGGAGAGTCTCAAAAAGTTCTCCGTCATGATCTGGCCTTCCTGGAACTGTGTCAAGATATCGCTGCCAAGCCACTGTTCCGTATGAAAGGTCACCGGTGCGACGACGATACCTGCAAAAAGCCCCGAGCCAAGCACTGCGCTCAAAAGTATCAGGTATCCCATCGTTACCATTCTAAAATATCTGTTCATTCTTTTGCATCCTTATGAAAATTTAATGACGAACCCTCGGTCGAGCTGTGCCAGGTCCTGGTAAAAGTGTATATATTCTACCCCTATTTGGCTAACAAACTCTTGTAAGGGCGCTTTTTGATCATATCCCATCTCGCAGGCAAGATAGCGTATACCTCTTGCCTTGACATCCAAAATGATCTGCTTGAGCAGTTCATCTCCGACCCTTCCGCCAAAGAGTGCTTCCCTGGGCTCATAGTCAATGACATTGGATGCAAGCAAAAAGTCTTCTGCGATATAGGGCGGATTGGAAACCACCAACTCCAGGGGTTCATCCACTTCGTCCAGCAGGTTGGACTTTCGCAGCTCTATCTGTCCGCCCAGACCGAATCTTTCAATGTTCTTTCCCGCCACTCTCAGCGGTATGTCCGAAATATCCGTAGCGATGATGTGAAGCTGGGGAAACTTACGGGCCAGCACGATGGAGATGGCACCGGACCCCACTCCAATCTCAGCGATCCTGGTGAACTGTTCTCTTTCGATGATCTCTGCGACCAGGTCTATCAGTATCTCCGTTTCGGGCCGGGGGATGAGCACCCCCTTTTCAACTTCCAGATGAATATCATAAAAACTGGCTGACCCTACGATATATTCGTAAGGTTCATGGGCCGCCCTTCTCTGGACCAGTGATTTAAAACCGTCCACATCGGCAAGATCCTCCCTGTCATGTGTCATCAAATAGGTACGGTCTTTTCCGAGATGATGGGCCAGGAGAAGCTCTGCTTCATAAGAGGGACGTTCACAAGCCTCCTGGAGCTCTTCTCTCGCCCACAAGAGCACTTCTTTAATCGTCATTTCTGTCCATATAGGCAAAGATGCCCTCTTTGGGTACTGCTGCCTCTTCGCCTCCAATGGGTTTGGACGCATCAAAGCCCAGCTCTTTGAGTCGTTCGAGCACGGGAGGATGCGTATAGTAGAAGAAGATCACCAGCGGATGCGACTTTGGAAATGACTTGTTCTCCGTCACAAGTTTCATCAGTGCCGATACCAGGTTTTCCTTACCGCCCATATGGGACCCGAACTCATCGGCTGCATACTCATTGTGACGGCTGACATACGACATGAAAGGCGTAAAGATAAAACTGATCAGAGGCAGCAGCAGCATCAGCATCGCGATCTGTACTCCCGCCTCAGGGATCACGCCCATCTGGGTAAAGAGTGCATCCGGCAGATGCCCGAAAAGATAAAAGGCAATAAAAAGAAGCACCCCCATCAGTCCGATGTTCTTCCAGATATCCCCATGCGTAAAATGCCCCAGTTCATGCCCCAGTACGGCGAGCAGCTCTTTGGTGTTCAGCTTTTCCAAAAGCGTATCAAAGAGCACCACGCGTTTGCTCTTGCCAAGCCCGCCGAAAAAGGCATTCAGACGGCTGTCACGTTTGGAGGCATCCATCACAAAGATACCGTCACTTCTGAGCCCGGCCTCATTCATCATGGCAGTGATCTTCTCTTTCAATTCACCCTCCTCGAGCGGAGAGAACTTGTTGAAAAGCGCCATAAAGGTGGGCGCCAAAACGTTTGCCAGTACTGCTACCGCGAACATCGCTGCAAACCCCCAGATCCACCAGCTTTCATAGCTCTCTATGATCCAGGACAAAAGTGCAAATACCGCCCCGCCCAGGATGAAGAACAGGAGGCTTGACTTCAGCATGTCGATCACGTACATCTTTGCCGTCATCTTGTTGAACCCGAACGCCTCATCGATCCTGAACTTCTGGTAGAGTTCAAAAGGAAGCCCGATGATGTAATTGACGATAATGAAACCGAACAGGAAAAGGACTGCCTGCAGTAGGCTTCCCTCGACCTGCACCATGGACGAAAGCCAGGCAAACCCTGCAAATACCCACCAGATAAATACCAGGTAATCCACAAACGTCGTCACGATAGAGAGCTTTTCATTGGCTACCGCATAGTTTCCTGCGGTAAGATACCTGTCTGCAGGCATCAAGACAGGGGTTTTTCTCTTTTCTTCATTGATATAGCCGATCTGCATAAAGGAGATGTAGAGTTTCATAAAGGTATAGAGAGAGTATAAAACGATGATGGTTTCCAGCATGGATGTCCTTGGTTATAGTATCGTAAAATATACCAAATCAAGCCTTAAAACCCACTCTATTTGCTATAATTGCACCAATACAGTAGAAGGATCCCCTTTTGGCACTCATAGACCTCTTTGACATCAAAAAACAGTATGACATTAAAGTACTCCTCGATGGGATCGATTTTCATCTCAATGAAGGAGAGCGTGTCACGATCGTGGGACAGAACGGATGCGGCAAATCTACACTGATGAAGATCATTATCGGAGAAGAGGAGCCCACAGAGGGGAAACGGATCATCAACAGTTCTGTCCATATAGAGATGCTTGCCCAGCAGCCTCACTTTGACCCCGGTCTTTCCGTCAGAGAAGCGATATTCAATGAATTGACAGAGCTGAAAGAAGCCAAACAGGAGTATGACAGGCTGAGCCTTCAAGTCGCCGAGGATTTTGAAAATGAGGAGCTGCTCAAAGCGCTCGAAAAGGTCAGCGCTTTTCTGGACCATCATAATGCCTGGAACCTTGATGACAAGATCGAACGTGTCATGCAGGAGTTCCAGCTCAAAGCCTATGAAGACCGTCCTGTGGTCTCCCTTTCGGGTGGAGAACAGCGCCGTGTGGCACTGGCCTCTTTGATACTTAAAAAACCCGATGTCCTGCTTCTTGACGAACCTACCAACCACCTGGATGTCTATATGGTCGAGTTTTTGGAAGAGATGCTGCTTAAAGGAAATTTCACCCTGCTCTTTATCTCTCACGACAGACACTTCATCGATACCATCGCCACACGCGTGGTGGAGGTGGATAACCAGCAGCTCGTCAGCTACAACGGTGGGTATATGAGCTATCTTGAGCAAAAAGAAGCGCGCATGCATGCCCTCCAAAAAGGGCATGAGAACCTGCTGAGACTGCTCAAACAGGAAGAGGCCTGGTTGAGCAAAGGGGTCAAAGCCAGGGAGAAACGTAACCAGGGACGGAAGAAGCGTGTCTTTGAACTCCGTGATGCGGCCAAGAAAAATCCTACGCTGATCCGCAAGATGATGGTGGAACTGGAACGTGAAAAAAAACATTTTAACCGCGAGGAAGGTGTCTCACGCAAAAAGATGCTTTTTGAACTTGAGAATCTCTCCTACTCGGTTCCCGGTAAAAAACTGATAGAGAACTTCAGTACCCGTATCCTGCAGAAGGACAAGATCGCCATTGTGGGGATCAACGGTGCGGGGAAATCCACCCTTCTCAAACTGATGCTAGGGCGCATCAAGCCCCAAAGCGGCAGTATCAAACAGGGAGACTTTTCCATAGGCTATTTTGACCAGCACAGAGAGATGCTCGACAACAACAAAACGCTGATAGAGACCTTCTGCCCTGACGGAGGAGACCATATAGAGGTACAGGGGGCCAGCATGCATGTGTACGGCTACCTCAAATCTTTCCTTTTCCCCAAAGAGTTTCTGGACAAAAAGATAGGCATGCTCTCGGGCGGAGAGAAGAACCGTGTGGCGCTTGCACTGCTTTTGACAAAAAAAGTGGACTGCCTGATCCTGGATGAACCCACCAATGACCTTGACATCCAGACCATTAATATCCTGGAAGAAAAACTTATCAATTTTCCCGGGGCCATACTCTTTGTTTCGCACGACCGATACTTTATAGATAAGATTGCTTCCAAGCTCTATATCTTTAAGGGGAACGGCGTCGTGGAAGAGTCATATCAGACCTATACCGAATACCTCGAAATAGAAAAAGAGATGAAAGCACTCGACTCGATCGAACAAGAGGTGAAGACAAGTACAAAAAAAGAGGCACCCAGAACCAAAAAAGTCCAAACAAAACTGAGCTACAAGGAACAGCAGGATTTCGATAACCTACCGGGTGAAATAGAAGCACTGGAAGCGAAAATAGAGGCTATCAATACCTGTTTGCAGGATCCCGCATGTTATCAGGAAAAAGGCTTGGCTGCACTGAGTGAGGAACTGTCCGAGCTTGAAGCGGAGTATGAACGTAAAAGTGACAGATACCTGGAAGTGTTAGAGATCTTCGAATCCCTCTGATCACCAGTATATCACCACACTGCGTCTGCCCCAGCGCAGCGCTCTCCTTCTATCCAGTCCCATATAGATATCGATACGTTTGCTGTACCGTTTATTCATTTTATCGCGTACGGTATAATAACCGGGTAACCCGCCTATACGTACTTTTGTTCCATTCCGCATGCCATATCTTGTTAACATATCTCTGGAGACTGCAATGATCTTCATACCCGGACGGATACGATTGCTCCACGCTGCCATGAAAGGTGAACTGTCTGTTTGTCTAACATGTGAAGTATATGCGGTTGCCGTGACCCGAAGTTTTTTCGTTGTTTCTATCACGACATGAGGAAGCGGAAGGGTAAGCTTTTTGCCTACACGTATGATCGCATTGCGTTTGATCCTGTTGAACTCCATGAGTTCTTTAGGTTCAAGCTTAAACTTTTTGGCAATAGAAATGATCGTATCCCCCTTCTCAATAGTGTACGTGGCAGAAGAGATCGCATCGATCATCTTTTGTTCAAAAGGAAGCTTTAATTTCTGTCCGATACGTAAAGGAGACTGGATACTGATACCATTCATTTTCGCAATGTCTTTTGTTTTTAATCCAAATTTCTTTGCGATCTTGCTCAGTGCATCGCCGCTTTCCACTCTGTATTGACCGTAAATGATCTGGGGTTTCTCAGGTACGATCTGTTTTAAAAGATCTCTTTCGATACACGGGGGGTTCTCGCAGGGCTCCGCCTCTTCTATCTCTTCTGTCTTTTCATCAGGGACAACATGAATGTCCAGCTCTTCTGTGGCTGCTGTCTTTACAGGGGGTTTTTCACTTCCTTTAAATCGTACAGATTCTTGCACATTGACATATTTTTCCAGCATCTCTTCCACTGAGATCACTTTTAAGAAACGTCTTTTTTCAGGTTTAGGAAGCGTTTTCTCTATGATCAGCTCTTTGGTATCGTGGTCATAAGTGATCGCATGTGCTCTATGGAACCTGGATCCATAAGGGTTGCATTCACTCGTACCTTGTGTTACAACCCTGCAGTCGATCATTGATTTTGCTTCAGCCGATGCAATGCATAGAGAGAAGAGTAATAAAAGCGGTAAAGATTTTCTGTACATGACCGTATATATCACTATAAAAAGTTCAACATCTCTGCTTTGATGGACTCTTTTTCAACGATAACAGAATGGATGATCGGTTTGTCAAATAGACCGTTGATCATAGGAGGCACGGTCACATTGGCATGTCCACTGACCCATTTGAGTGCTTCCACATCATCTTTGACCTCATGTCCCAAAGCCTTGGAAACAGCCGGGCTGAACTTTGTCCATTCAGCGGTAGAGTAGACCACTGTTTTCAGCTTTTTCTCTCTCAGGTTTTTATAGGCTCGCATACAGGTTGCCGTATGAGGATCCATAATATACCCTTTTTCTGCATATTCCCCCACGACGGCTTCACACTCTGCATCATCAGAGAAAGAGGCATCAAAATCCTCACGCAGCGATGCAAGTTCGTCCGCGGTCAATCGGTACTTGCCATCCCTCGCCAATGCCTCCATAAGCTCTTTGGTACGCGCTGCACCGAATTTGTCGAACATGATACGCTCTACATTCGAACTTTTTAAAATATCCATAGCCGGGGATTCTGTCTGTACCAGTTCACGTGTGGTAAGGTCATACTCACCCTTGGTGATCCAATCTGTCAAAATATTGTTGATATTGGAGGAAATAAGGATCTTTTCTATAGGAAGTCCTGCTTTTTTTGCATAATAGGCTCCCAAAGCATTCCCGAAGTTTCCGCTGGGAACGACCAGGTAGATCTTCTCTCCCATCTGAATACTCTCTTTACGTACCAGTTCCAGGTAGGAATGGATATGGTAAATGATCTGAAATATGATACGTCCGAAGTTCACCGAGTTCGCCGCAGAGAGTTTGATATTCCGCTCATTCAGCTCTGCCTTAAAATCGGCAGAGGCGAGCAGCTCCTTCAATGTATTCTGTGTGTCATCAAAGTTGCCTTTCACGCCGATGACTTTAAGGTTCGAAGCATCTTCTGTGACCATTTGCAGCCTCTGTACGTCCGATGTTCCGCCATCCGGGTAGAGACAGGCGACCTGCACACCCTCTTGGTTTTTAAATGTTTCCAATGTTGCAGGACCGGTATCTCCACTGGTTGCTGCCATGATAAGATAGTGCTCAGCTCTTTTTTGAGCCAATTTGCTTAATACATATCCAAAAGGCTGCAGTGCCATATCTTTAAAGGCCCTTGTCGGCCCATGATACAGTTCTGCCACAAAACAGTCCTCTTCTATTTGTGAAAGTGGTACCGGATTGGAAGGGTCATCAAAAGCATCATATCTTTT
>NZ_DATCSP010000073.1:0-13365 GCF_036568385.1 Sulfurovum sp. | reverse complement strand
GTGGAAGTGAATGCAGCAAACTGGCTGATGCTACAAGGTACTGAGCCGGATATGGTAGAATCTAAAGGAGTGAAAGTACCGAATAGAAACAAGGTGCCTAAACTTTGGGGTTTTATACAGGCCAATTATGAAAAAGATTTTGGTGATGTGTTTGTGGGTGGAGACGGTTTAAATAAAACACCGTTTTCATTGCTTAATCCAAATCTTGATGACCAGTCTGGGTTTAAAGTATCCAGAGCAAGATTGGCGGTACGAGGGATGGCTGACAACGAGAACCTTGTAAACTATTTCGTTATGACAGAATTTGGCAATAACGGTGTGAACAATCTTGGCGGCCATAGTGAAGTGGCCAATTATTTTACCGATGCCTCAATTACACTGAAGCATATACCCGGAGCCAAAGTGCGTGTGGGGATATTTAAGACACCAGGGAGCGAAGAAGGACTCCAGGCGGTCTTTGTCTCCCCCTATATAGATTTTACTACGATGACCAATCAGCAACTTCTCGAACGTCAGATCAGCGATGTTGGCATCGCGCAGACAGGTGCAAGTGCCGGAGGTGCAGCAGTAGCACATTACACCAGCACTAAGGTAGACAACCCTATCGCTGCATTTAGAGATGCCGGGATACAGGTATTTGATACATTCAAGTTTCAGGACGACTGGGAATTGAGCTATGCCTATATGTATGGCAATGGAACAGGCATTTCTCTGAGCACTTCCGACAACCAAGCAACACACTACGGATATTTGGCAGCTGAAAAATCATTTGGTGCGGGTAAAGGATATTTTACCGAATCAATGAAATTTTATATATGGGGTCAGAATGGAAGCCGTACATTAAATTCATTTGACGAAACAACAGCAATGACCACTCAAATAGAGGCAGACCGTAAACGTTATGGGGTGGGAATGACCTACTATCGTCATGGTCTGCGATTCGAGGCTGAATATATGAAAGCTAAAGGGATGATATTCACTGGGCCAAAGGATGTAGATACCAATCCTGCTGCGGAGGAGTGGCAATTTCAGTTTGCTCCAGGCAATGAAAATGAGGCTGATGGCGGCTATGTGAACCTGCAATATGAAATCATACCTAAAAAACTGGAAGTGTTTGGACGTTATGACTTCTCCGACCGCTTGAGCAATGATCCAAAAGGTGAGCGTAATTTTAAAACGACTACCTTGGGAGCTTCTTATCGCTTTAGAGGTGCAACACGTATCGATTTAAACTACGCTATAAAAGATACAGAAGCACCAGGCAACGCAAACGCACAAAAAGTGCTAGACAATATGGGTGATCGAATTACGGTTCGTATTACGGCAGTTTTTTAAGAAAGGATAAAAAATGAAACTCAATAAAACACTACAGGTGCTTATGGCACTTATGATGACAGCTACTTTGCCTGTATTGGCACAAGAGGAGAAAAAAGATGATGTTACAAAGGTCGTCTATCAATGCGATTTTCCGGATGTGGAGCGTATACACCTTATGTTGAATACACTGAACAATGCAGTAAAGCATTATCAAAGTACATTAGAAGAGTATGAGATCGATATTGTAGCACTTGGTCCCTGTATTCAATATATGATGAAGGACTTTCAAGGTACTGGATTTGAGAAGAAGCCCTATATAGAACAGGGTGGACCTGTCGGAAATGGTACTTCAGGGCGTTTTAAAAGTTTAATGCTGACTGCAGGTGACAATATTAACATTATCGCATGCGAGAATTCCATGAAGAAGAAAAATGTGAAAAAAGAACAAATAGAGGATTATGTAGAATTTGTTCCAGCAGGGATCATTAAGATCATTGATCTTCAGCGTGAGGGACATTCCTATATCAAAATAATGTGATCCCCCTTACTATGGGCATAACAGCTTTGATCTGTTTATGCCTAGACCTTATTTTACCTCTTACATCAAGCACACTGCACAGCCCATTTCCATAAATTTTTTCGTCCTTCTTATGAAAAACATTACATACAATAATAATATTATTTTATTAAAAAAGATAATGAAATTATGTAAATAAAATTTACATTATCTTTACACTTGTTGGTTATGATACTTTCGAAATCAAATCAAAAGGAGTATAAATGAATTTAAAGATCAAATGTCTTGCGTATGCAACTTTGTTTGTCTCGGCATCAACATCTATCTCAGCTGCAGACTTGACAAAAGCATATGACATGGCAGATGCAACTAAGATCATAGAAGCCGATCTATTTGCAGGACCTACTAAATATACAATGCCCAAATCGTGTAATCTGAACGATAAGGCTGCTATAGCCAGAGGAGAGTATATTTTCCACAATCTCAATGGTGACCAGGCGAAAGGCAATCCACCTGCTGGTTTGGCTAAATACATTGAGAAAAAAGGTAAAGACGGCAAAGTAACAAAAAAGCCTAAACAATATGGAAACTGCGTCGCATGTCACAATATTGAAGGTGCTGTAGGTGGAGGGAATATAGGTCCGGATCTAACGAGCTATAAAGCGATCTTCATCGATACAAACGCCAGGGATCATCAATTTGTTTATCAGAAGATAGCTGACCCACGTGTTGATCTCGCCAATACTCATATGACCGTAAACCTTACTACGAAACTTATGAACGAACAAGAAATCTGTGATCTTACTGCCTATGTGGTAGCTGATAAAAGTAAAAAATAAAAGGAAATAAAGAATGAAAAGAAGAAATTTTATTAAAGGTTTGTGTGCAACATCAGCAATGGTTGCAACGATGTCTCCATCACTGCTTGTGGCAAAAGAAGGAAGTTCAAAGGGTGCTGCTAATGTCTTGTCCTATGAAGCAGCAGTTGAAGCAATAACAGGCGGAAAAGCAGTAGCAGACAGTGAGAAAGTAGATCTGACTGTGCCGGAGATCGCAGAAAATGGTGCAGTTGTTCCTGTAAAAGTTGAAGTAGACAACCCGATGGAAGAAAATAACTATGTAAAAGCGATCCATGTATTGAGCAGTAAAAATGCTAACGCAAGATGTGCCGATGTGATGTTAACACCGCTCAATGGAAAAGGATATTTTGCAACAAGAGTAAAGTTAAATGGAACACAGGATGTTGTTGCACTGGTAGAACTTAGCAATGGTACGTTTATGAGAGCATCGAAGAGCGTTAAAGTAACCATCGGTGGATGTGGTTGATCTTATAAAGTGATGTTTTGATCATAGGAATTTTAGTTTGAGGGATCAAAGAACGGATTGACCTTTCTTTGAGAGTATGATAATGATAACAAAGGAAAAACAGATGGCAAAAGAAAGAAAATCGATGATAAAGATTAAACCTAAAAAGTTTAATGTGGGAGATACTGTAAAAGTGGACTTTATTATAATTCACCCAATGGATACAGGATTACTAAAAGATAAAAAAACTGGTGAGATCATACCAGCGAAGTATATAGACAATATTACTTTCTCTTTGGATGGAAAACCATTTACCACAATGAAAGTATGGGAAACAGTTTCAACAAACCCTTATTTCTCAGTGAACTTGAAAGTACCTGGTGCAGGAACACTTACGGTTGATTATACAGACAATACAGGCGAGAAAAGTTCGAAGAGTAAAAAACTTAAGCCAAAAGGATAAGCAATGAAAAGAGTAATATTACCTTTAGCTCTTTTGGTGACAATGGGGACTGCAACGGTAAATGCCAGTGAACAGTTCGCCATGAGTGATGCCGACAGAGCAATGTATAAAGAAATGCTAGAAAACAATCCTGCTGATATTTATGTAGAAGAGGGTGGTGAATTACTGGAAGAAACGCTTGGTGGTGAAGCTGCTTTGGCTAAATTTCTGGGAGTAAGTGAAGACGAGTTACCAAAATACATTGCAGGATTTCCAAGATACATTGAAAAGCTTGGTAATGTCGTAGGTGTAGACCAGGTCATGCAAGCGATGCAGGTAGAGCAAGGCAAAGAAAAATGGGAATTGAAAGATGAAAGAATGTTCTCCATGTTGGCCTATGTGAAATCTTTAGCGAATGAGGAACAGTTGAATATCGACATTAATGCAGATGAACACATCAAAGAAGCTTATGCATTGGGGAAAGTGGTCTATGAAACGCCAAGAGGAGGTAGAGGACTTTCCTGTAAGAGTTGTCACAGCCCGGATATAGTCGGACAGATCTTAAGAACACAACCTCTTCCTGATCTTGGAGCAGAAGGTGCAGGTGCAACATGGCCAGCTTACCGTATGACGAAGTCCAGCCTTAGAACACTGCAAAGAAGATTTCAAGGTTGTATGAACAATGCATTGTTGGCAGTGATCCCTCTTGGTTCAAAAGAGATGAATGCACTGGAAGTATATATTAGTAAAATGGCACAGGACAGTAAACAACCGATTGCTATCCCTGGGCTAAAGAGATAAGGATCGTAGATGGATATTAATAGAAGAGATTTTCTCCAGATCGCGGCAACGCTTGGGTTGCTGGGAGCAGCAGGAGGAACCAACCTTTTTGCCGGCGAAGCGGGTAAAGAACGTATCAAAAAACTGAGTTTTTCTGATGTGGTGGATTTCAAGGCTACAGGTAAAGCAACCTTACTTCACATTTGTGATCTGCATGCACACCTGAAACCTTTGTATTGGCGTGAGCCTTCCACGCTGATCTCTGCAAAAAATCTGGTTGGAACACCAGGGTTTATTTGTGGAGAGAGTTTTGAGAAGTATTATGGTATCGAACCTGGATCATTAGACCAGTACTTTGATACACATAACAACTTTCCGGAGCTTGCAGAAAAATTTGGAAAGATGGGTGGAATTGCCCATATGAAGCCTATTATTGACCATGTCAAAAAAGAAAGAGGAGCTGAAAATGTACTTCTTCTTGACAGTGGAGATACATGGCAGGGTACAGCGGTCGCACTCAAAACCGATGGTGAAGCGATCGTAGATGCACAAAACTATTTGGGTGTCGATGTGATGGTGGGTCACTGGGAATATACGTATGGTAAAGAACGTGTGCATGAACTTATCGGTATGTTAAAGGGAGAATTCATCTCTCAGAATGTTATCGATAATGATCCATTCTCAGATGAATTTGAAGAGCTGATCTTCCCTCCGTACACTATCAAAGAGGTCGGTGGAGCCAAGATCGGTATCATCGGGCAGTCATTCCCGTTCACTTCCACTGCAAACCCTAAACATTTTACAGAGGGATGGAGTTTTGCGCTTCGTCATGAATCACTTCAAGAGTATGTGAATGAACTTCGTAATGAGAAAAAAGTGGATGCGATCGTTGTATTGAGCCATGACGGATTCTCTGTGGACCAGGAACTTGCCAAAAAAGTGACGGGTGTTGACTTTATCTTGAGCGGACATACGCATGACCCTAGCCCTGAACCTATCATTGTAAATGATACGGTGATCATCATTTCAGGAAGCCATGGAAAGTATGTGGGAAGACTGGACCTGGATATCCAAAACAAAAAAGTAGTGGATTACAATTTCAAATTGATACCGGTAGCGTCAAATCTTATACCTGAAGACAAAGCAGGTGTGGAGCTGATAGAGAAATGGTATAAGCCATACAATGATGAGCTGGGCGAAGTGTTGGGTAAAACGAAAGGACTTCTTTATAAAAGAGATACCTTTTACTCCACTTTCGATGCGCTGATAGGTGATGCGATCCAGGATGAGATGAAATGTGATATCAACTTCAACCCTGGGTATAGATGGGGAACTACACTGCTCCCTGGTGATGATATACTCAAGGACAATGTCTATGAGATGACAGCTATCACCTATCCGGAAGTGTATACATTTGACCTCAAAGGTCAGGCTATTATGAAACTGATGGAAGATATAGCCGACAATGTCTTTA
Source organism: Sulfurovum sp. (assembly GCF_036568385.1). Classification (GTDB taxonomy): domain Bacteria; phylum Campylobacterota; class Campylobacteria; order Campylobacterales; family Sulfurovaceae; genus Sulfurovum. The sequence continues at coordinate 7,530 of NZ_DATCSP010000073.1, read as the reverse complement.
ATGAAAACCCGCTCTTGCAGCAAGGTGGAGATATGAGCAGACTGACCGGTGCGAGCTATAGTATCACGATATCCGCTCCATCTGGAAAACGTATCAGTGACTTTATGATCGGCGGGAAACCTATTGATCCGAATAAGACATACAGGGTATCTTCATGGGGTGGAAATTTGCAAAATGCAGGTGAAAATCTAGACAAAGATGCGATACGTCCAGTCTATGAGGTGGTCAGTGACTACATCCGTAAAAAGAAAGTCATAGACATCAGCATGGAGTCTAATGTGAAAGTGTTAGATATGGACTGCGGATGTCCGGTCAAAGGTGCTACGTGTTAATAATGTAAGACCGTGCCTCTTCTCTTTGTCCAAAATTTTCATAGTAGATTCCTTTTGAGAGAAGGGGCACCAAAAGTTGTGACAGGCAATGACATTATTCAGCACAAAGCCAATACAAACAAAAAAGAAAAAAGGGGTTCTAATGTATAAGGGGAAAATTAAAATCAGTATTGTAGCGGCAACACTGTTATGTATGGGGACATCTGCTATGGCAGGTGGTGAGATAGTGCCAGTGGAAGCGGCAGTAGTCGAGGCAAAACCATATACACCAAAACGCAGTCTCAAAGGAAATATGGTCGTTGAATATAATGTGCTACCCGGAGAAGTAGACACTATTCGTGATATGTTTGCTGAAGGTATCTTTTATGGAAGGATCAGATCCAATACATTCTATTGGGATTGGGATACAGAAACTGAAAAAGATCAAGACAATAAAGCTTGGGGTCTAGGTGGAAGCCTTATCTATAAATCAGCGGTATTGAACGGCTTCAGCTTTACGATGGGCTATTATGGTTCTTTAAATCCTGATTTCTTCAGAGAGGACGATGCGGATGTAGGATTTACAAAAGCAGGTAAAGATACCTTTAGCAGATATAAGGTTAAAAAGACAGGTCACTACGGTATGCATGCTCTGGGACAAGCATATCTGCAATACAATAACGGTACAGTTGATGTTAAAGCTGGTCGCCAAATGTTCGAATCTGTCTTCACGGCTTCAAATGATACTAAAATGATACCGAACACTTTTGACGGTGTATCTATAGCAGCCAAAGTAGCGCCAAAAACAGTGGCAAGGGTGGCTTGGTTCGGAAAACAAAAGTTAAGAGACCATGAAGATGCGCACGATCTTGTGACCTTTAAGGATGCTGATGGTGAGAGTTGGAACAACAACGATGATGCTGCTGTGCATAAAGGACTCAACTATAATGCTTTCGTTGCTGCGGGCGAAGACCCGAACCATGACATGTTCCTGGCGGATGTCAAAACAAAAGCTGTAGATAATCTGGACTTTACATTAAGTGCTTTAACGGTGCCTGGTGTAGTGACGGATGTTGTGGCTGAAGCACACTATAGAGTACCGTTCGAGAACGGTTGGGCAGTAAGACCAGGTGTGAGATATTTCCATCAGATGGATGATGGCGGTGGAGATGTTGCAGGATATACCAATCTTTCCGGAAATGAAGCATTAGGTTATGATGCAGGCGTAGCAAATTCTCTTGACAGTAGTCTATTTGCAGGAAGGGTTGACCTGGAAATGCCAGATAAAAAAGGTTTATTTAGACTTGGGTATTCAAAAGTGGCAGATGAAGCCGACATCGTTGCTCCATGGAGAGGTTTCCCAACAGGAGGATTTACAAGATTAATGGCACAATACAACTGGCTTGCCAATACAGAGACGTATATGATTCAAGCGAAATATAGTTTCAACTCTTATTTTAACACAAGCTTGGGATATGCAATACAAGACTTTGATGATACAAAAGATTATGTACAAGCTGACAGTAGTATATGGCATTTAGATAACATAACAAAATTCTCAAAAGATTTTGAAATGAAAGTACGTATAGGTATCGTACAAGCAGATGATGATATTGTTAGACAGAATGCTGGCGGATTTAAACCTGATGTTACTTATAACGAATATCGTTTAGAATTCAACTACCTTTTCTAGGATAACTGATGAAAAGTATGATCGTGTTATGTTTGTCATTTTTGACGCTGCAGGCGTATGAGTATCACTTAAAGCCTGTGGAGCTTGCTAAAGATGTGTACTGTTTTTTCGGTGCACCTGAAAACATTAGCAAAGAAAATGGCGGCAACATGGTCAACACATGTTTCGTAAAAACAAAAGAGGGCTTTGTCGTCATAGACAGCGGCCCTACTTTTGGCTACGCACAACAGGCATATGCCCAAATGCAAGAGATCGCAAAACTCCCTGTAAAATTTGTTATCACTACACATGACCACGATGACCACTGGTTAGGTAATAATTTTTATAAAAGCAAAGGTGCTTTGTTGATGGGTCCAAAGACCTATGAACAAAATGTCATACCGGGGATGTCCACGCGCATGGAAGAAAGTGTAGGTAAAGAGACATATGCGGGTACTGAAGTAGTGAAGCTTGACAGCGTGGTCGAGCAAAAATATGACTTTACATTAGGCGATACGGTTTTTGAAATAAAGCAGTTGGTAGATCAGGCACATACAAAAGGGGACCTTGTGGTCTATTTGCCTCAAAAAAAGGTATTGTTCGCAGGGGATCTGGTCTTTAATGACAGACTGAGCTCTTTACGTGACGGTTCCATTATCGGATCGCTCAAAGCCTTGGATCTGATAGACAGTTTCCAGGCCGATGTGATCGTGGGCGGTCACGGATATGCGACAGATGCCAATGCAACACAACCATTCAAAAGATACCTGGTGGAGATGAAAAAGCAGATCCTGGAGGCATTGGAAGAGGATGTGGGTATCGATGAAATTACCAAGCGCGTGGTGATGCCGGAGTACAAAGATATGAATCTTTATGACGTGCTGCACCGCCGCAATGTTTTTGATGCATACACCGAATTGGAAATGTATGACGAGGATGAAGAATGAAGCCGCTCTTCTCTATGCTGCTGTGTGTAGGCATGCTTTTTGGCACAGAGGGTCAGGAGGTCTATGAAAAGAAATGCGCCTCATGCCACCAGGGTTATATTCCCATGTCCAAGATCAAAGAGAACTTTCTAGACCATAACAATACACTGCTTAAGCTTACCGCCCCTACGTTAAACCAGCTTTCTTACAGATTGAAGCAGCGTATAGGAGACCCTAAAGGGGACAATGACATACATCGTATGGAAGTGGCAGCATTTGTCAGTGAGTATGTGCTCCATCCAGACAGAGAAAAAAGCCTTTGTCTGGACGATGTCATGCAGTATTTTCAAACCATGCCAAGCCTTAAAGGAAAGGTCACGGAAGAGGAGCTTGAAGCAGTCAGTGCGTATATCTATGATCTTGAAAAGGAAAGCGCAGAAGAAGATAGTGTACAATATGAAGGGTTCGAGCAGGCATTGCAGCAAGCAAAGAAAACGCATAAGATCATTATGATCAAAGCGATGACGAAAGATTGTCACTTCTGTAGAAAAATGGAGAGAGAAGTGCTGGTAGAAAAAGAGGTGGCCGATCTGCTGGAAAAGGATTTTATTTCTTTAACGATCGATATTTCCACAACAGAGCTTCCTTTAGGATTAAAGACCGAATTGACACCGAGTTTTATTTTTATAGACGAGAATGCCAACGTGTTGTTGAACATACCAGGGTCATGGAACAAAACGGATTTTCTTGAGATATTAAAAGAAGCCAAAAGAAAACAGAGGTAAAGGAAAGAAGATGAAAAAAATATGGATATTGTTGGCATGTGTATTTACTTTCACTGTCGCGGAGACAGAGTTCGCAGAGCCAAAACCGGCGATAGATAATCCCAGACAGCTTGTATTTGCGTTACCTAGCGGTGAGATCGAAGAGATAAACCGTATTTTAAGTACGGTCAATAATGTCATGAAGTTTTACAGGCCGGAAAACACTGAAGTGGTGATCGTGGCCTATGGTCAGGGATTAAAGTCTTTACTGAAAAAAGGTGATGCCGATGTACGCAAACGTATCGAAGCGCTCATGACCTATGATGTAGAGTTCATTGCCTGCGGAAATACCATGAAAACACTGAAAATAGAAAAAAAAGATCTGCTCGATGACATAGGATTTGCCACGGCAGGGATCGTTGAGATCATAGAAAGACAACTTCAGGGGTATACGTACGCCCAGCCATAAGATGGCTTGAAACCTTTACATATTATTTACAGAAGATTGTTATATTACGGTATAAAATTTAAAGGAATAAAATATGAAATTGTTCATTAAAGGGATGCTTTGTGCATCATTGGTCGTGACAGGTCTACTGTCTCAAGATGTCGTAGAGACAGCAGCAAAAGAGACTGCAGCCGTGAAAAGCACTGCTGCGGATATTGAAATATTTACGTCAGAAAATGCCGACGGGAAGATCACTCCGGAAAGTATAGAAAAGGCATTTAAGGAAGCAGGGTTTGTGGTCTCTGCCAACAGAGATATGAATGGTCCTTTTCTGATACAGTTCAAAGAGTCAGGTTTTGATACCTATAATCTTTTTACATTCTATAAACTGGATGCCGTGTTGGAACTGGTGAAAAAGTATCCGAACATAGGTCTTTTCGCACCGATGAGTATGTCTATATATACCAAAAAAGGTGAAAAAACCATTTCAGTTTCTTCTTTGACTGCGGAAGCCATGGCTAAGATCATGGGAGTGCCAAACGACGAAAAAGCCTTACATGACCTGAGAACACTGATAAAGCAAACATTAAAAAAAGCGATGCCAAACGGATCATTTGAAGCGTTGCCGTATGAGCTACAGGAGGCTAAAGGTGAGCTTGTGACCAATGTGACCATGGAAATGGATCCAGACGAATGGGAAGATCAGTTAGACGAATTTAAAATGGGTCTTGAAGGTGAGTTGGCACCCTATGGATTTGTGATTGCCGGGCATAACAATCTTGGGGATGAGTTTTATGAACTGAACTATGATGCGTTTGATTTCTATGAGGTCTATTCCATCTGTAAGCTGCCGGTCATATATACTATCGCCAAAACAAGACCGGAAGCCGGAGCATATGCGCCATGTTCACTCTACCTCAGTAAAAAGAAAGGTGAGGACACGATGCAAATAGGCTTTCCTTCTGTATACAACTGGATGAGTTCCATGGATATAAATGACAAAGAAGGTATAGAAGTTCTGGAAGAAGCACAGGAAGGCATGAAAAAGATATTGAAAGGTCTTACTGAGTAAGGTCTCGGACAGGTCACTCTTTGGAGTGGCATGCTGTGCTGTACAGCAGATACTACAGTTGTAATGACGCGCACGCTTCAAGATATTGACATAGCATCCTGCACACTGCCAACTGTAATCATCCCTAAGATATACTACGATACTACTTTATCTAAGGATCTCTATGCAATTACACGATGCGATTGGTTTGGGTGTAGCCGGAAATTTTACCCATCATTTGGAACAGGCAGGCGAACTGAAAGACTTTGAAAATGTCATCACTGCCGAAGCAGATGCCCCCAAGGGTATTTTCCCTTTCTATCTTCCCGGATCAGACTCTTTTTTAGGCTTGTATTCTATAGGTACGGATACGCTCGATCTTCCGGACTATGAAGCCAATGCACAGGTGGAACCCGAGATAGCAGTGCTTTTTGACGTGGTATATAATGAACACAAAGAAGTGACCGACCTGGTCGCCAGACAGTTTACGACGTTCAATGACTGTACCATCCGTAAGGAGGGTGCCAAAAAGATATCAGAGAAAAAGTCCTGGGGTGTGAATTCCAAAGGGATAGGCGACAAGTGGATCGCCATAGACAAATTCGAAGAGGGAGGCGTGATGGACCATTATCACCTCTGCTCTTTTGTCAAGCGTGACGGCGTGGTGCATCCTTACGGGGTAGATGCCCCGCTGCCTGGATACTCCTACTTCTATGGCAAGCTTAAAACATGGCTGATAGACAAGATGAACACCCAGGAAGATTTTGGGCCGCTGGAAGACATCTCGGCACATCTTAAAGCAAGCAACTATCCCCAACAGGCACTGATATCGATAGGGGCAACAGCCTATGCAGCATTCGGTGAAAAGAATTATCTGAAGCATGGCGATGAAGTCTATGTGATCGCCTATGACAGCAGGAAGGATACCTCTGACCTTGAACCCTCAGCATCCAAAGTGATACTGCATCAGAAGGTTTCATAGTTTAAAGAGAATAAGGCTCAGTGCCATCACGAACATTCCCAGGATGACACCTGAAATGACCGTGTGGTCGTTCCCGTAACGCCTGGCAGTAGGCAGCAACTCATCGAACGAGATATAGACCATAATACCTGCCACCATTCCAAAGGTGATCCCCAGTGTCAGTTCCCCCATCAGCGGTACCAGAAGCATATACCCAAGGACTGCGCCGACAGGTTCTGTCAGTCCTGAAGCAAAGGCTATGGTAAAGGCTTTTTTCCTCTTTTTTGTAGCATAATAGATCGGAAGCGCTATCGCAAGCCCTTCGGGAATGTTGTGTAGCGCTATGGCAAAGGCCACCGCGATACCAGTCTGGATGTCTTCCAGTGCCATCACAAAGGTGGCAAATCCTTCGGGAAAATTGTGGATGGCGATAGCGATCGCAGTAAAGAGTCCCGCTCTTGAGAGTGCATCGTGCTGAATCGGCTGGCTGGATGGATGTTGTGCATTAAATTCCAATGCATGATGGGGATTGACATTGTCGGGGATCAGCTGGTCGATGACAAAGGTACATAGAATGCCGGCAAAGAAGGCAAAAAGTCCCAAACTTTCACCCATCAGGGAACCGTATTGGTTTGCGAATGCCTCTTGTGATTTTGCCAGAATATCCACAAAAGAGATGTAGATCATGACCCCGGCAGAGAAACCCAGGCCTATGGAAAGAAATCTGGTGTTGGTCGATCTGCTCAGAAAAGTAAGCAAAGCTCCCAGCCCTGTCGCCAGTCCGGCGATCAGTGTCAAGCCAAAGGCGGCCAAGGTCTGAGAAGAGGTGAGCGCTTCCACATCACTTGCCTGTTAGAGCTTACCCTTGATACTCTCTATGAACTCAGTGATATCGTCATGCAGTGCCTGAAGGTCTTCTTCGTGTTCTACTTCATCTGCAAGTATTTCCGAGACGATATCATAGGTGATGATATCTTTGTCTTTTGTCATATCAGCCAGTTCGGAATAGACCGATATGGCACACTGTTCCCCTTTAATAGAATCTTCAAGTATACTTACGACATCAAAGTCTTTGGGTTCCTCATAGCCGCAGTTGGTATGGGTAAACCACTCTTTAGGGTTGACCAGAGGTGTACCGCCCAGTTGAAGTATCCTGTCAGCGACCATATTGGCATGCCGGAGCTCATCTGTAGCATGCTGTGTCAGTTCGGCTATGGCCGCATCCTTCATGATACCCTTGATGACCTTGGCTTCAATGAAATACTGGTAGTAGGCCAGCCACTCATCCGCATATGCCTTGTTGAGCATCGCAATGATCTCACTGATCTCAATACCTTTGATGATCGAGTTACCTCTTTGTGCCATGATAAATCCTTTGTTAGTAAATTGAAGAAAAT
>NZ_DATCSP010000072.1:0-3265 GCF_036568385.1 Sulfurovum sp. | reverse complement strand
GAGGGGATGAGCGTCATCATCGCTTCTGCCTATATGGAAGAGGCGGAACGCTTCGATCTGATCATTGCGATGGATGAAGGAAAGGTGCTCGCTACGGGCAGCCCCGATGCACTGTACCAAAAGACCGGTACGGAGAACCTCGATGATGCCTTTATCGCACTGCTGCCCGAATCCAAGCGGCGGGGATACAAGGGCCTTGTCATACCGCCGAGAATGAACTCAACGGGTGAGAAGGAAGAAGAGGCCATTGTTGCCAAGGGGCTGACGATGCGTTTTGGCGACTTTACTGCCGTGGATGATGTGAGTTTCACCATAGAACGCGGGGAGATCTTTGGTTTTCTGGGCTCGAACGGCTGCGGCAAGACGACGACGATGAAGATGCTCACGGGTCTGCTCGATCCCAGCGAAGGGGAGGCATGGCTTTTTGGCAGGCCTGTGGATGCCAAAGACCTTGCTACGCGGAGCAGGGTCGGCTACATGACCCAGGGATTTTCACTCTATTCGGAACTGACGGTCAGACAGAACCTGAAGCTGCATGCACAGCTTTTTCACCTTCCGGAGTCTGAAGTTGGACCTCGTATAGAGGAGATGATAGCGCGTTTTGACCTGGAGCACTATGCCGATACGCATACGTTGGAGCTTCCTCTTGGTATCAGACAGCGACTCTCTCTGGCCGTAGCCGTTGTCCATAGGCCCCAGATACTGATCCTTGATGAACCCACGTCTGGTGTCGACCCTGTCTCCCGCGACCGTTTCTGGGAGCTGCTGATCGGTCTTTCGCGAAACGAAGGCGTGACCATCTTCGTTTCGACACACTTTATGAATGAAGGGGAGCGGTGTGACCGGATCTCTTTGATGCATCAGGGACGGGTGCTGGCCAGTGACACCCCTGAAGCCCTGATCAGCTCCAGGAATAAAGAGAAACTTGAAGATGCTTTCATAGACTACCTTGAAGAGGCAGAAGAGGGCAAGGTTTTGCAAAAAAGTACCGGTTTGCCTGAGTCATTCCCCCGGTCAAAACCTCAGAATCGCTTTTTCAGTCCCCTGCGTCTCATGGGCTATACCTATCGTGAATCTCTGGAGCTTCTGCGTGATCCTGTGAGGCTCTTCTTTGCCCTTTTTGGTACGATCCTGTTGATGTTCACCTTGGGCTACGGTATCACTATGGATGTGGAGGACCTGGATTTTGCAGTGCTTGACAGAGACCAGTCTCCCCAGAGCCGTTCTTATATCCAGAACCTTTCAGGATCACGTTATTTTAGGGAACGAAGTGAGATCGGATCCTCTTCGGAACTTGACAGGAGAATGCGTAACGGAGAGATCTCTCTGGCACTGGAGATCCCGCCTGGATTCGGAAGGGACCTGAAACGGGGCAGGTCTGTCGAGATCGGTGTATGGATCGATGGGGCCATGCCGTTTCGGGCCGAGACGATCCGGGGATATGTCAAAGGTATGCATTATGATTACCTGTTTCAGCAGACCAAGGAACAGTTGGGGCATACTCCTCTCTTCTCAGCCGCCAATATCGAGATGCGCTACCGCTATAATCAGGACTTTAAAAGTATCTATGCCATGGTACCCGCAGTGATCCCTCTGCTTCTGGTCTTCATCCCTTCGATCCTGATGGCAATGAGTGTCGTGCGTGAAAAGGAGCTCGGTTCCATCACGAACTTCTATGCCACGCCGGTCACAAGGCTCGAGTTCCTGCTGGGGAAACAGCTGCCTTATATCGTGATCAGTATGATCGGGTATTTCGGACTGGTGGCTCTTGCAACCACGCTGTTCGGTGTACCGCTGAAAGGCAGTTTATGGACACTGAGTCTGGGTGCGGTGCTTTTCGTGACAGCCACGACAGGCTTGGGGCTTCTGATGTCCTCATTCGCCAAAACCCAGATCGCGGCACTGGCTGCAACGGCCATCTTTACCTTACTGCCGACAGTCAGTTTTTCAGGCCTGAACGAACCGGTCAGTTCTCTCGAGGGTGCCGGAGCGGTGATCGGTAATATCTATCCGGCAACCTATTTCATCAATATCAGCCGCGGTGTTTTCAGCAAGGCGCTTGAGTTTGACGACCTGCATCACGACTTTGCGGCGCTTGCAGCCGCTGTAGTGGTCATTACTCTGTTGAGCATGGCAGCGTTGAAAAAGCAGGAGGCATAAGTGAAAAAACGTCTTCTGAACATTTACCGTCTCGGGATAAAAGAGCTTCAGAGTCTATGGTATGACAAGATCATGGCCGTGCTGATCGTCTACACCTTCTCCTTTGCCATCTATATCGGTGCAACCGCTACCTCTTCGGAACTGAACAAGGTCCCTGTTGCCTTCATCGATGAGGACCGGTCGACCCTCTCAGCGCGTATCATCGGTGCATTTTACAAACCGCGTTTCCTTTCTCCCGATCTGATAGAGGCAGATAAAATGGATCCGGGAATGGATAAGGGTATCTACACCTTTGTCCTTATCATTCCGCCTTCTTTCGAGAAGGAAGTACTGCAAGGCAGGCAACCTACGATCCAGCTCAATATCGATGCTACACGTATGTCACAGGCAGGTATCGGTGCGGGGTACATACAGCAGATGATCAACGATGAAGTCAGCACTTTTTTGCAAGGCCCTTCAACTGCCGCTTCGCTTCCGGTGGAACTTGTCATCCGTATGAAGTTCAATCCTGCGCTTGAAAGCAGTTGGTTTGGAAGCGTGATGAAATTTATTGAACAGATCTCCCTTCTTTCTATTATCCTCTCAGGCGCCGCACTTATCCGTGAGAGAGAACACGGGACACTTGAACATCTATTGGTCATGCCATTGAGCGCTACGGAGATCATGCTTTCAAAAGTGTGGTCCATGGGTGCCGTTGTTCTTGTGGCCGCGGCACTTTCGCTGGAGTTTGTGGTCAAAGGCGTTCTTGATGTCCCTATAGCAGGATCTGAAGGGCTTTTTCTCTTTGGTGCTTTTTTAATGCTTTTTTCAACCACTTCAATGGGGATCTTTATGGGAACGGTTGCCAGATCCATGCCGCAGCTTGGGCTTATCATCATCATCACCATATTACCGCTTCAAATACTCTCCGGAGCGATCACCCCTTTTGAGAGTATGCCCGAGGCACTTCAGTATATTATGCTGCTGATGCCAACAAGCCATTTTGTCAGTATGTCCCAGGCTGTGCTCTACCGTGGGGCGGGGCTGGATATTGTATGGATCGATATGTTCTGGATCTTTGTCATCGGGATGTTCTTCTTTCTTTTTTCTCTTTCGATGTTCAAGA
>NZ_DATCSP010000071.1:0-10790 GCF_036568385.1 Sulfurovum sp. | reverse complement strand
ACTGATGTCGGATTTGCATCTTCGAACAAGAAAACGATCCTGAAGTTCTTACCGATGTCCTGCATATGTGAGAGTGCTTTGATCACCTGTACGTTCTTATGAGCGTCACCTGTTGCCTCACCAAGGTACGGTGCAAATGCAGCCATGGCATTTTGTACAAAGTTGTCATTGATCGTTGCCACAAATTCAGTTCCGGAAAAATCAACAGCACAGTTTGATTCCTGCAACGCTTTGATGAAGACAGCAGCCGAACCGAAGTTCTCTTTCCAGTTGATAAGACCGAAGTTCGCCTGAAGGATCTTCTCAGCATTTTTCTGCCCTCTGTCCACTCTTGCGATACCGAATGCCATCGGCTCTCTGTATCCTTCCTGTGAAGTGACCTCTGCTACCAGTGCTTTAAATGCGTCTGTTGATGCGATAGTTTCTATTGCCATAATTCAAATTCTCCTGTAAATAATGAAAAAGATTATACTTGATTTTCTTTAAACGTTCGGGAATCACCGCAAGTTCTAACCGATATTACGGTACAATCCGTCCATGAAACATCTCAGAGGCCACAATAAGAACTATTTTAAGTTAGCCGTCATCGCCATGTACTCCACGCTTTCAAAGCTGTGTTGGATCGACAGCAATTTTCAGTACCATAAAAAAGCCTTTGTCTACCACGAATACAAAACTTCCCCTCCTTGTTTATCTCTTTTTTATTGATCAAATTACATACTAAATAAACAAGGAACACCCTATGACATTCAAGTCACTCAGCCTTATCACGGCTACACTATTACTGACAACCCACACGCACGCAGACGAAACACTCGAGCCTATCACTATCATCTCTGCCAATAAAACCGCACAATCCATCCAGAACACGACCTCCAACGTCACCGTCATCACCGCTGAAGAGATGGAAGAGAACGGCTATCAGACCGTTGCACAGGCGATCAACACGGTAGCCGGTATCTCGGTCACCCATTCCGGCGGACTTGGCCAGCAGACATCCTTTTTCGTACGGGGTGCCGACTCGGGTAAAGTACTCGTGCTCCTGGACGGCATGCGTCTGAACGACCCAAGCACTCCCAACGGTACGGCACTGCTTGAGAGCCTCACCACCAATAATATCGCGCAAATAGAGATCATCAAAGGCGGATCAAGCAGTATCTGGGGTCCCAATGCCAGTGCAGGGGTCATCAACATCATCACCAAGGAAGCGAATGAAGGTGTCCATGGTACACTGGGACTCAGCTACGGTTCCTACAACACCCAGGGTGCAGAGACACAGCTATCCTATAAAGATAAAAAACTGACCGCACAGGTGCTCGCATCTTACCTGGATACCGATGGTTTTTCAGCCTTGGCCCCAAGAGATGCCGAAAAGGACGGATATACCAATAAGAACTATAATGTCAAACTCGGATATGCGTTCAACGAGCACAACACACTGAATCTCAGCTATAACCGTATCAAAACAGATACTGAGTATGACGATAACTGGTCGTTGGATCAGGCAAATGATTCCGATAGCACCAGTACTTCCGATCAAACCAATGCTGCACTGAAATATGATTTCAAACTTGACAACTACAGTGCGCAACTTCATGCCAGTAAAGGCGAATATGATAGAGAATATTCTTATGGCACATTTAATGCAACGCTCAAAGAGTATGGTCTCATTAATGCCTATGACTACAGTAAAGGAAAAGCTGTTCTAGGACTGGAGTATAAAGATATAAATGGAATGGTACTAGGAGAATACTCCAATAAAGCTGTATATATTTCCAATATTTATGATCTCACCAGGAATACCCTCTTGGAAACGAATCTGAGACACGATAACTATGATGCATTTGATGATAAAACCACCTATAAGATCGGCTTAAAACACCATTATGGTTTTCTTGAAGGCTTCACAAGCTCTGCCAACTACTACACATCCTATGATGCGCCAAGTGCCTACCAGCTTGCCAACCAGTCACCTACCGCTGTTCTGTTGAAACCAGCCTACACCAAAGGCTATGATATCTCTGCCGGCTATAAAGAGCTCTTGACCGTTACCTATTTTGATACCAAAGTGGAAGATGGCATTGATTGGATGGGAGATGGATATACCAATATTGAGGGGCAACAGAAGTTTTCAGGCGTGGAGCTACAAAGTTCCTATGCCCTGCCCTCACTCAACATCAACCTGTCAGCGAACTACACCTATCTTTTTGACTTCGAAAAAGAAGACGGGTCAGACCTCATAAGACGTGCCAAAGAGACATTGAACGCAGCAGTAGATTACTACACAGATAACAATACCCACTTCGGTATCGATGCACAGTATGTAGGTGACAGAGTGGACACGGACGGAGGCTGGCCTGTCGCCACCGATGTTCCAACAGGAAACTACACCCTGTGGAACCTGAACTTCGGCACAAAGATCACCCATAATATCGACCTTACGCTCAATGCCAGAAATATCTTTGACAAAGAGTACCAGTCTGTCTACGGCTACGCCACAGAAGGCAGAGCAGTTTACGGAAAGATCAAGTACAGCTTTTAATAACAAAACACCATTCCTGTAGGGGAGGACCCCCGTGTCCTCCCATGGGGTACAGACAAAAATTAATGATGATGCAATATCTGTTTGCATGTGAACATGCATGGGCGGACACAGGGGTCCGTCCGTACGGGTGGTTTGTGCATCCCGTTTTGGTTTTGAACCCCGGGCGGACATGGGAGTCCGCCCCTACGGACGATGTTGCCATACGCAATAATTGTAGGGGATGACCCCCGTGTCATCCCACGGGTGCAGACAAAGATCAATAATGAATCATTTATATTACCATACCCAATAATCGTAGGGGAGGACCTCTGTGTCCTCCCCTTTGCCCCTGTGTCCTCCCCTGGTTTCATAATCAATATCAAATAGGATATAATCACTTATGCTAAAAATTATCCCATCCTGGTTCATCCGGTACAAATTCTTCAACTCCCTCTTTCTGGGACTAAGCGTGGGTGCCATCTTCACGCTCTACGCCCCGCTTGAACCCTCCATCTATTCACTGGGTGGTGTTCTGCTCGCTGTAGGTATGCTGATCGTTGCCAGGTTCTACCATACCATCCTCAACGCAGAGTGGTTCTTCAGGATCTCTCTTTTTGTAGAGGTTCTTTTGCTCCTGGCCATGCTCTACTTTCTCTATGCCTCCTACAACTATCAGACAGCGCTGCTGCTCTACATCGGGTACCAGGTCACTTTTGTCTTCGGGAACTACCTGATAAGGGCCGAAACGCTTCTACTCAAAACCGATGTTCTCTTAACCAAACTCGACACCGTCAAACAGATAGGCTATCTTCTGGGCATGGGAATGGCCTACCTCTTCTATAAAGTCCTCACTTACTACGGTATAGAGGACAACCAGACACAGGTCTATGACCTGCACTTTCTGCTCATCGCTGTCGAAATAATCGTCATTCTGTTGATCTTCAAAAGCTTCCGTAGGGGATGACCCCCGTGTCATCCCATGGGTGCAGACAAAAATCAATGATGGTGCAATATTCTGTTTGCATGTGCCATGCATGAGCGGACACAGGGGTCCGCCCCTACGGGTGATTTGTGCATCCCGGTTTGGTTCTGAATCCCGGGCGGACATGGGAGTCCGCCCCTACGGACGATGTTGCCATACCTTAATTGTAGGGGATGACCCCGTGTCATCCCATGGATACAGAGAAAATTCAATGATGGTAAAATAACATCAAATTTGATATAATATAGTTATAAGATAAATGCTACACCTGTTGTGAGGCAGGGTCAGAAAGCCATGGGTCTTTGATACTGTCATATGACAGTCAAAGAGAAGACTGCCAGGTTGCCTAATTTCTTACAGAAACAATAGGTTGAAATGACAGGCACTTATACATTCCAAACGCTTTATCATCAGATCAAGACACAGAAGAGAGATTTCTGGCGTACCAGTCTGTATGGCATCTTCGCGACACTGCTGCTGCTCCCTATTCCGATGCTGATCCCGCTTCTTATCGATGAAGTACTTTTGGCGCATCCCGGAAAGATGACAGCACTGATCTCCAGTTTTTTTGGAAGCTCGGAAGTGTGGGTCTACATTGCTGTCATCTTGACGACCGTGCTGCTCCTGAGATTTTCAGCCTTTTTCTTCAGCAACCGAAAAACCTACTATGCCACCAGGATCACACAGAAGATCAGCTACCTTCTGCGACATCGCATCCTGCATCATCTCGAGCGTGTGTCGCTCTCCGAATACGAGAGTCTCAAATCAGGCGGCATCGCTTCCAAGACGGTGCAGGATGTAGAGAGTGTCAGCGGTTTTGCCGGACAGGTCGTCACTACGGTACTCAGTGCTACTTTGATGCTCGTAGGTATCGCAGCGATCATGCTTTGGATGCACTGGGTCTTGGCAGTACTGGTATTTCTGCTCAACCCTTTCTTTCTTGGCTTTTCACGCCTTTTGGGACGGAAGACAGGAGAGCTGCTCCGCCGCCAGCATGAAGCCTACCAGCTCTACCATGAACTGCTCAACGAAACCCTGGAGCTTTTCATCCAGGTACGTGCGTCCAATCAGGAAAGGTCTTTCTTCGGCATCCTTCAGGGGCGTGCCAAAGCCATAGAAATGGCATCCCTGGACTATGGCTACAAAGCTTCCGTGGCACACAGTTCTTCCACGCTCCTGACCAATACCGTAGTGGATATCTTCCGAGCCTTAGGCATCGCAGCGGTGGCCTATTCGGACCTGACCATCGGGATGATGATCGCCTTTCTCTTTTACCTCTCCACCCTTGTTGCCCCCATTCAGCAGCTCATGGGACTGGTCATCTCTTACCAAAGCACCAAACCGGCATTAGAACGCATCAACACCCTGCTTTCGCTTTCCCAGGAACCGCACTATCCGCATGAATCAGATCCTTTTAAAGAGGCAAAGAGCACTTCGGTCGAACTCAAAGGGATCAGTTTTGCCTACGGCAACGGTAAAGAGGTACTGCACAACATCAGCCTGCAGGCCAAAGCCGGAGAGAAGATAGCCCTCATCGGCCCCAGCGGAAGCGGAAAAACGACCATCGCCCAGATCATGGTAGGTTTCTACCCTTCGCATACGGGTGAGATCCTCTATGGCGGTGTCCCCATAGAGCAGATCGGTCTGCCGGTCGTGCGGGAAAATGTGGCACTGATGCTGCAGCAGGCACTCTTTTTCAACGACACCATCCGCATGAACCTGACCCTCTCCAAAGAGAAGAGCGATGAAGAGATCTTCGAGGCTCTCAAGGCAGCCCAATTAGAAGACTTTGTACGAAGTCTGGAAAATGGTCTGGAGACGCCTATCGGGAAAAACGGTATCCGTCTTTCGGGAGGACAGAAACAAAGACTCGCCATCGCCAGGCTGATACTCTCTGATCCCAAGATCGTCATATTCGATGAGGCCACCTCCGCACTGGACAATGCCACGGAGTTCCATCTCTATGAGACACTGGCACCATTCCTTGAAGGACGCACCACGATCATCATAGCCCACAGGACCACCACCATCAAGCAGGCCGATCACATCTACCTGATAGAAGAAGGCAGTGTCAAAGCAGAAGGCTCTTATGCCATGCTTCAAGCGCAAGGCCTGATAAAGGAAGATTTTGATGTTAAGTAAAATGAAGAGATTCATCACACTGCCGTCAGAAGAGAAAAAGCTTTTTTTTGAAGCCTATGTGATGCTGGGCATCATGCGTGCAGCGCTCCTGACCGTTTCCTTCAAGCGTTTGACGCGTTCGCTGGAGCATTCGCCAAAGCAGGAGAAAATAACTGTATTGAGCAAAGAAGAAAATGCCAAAGCCATAGCGGTAGGCCAGGCCATCACCAGAGCCGCAGCCTACACACCATGGGAAAGTGCCTGCCTGGCACAGTCGCTTACCGCACAGAAGATGCTGCAAAAACGGGGTATACCCGGCGTGTTCTATCTTGGGGCAGCCAAAGATGAAGAGAATAAAGAGAAGATGAAAGCCCATGCCTGGACACAGTGCGGAGAGACCATCCTCACCGGAGGTAAAGGGCATGAAGCATATACCGTACTTTCAGTGTTTGGATGGGAGAAAGCATGATAGTCTACGGCACCAGGATCAAAAGCGACATCGACTTCCCTTTGGACCTTTCCCATGAAACAGAGACACGCTATGAAGTAGAACTCTCTTCAAAAATCCCCGCTGCACTGAAAGATGCCATCATTTGCGGCTTACCTCTGTACTGGGCGCATGACCGGAAGGTATACCTTTACAGCGATCGGGAATTAGATGGTAGTGAAACCGGACAACCCTGGTGCTACGAGGTCAAAGATGTAGTGACGTTTTACTGGATCAGCGGAGAACGGACGATCTACTATCAACTGGATGAAAAAGGAGATGCAAATCTTCTCGGTTTTTGGTTCATCCACCTGCTCCTGCCACTTTATATGACGCTGGAGGGTATGTATGATTTTCTGCATGCAGGCGGCGTGGAAGTAGAGGGAAAACCCATCTTCTTCATCGCACCCTCCATGGGCGGTAAATCGACGATGACGGACTACTTCATCAAACAGGGGCATCCGCTCGTTTCAGATGACAAGGTTCCCACTTTCATTCAAGACGGCACATTCATGGCTGTCGGTTCACATCCGTATCACCGTCCTTACAGAAAATTTGAAGAGTTGGGGTACCGTGTTGAAGATTTTACTGCAGAGTTCAAGCCCATCCATGCTTTTTATGCACTGAAAGGAACCGAAGGTGATGCAGATATCCTTATAAGTGAAGTAAAAGGGTTTGAAAGGTTTGATGTTCTAATGCCGAATTACCTCTATATGTTCTCTCATCTGAAGCCTAAGCGGCTGAAG
This sequence comes from Sulfurovum sp., assembly GCF_036568385.1. Taxonomy (GTDB): domain Bacteria; phylum Campylobacterota; class Campylobacteria; order Campylobacterales; family Sulfurovaceae; genus Sulfurovum. Next base: position 3,930 of record NZ_DATCSP010000071.1, on the reverse strand, counting down.
TATCTAGCTCAAATGTTAAATACTGTGAAAGTGTTTCGAGTGACTGTTCCATGGGATATGGAGCGTTTGGGTGAAGTACACGATATGATCTGTGAGCATAGTAAAGGGATTGCATGAGTGGTTTTTTTGGTATCTATAACCGTAATGGTAAGCCGGTAGACAAAAAGATCGTTACTACTATGCTTGATGCTATGTCCTACTGGAATCCGGATGAACATGATACCTGGACAGATGGACCCGTAGCATTAGGCCATACGATGCTTTGGAATACACCCGAATCCAAATTCGAACATCTCCCCTTACAAAATGGTGCTTATATTTTAACGATGGATGCACGTATCGACAACCGTGACGAACTTGTGGATAAACTTGAATTACCCGGTCGTCCACTGGAAGAGATAGGAGATAGTGAATTTATTTTAGCCGCCTACAAAAAATGGGGAGAAGATTGTCCAAAGTATCTTTTGGGTGATTTTGCCTTTGCGATCTGGGATGAAAAGAAGCAACAAATGTTTTGTGCCAGAGATCATATCGGTATTAAACCGTTTTATTATTATTTGGATGATGAGAAATTTATTTTTTCAAATTCTTTGAGTACAGTTACTACGCATCAAGATATTTTAAAAAAATTGGATGATACTTCATTAGCTCTATTTTTAACTCCAAAGGGATTTGTTGACAATAAGTCAACCTTTTTTAAAGAGGTGAAAAAAGTGCCTGCAGCCTCTACACTAGTAATTACAAGTGAAAATATTTCAGAGGCAATATATTGGGATGTCAAAGACATACGACCATTGTATTACAATTCAGTTGAACAGTATACGGAACATTTTCGTATGCTGTTCGAAAAAGCAGTTGAGTCTAGATTGAGAACTTTATACCCTGTCGCTTCACATTTAAGCGGAGGTCTTGATTCTTCCTCAATAGCAGTGCTTGCAGCTCGTAAATTGAAAAAGAGTTCATTGTCACTCCATACATTTAATTGGGCACAAAAACCACATGAAAATGCAGATCCAAAGCATCATGAATGGTACTTTAGCGAAAGAATAGCAAAAACAGAAGGCATTAAATATCATCGAGTGGACCTATCACCGAGTTATTTGTCTCAGCTCTATAGCCAAGTTAACCTATTAAACAATGATAAGGGGTTCTTTTGGGAAGAGTATCTTATTAGGGATCAAGCACATAGTCTTAATATCCGGACCATCTTGTCAGGCTGGGGTGGGGATCAATTGGTTTCCTATGATGGTTATGCCTATTACAGTGGACTTTTTAGAAAAGGACATTTTATGTCTGCGATATATGCAATCTATGAAGAATATCATGGAAAAAGCTTTAGGATCCTTCGCACAATACGGCGAACTATGAGAGAATTGATGTATCCAATTCTCTACAAATATATGGATGGTTATTATAAACACAGGAAAAACGCTTACGATCCCTATTTATATTGTCAGGATCAATTCGAAAAATATGCAAAAACCGTTACAAACAAAGGATCAAAATTCATTCCAGGTGTGCATGAAGAGCAGAAATATCTGTTAAATGAAGGAGCCATTCAGCAAAGGATCGAATCTTGGTCAGCAGCAGGTTATGATAAAAAAGTAGAATATACCTATCCGCTTCTAGATAAACGGATCATCGAATTCTCTTTGGCAATTCCCGAAGAATTATATAATAAAAAAAATGGATATAACAGATATTTTTTTAGAGAAGCGATAAGCCATCTGATAGATGATGATATTGTTTGGGCCCCGAAGTCTCCGGACTTACAAGCTTCATATAAAAGACTTGAACTCTATGATGAGTCGTTAAAGATTTGGCTTGAAACATACACACAACAAGCCAAAAATTTAAATTCTGATTATATAGATAGTGAAAAAATCATTACAGAACTTGAAAATTATTTTTCTCAGAGATCAGAAAATAAAGCCCATCTCTCTTCAATTATTGAATCAATTATTTTACTGCATAAAACTCTAAGTTAGTATGCTATAATATAGAAATGAAGAATAACAAAATAAGGGAGTAAGAATGAAAGATAAATTAAAAAAATGGCAAGCACCGAAAATGTCTCAATTAAATATTAAAGAAACACAGGGGGGCATTGCCAGTCAAAGTGAAGACTATATTAAACCGAATGGTGACAAAGCTCCAGGACGAGGTTTTGGAGGAGCGGCGAGCTAAGAAAAGATTCTCTTCTTAGTCCACCTTTCACTTAAAAGATGAGAGAAGCTGCTTAACTTCTCTACATCCGTACAAAGATCTACTGGATCGCAAGATCCGCACGAATCAATCCCGCTCCCTGCTCTACTGCAGATAAACCTAAATCTTCCGCCGTACTTTTCAATTTTGTCTTAACTTCATCAGGTGTCAATGACCCATGAACAGCCAGTACCAGTGCCGCGGTCCCCGTTACATGAGGGGCTGCCATACTGGTTCCGCTCATTGTTGTATACAGGCCATCGATAGAGGTAGAATTGATCCCTACGCCAGGTGCAGCCAGATCGATCTCTGCTCCCCGGCTTGAACTCGCAGCCAGTTGATCTGCCAGGTCGACGGATGATACAGCGATGGTTTCAGGGTATCTGGCAGGATAGATGATACCGCTGCTTCCCTCATTTCCCGCAGCTGAAACCTGCACGATACCGGCATTGTGAACTGCAATGACCGCATCGTGAAATGATTGGGTTGTTCCAAGGGCACCGAAGCTCATATTAACCACTTGCATATTGTTGTCAATACACCACTGCAATCCGTCAAGAATATCAGAAAGAGCCCCTTGATTTGTACGGTCCAGAACTTTGACAGGATAAAGGTTTACCTGAGGACCTGTTCCGACAACTCCTATGGTATTGTTCACCGCACCGATGATACCGGCGACATGCGTTCCATGGCCATGATCATCATCAGCACTTTTTCTTGGATTTATAGCGTTATAGTTTCCTTTGATATTATCTATCAGATCCAAATGATCAAGATTAGCTCCGGTATCGAGTATTGCAATATTGACCATAGTACCGTTGGTATCTCCCCAGGCGATATCTGCTTCGATCCTGTCAATACCCCATGGAAGATCCTGTAGTGGTTGTACATCACCGCCACCGCCACCGCCTTTGCCGCCGGGAGCAGTACCGTGCACTACAATATCATCCTCTATACGAAGTATTTTATCCTCCAACTGCGCTTCAAGAGCACTTTGTGCCGCTTCGGGCAGGTAGACTGCCATACCGTTGATGATCTTTAGCGGCTTGATCGGTATAGCGCCATGTGTTTTTACTAAAGCATGCTGTGCTGCTCTATCAGTGAAATGCTTTTTAAAAACAACGATTTTTCTAGGCGCCCCATCTGCTCCTGCAAAAACAGTTGAAGTAAAAACAATAATAGACAAAAGCATCGCCCAAGCATTCAAAAGGTTATTTTTTTTCATAGTTTATCTCCTGTGATAATGTAGTTTTATTTCGGAACCTTGTGATCTTTATAGTTAAGATGCACTACTTTCTATCCTTGTCTTGCAACAAGTTTTGATACGAAAAAATAAGATTGAATTAAATAAAAAATATGGATAAACCGGTAGGGAAAAGAGGACTAAATAGACGATAGATACATATCACTATTTTGGCAACCTGGCAATCTTAACACAGCAAGACCCATGGCTTTCCGTCCTTGTTTCACAACAAGTTTGGCATAATAAAATATTTAAAATAACTTTTTTATTGATAATCATTATACAATTAAATAAGTTTTGTCAAACTTATGTGACAGGCGTTTCCCAAATAAATGATGAAATTTCATATTGGGAAGTTACTACTTTGTTAGTGTTTGTTCCTTTAAACAATCACTCTACCTGAACAACACAAAAAGTCCAGGTATTTTTAAATTCTCAGCATCCAAGCACTAACAATCCCGATTCTGTCTCTTGATCATCGC
>NZ_DATCSP010000070.1:0-9664 GCF_036568385.1 Sulfurovum sp. | reverse complement strand
TCTTTTGCGATCTCACCCTGCTCAGTCAGTACCGAGCTCCCAACCTTTACAACAACTCTTTTATAATGATTCATAGTAACCTTATTTCATTTTATTATATGTAATATATCGCTAAAGATAATATCAAAATAACTTTAAGTACTGATTAAGATAGAGAATGGCCACCCTATTTTTAAGCGCTATGGCCTGCACTGCTGTCCGTTTCTATACACAAACGCGTGCATCTGAAAGCCCTTAGGCGGTAAGCAGTGGACCGCTCTAGAACCAGAACCGCACACCGGCCATGAAGTGTGTTTCATCCATAGGATCATACTCCCTGGTATTGCCAAAGGTCCTCTCCCATGTCACACCGATGTAGGGGGCGAACTCGCGTTTGAACTCATAGCGCAGACGCAATCCCGCTTCAAGCGAGGAGAGTCCGGAACCAAGATGCATGTCGGGATCGTCCTTGGTATAAAGGTCCGCTTCCAGCGATGGTGTGAGGATGAGTTTCTGGGTCAGCAGCGCTTCGTACTCTGCTTCCAATCGAAGCCCTACATTCCCCCTGTCGTTGACAAGCAGCGCGGCTCTTGTCTCGAAGTAGTAAGGCGCCAGACCAGAGACGGCGATCTCTCCCCAGGTTTGGGAGTGCTCTTCGTTCTTGTCATAGGCAACGCCTAGCTGCAGGTCCCAGAACGGTGCGACGGCGCGGGAGTAGACAACTTCATTCTGACTCTTCTCCAGCCCGTCGGCAGTGGCTTCCCCTTCGCTGTAGAGATAGAGTTTGTTAAGATCATAGCCGATACGGAAACTCCCTTCCCACACCCTGCTCTTTTCATCATTGTCAAGCACTTCAAAGCGGTCCATCAGAAACATCGTGACGAGCGGATCATCGTTCATATCTGCCTGTGCCGACTGGCCCAGTGCGATCATTGCTGTCAACCCTGCCAGGATCTTCTTCATCCCCGTCCTCCTTATGTCACTCTTACTTCTCTGAACATACCGGCCATATGGTAAAGCATATGGCAGTGATAGGCCCATCTGCCTTTGGCATCCACGTTGATCCTGTAGCTTATCTTGGAGCCCGGCTGTACTATGACGGTGTGTTTTCTGACCAGATGGTCGTCATCGCCCGTTTCCAGGTCGCTCCACATACCGTGCAGATGCATAGGGTGGTTCATCATCGTATCATTGATGAAGGTGACACGGATCCGCTCGCCGTAGTAGAATCTCAATGGCTCCGAATCGGCATACTTGATACCGTTGATCGACCACATATAGCGTTCCATATTTCCCGTCAAATGCAGGATGATCTCCCGGTCGGGCTTTTTGGCTTTGGCTGTCGAGTATCTGTTCTTCAGGTCCGCATAGGTAAGGACCTTCCGGCCGTTGCTGCGCAGCCCTGCACCGGGGTCATCGAGCCTGTATCTGGGTGACATGGCCTTCATGGTGGTCTGCACGCCGCGTTTCATGGGAAGTTCGGTGATGGGGTACTTTTGCGCTTCCATCTGTGAGAACTTGTATTTTTTCATGCTCTCTTTGGGCATTTTCATGGCCGACGAGCACTTCATGCCCCCGCCATGGTCCATACTTCCCTCATCCATCTCCATCCCCATGTCCGTATGGGTCAGTACAGGCACCGGGTCCATAGCCGGTGCTTCTGCCAAGAGAGAACGGTCAGGCGTCAGTGTCCCCATGGCATAACCGGAACGGTCTATGCTCTGTGCAAAGATGGCATAGGGCTTCTCCGCGGCAGGCTCCACGATCACATCATAGGTTTCCGCCACACCCATGCGGAACTCATCGATGCTGACAGGTTTCACATGGTTCCCGTCCGCTGCGACCACGGTCATCTTCAGTCCGGGGATGCGTACATCAAAGAATGTCATAGCCGAGGCATTGATGAAACGAAGACGTACCTTCTCGCCTCTTCTGAAAAGCGCTTTGAACTGTGTCGCAGGGTTGTTTCCGTTCATCAAATAGGTATACGTATACCCTGTCACATCAGAGAGGTCCCTGTCCGTCATACGCATCTCATTCCACATCTTTCTGTCGGAAAAGGCGGTCGAGAGACCTTTTTCTTTCACCTCGTCGAGAAAATTGCCTACGGTCCTCCGATTGAAATTATAGTAGTGGCTCATCTGCTTGAGCTTTTTATAGATGGTATGGGGGTTCTCATCGCTCCAGTCAGAGAGCACTACCGCATAGTCCCTGTCGTACCTGAAGGGCTCTTTCTTCTTCGGTTTGATGATGATGGCCCCATAGACCCCTGTCTGTTCCTGGAAGCCCGAGTGGCTGTGATACCAGTAGGTCCCGTGCTGCTGCACTTTAAATCGGTAGGTAAAGGTTTCTCCCGGGGCGATCCCGTCAAAGCTCAGCCCGGGCACGCCATCCATCCCTGAAGGCAGAATGATGCCGTGCCAGTGGATCGATGAAGTCTTTTTCAAACGGTTGGTCACATGCAGGGTCACGGTCTCACCCTCTTCCCACACCAGCGTCGGGGCGGGTATCTGTCCGTTCACCGTGGTAGCCACCGCCTTTTTCCCTGTAAAATTGACGGGGGTATAGCCAATGTCCAGAAAAAACTCATTGCCTGCCAGTATGTTGCTGTTTTCGATGGGGGATGGTCTTGTTTTTGCCGCTGACCCGGTCGAAACCACTGTCATCAGAGAAGCTGCCGTGACACCTTTGATGAATGTACGCCGCTGCATCAGAACACCCTGCTCATTGCTTCTTCAGAGCATTCGACCGTTCTTCGTATTCTTCGAGGTCTATCTCCCCGTTCGCAAAACGCCTGTCCAGTATATCCTGCGCAGACGGGGGCTTCTCTTTGTTCGTATCCTTCAAAAGAAGTATCACTACGACGATCAATACCGCCGGAAGCAGCCACATACCAAAACCCATGCCCCAACCATGTCCCATATCAAACATCAGCTATCCTTTTCTATATCTGTCGGCTTTTTTACAGTATAGAGCAGTAGTGTGCAACCTGTGTGTAAGTGATCAGAGATTCTCGTTTGTATCATCAAATCGTTCCGATGGGAATGCACCCTGACTTCAACGGAAGAAGTGCAAACAGATCATGAAGCAGCAACAGCCCCTATTCGATACAAAGTTGAGCATTCTAACACAGTAGATCATACTGTTAAGACCTATTGAATATAGTAGACCAGTACATGGAAGAGCTGCAAAAAGTGATTAAATGCCTTGAAAAAGGGCTTTGTAGATGGTGCGGATGAGAGGACTCGAACCTCCACGCCGTAAAGCACCAGATCCTAAGTCTGGCGTGTATACCAATTTCACCACATCCGCATGTGATCGTTACAATAAAAGCGTATATATTTCAACTTCTGTGTCGAATTATACAAAATTTAGACTTTTATTCCGGCAATGCTACCGCATTTTTGCCAAGCTGATTTTTTCGCAGAGCAGGCAGTCTTGTATTTCCCGTCCCTCCTACGGAGAGGTTGGAAGCGAAAAAATGCATCGAAGATCACGACGAACAGGTGACATGGGATATACCGGCAATTTCAAAGAACTCAGAGGGCTTTTCTCTGTAGTATTTCTCCTCTGTCTCTTTGGATTGCTCAGCATAGGGGTGCGTCATGACTTCCTGCAGCTCTTTGATGAGTGTGTAGTCTCCATTGGCGGCCTGCTGATAGGCAGGGACGAGGAACCACTCCCGCAACGTGTATTTGGGGTTAACGGCCTTCATTTGCGCTGAAAGCTTTTCACTCGATTCGGGCGAAGTGGCATTGATGTCGGCAGGATTTGCCGTATGGACGAGCGATCTCCATTTTTCCAGCCACGCTGACCATCTGTTTACGATAGTTTCATTATATACGGCGTCACCGTAAAAGCTTTTTGTGAGGGGAGCAATATCCTCAGGTACGGTAGAGAGTTCGCGAAAGAAGATCGTATAATCAACCGAGGTTTCTATCATGAGCAGGATGAGCTCTTTGACCAGTTCCGTATCAAAGGTGCTCAGCCCGAGCTTGGCGGACCACATCTTTTCTATCTCTTCGTGCATGACCTTGGCAAAGCCGTCTCTGATCTCATCCAGCTGGGTTGAAGCATTCTGATCCGGCTCTAAAAGCGGTTTTAACGCCAGGCAGAACATATAGAAATTGCGTTCGGCAGCTTTAGGTTGATTTAAAAAGGAGAAGTGCACGCCGCCGCCCGTCCACGGCTGATATCTCGGGTCGAACATATCGATAAACCCAAATGGTCCGTAGTCGAGGGTAAAGCCGCCTGCGGCACAGTTGTCACTGTTGAAATTCCCCTGACAGTAGCCGACACGGATCCAGTTCGCCACCAGCGAGGTGAGTCGTTTTCGGAACTCACGTGCCAGCAGGAGCACTTTTTCCCTGGTAGGCAGATGCGCATCGATGACGTCACTGTACTCACGGTCTATCAGGTGCAAGACGATCTTTTCAAGCTCCTCCATCGCTTTGGGATGCTCATTTTTACGCGCACGACGGCCGAAAAGTTCAAGCTGCCCCACCCGGAGAAATGAAGGTGCGACCCGTGTGGTGATGGCAACGGCCTCATCGATCATCACTTCGGGGTCTCTTGAGTACGATCCATTGGTAAACCATGGCCGCCTTACCGTCTCTGTTTTTGAAGTGTACAAAGTCAAAGAGCGTGATGTCGGCACACCCAGCGCATGTATGTGCTCCTGTGCCAAAAACTCACGGACACTCGAACGCAGGACGGCGCGGCCATCGGCACCTCGGCAGTAAGGCGTTCTGCCGCCCCCTTTAAGCTGCATCTCCCAGCGCTTTCCGTTTATCACCGCTTCAAGGATGGAAACGGCACGACCGTCGCCATATCCGTTACCCGTTTTGAAAGGACACTGCTCGTAGTATTCGGTCCCATAAATGGAAAGCGCATACCCTGTGGCCCAGCCAGACTTTCGCAAGGGCTCTGGCAAATGCGAGGTATCGCCGGAGAACATCCGCATAAAATCCTCTGATGTTGCCAGACTGTCGCTAAAGCCCAGCTCTCTAAAGAAATTCTTGCTATGCGCGATGTACTTGGGGGCTTCGATCGGCGTAGGCTTCACCGGAACATAATGCCCGCTGAAGACTTGTCGCGGAGCATGGTCGGCACCGTCTGCAGTAGCTTCAGGGTCAGCGCTCAGCGTGTCCATAAGCGAATAGTCTACCAACGCCGCGAGATCGTCTAGCGTCTCTACCTCTACAGAAGTGTTATTTGCTGATTTCATAGATATTCCTTCTTATCCCTATATGATCGAGTTGCATATAGGAAACTTCATCTTTCTTCCGCACTATATCAGATGAAACATAAAACAAGTGCACCGATGGACCAGTGACCCAGCCTGTTCAGCCTTCTCGTTCAAGTATCATGATCGATTTTGTTGTTGCAGGGGTTCAATATCTCTTTGGCTGGATGTGACTTTTATATATGCTTGGAGTGGTGTATGCACCCCAAGGGCACTTCTTCCCTTACCGTCAGGGCGCATTACCATCGGGACGATGGGAAAGAGGGAAAAGAGTAATTATATGCTAGATAAAAATGGATCTCTTTATTTGCTGTTGCAAGCTGATGGTTTAAAAGTCCTCCATACTTTGCCATAATATATCGTCTGGATAAATCTCTTCTGTTATTTTCTGCTTCACGATCTGTTGTCAAAATTCCATTACCAAAATATATATCAGTCATATATTCATTGATCTGTGTTATTTTTTTTTCCTCAGCAACGGAAAAAGTTAGCCAAAAGATTAGGACAACAAATAAAAACCTTTTCATCACAATTTCTCCGACATCTCAATATACTTAGTTGTGTTGAAGTCACAATTTTCTATCCATTTTTCACTTGGCCATTCAGATTCATATACACCCCCACTTAAGTTTTGGTTATACTCTCCATAGGCTCTAGCCCTTTGTGCTGTATTAAATTGTATATTCTCTCTTTCTCTCACTTCTTTTATAACTACTTCTGATTCTTTATTAAACAGTGGTTTTCGGCCAAAAGCATTTGCCCAAGCGCCAAATGCATCTGCACAATTTAAAGCATCCACCCCTTTTTTTCGTCTATCTCTAGCTTGACTAGGATCCTGAATGATATATCTAAATGCTCTTGCTTCCTGAAGTTTAAGAGGGATCATTATGGGGTGATCACCTTTATATCTATTATAGATCCATCTTTCCACATCATCTCTAACATTATTGTTATTTACATCGATTCCGAGAAGCGTAGCATTATTGACAGCAGGATCGGGTTCAGGTGGAAGCCTATGTCCATCCACTTCCCAATAAATCTCAAGATCCAGTGTATTGGAGAGGATGGTTTCCATTTTAGCTTGCACGGTTACATCAGTATCTTTAAGTGCAGTAAGTAAATTACCTCCGATCTGCACTGTATCGGCAGGATTGATGATCCACTCTACTTTATCTGTCACATCTTTAACCACATTATTATCATAGGTGGCTGTTACCCCAAGTTGTGCTTTCTCTCCAAGATTCAAAGAGGTAGTATTGGTTTCTAAAGTCAAGCTCACTAGTGTAGGTACTACAAACCTATACTTAATCTCTTTGATCTTTACATCTTTATGGGTTTTGTCAGCTTTAAGACTTTTAAATTCTACTTCATATACTCCCGGAGTCAAAGACTCTGCAGGAGTAAAGGTTACTTTCTTCTCAGCTTCTACATAACCTACTGTCCCTTTAATGTCATTCTTTTCTTTACAAGAGAGACATTTGAGCTTCACATCAAACTTCTTTACATGTTTTGCATCCAAAGGTACATTAAAAGATGCTTCTATCTTCGTATAACGAGAAACATCTTCTTGTGCAGGTGATGGCATTAACTGCACGATGACATCTTGTGTCGTTCCTTTAGATTTAGAGAGGTCATCCTGGGATGCGAACAGTGTAAACGGAAGGATCAATAATGAGGCGATCAGTAGAAAGTATTTCATTGTGTTTCCCCTTAAAACATTGCAAATACCATGCTATTACATGTTTAATGTCATTTTACTGTCAAATTTGATTTAAAGTTAATTCTCTTCATAAAAAAAACTAATAGTTACACTAGGTAGCTTCTTAATTATATGATCTATATTTTTAATTTAATTTTTTCTATAAATATATTGTTCTTGATTTAGTTGTGTTTTCCTCGTCTCACCTCTCCGTAGGTGAGATGCAGAGACTACGACTTTGTTTCTTCGGTATCGCTTCCACCTATCGGTGGTGTTGGTCTCTTACGATTCTTTTACTTTCGATATGCGCTACATCTTCGGAGAAGTGGAGCGAGAAAAGACTTATATTGTTATTGTCACCTGACCCCTATACCCAATTTCTGCTTTGTATACCCAAGCACCAAATCTTGAGCCTTTAACCCACAATTAATTTTTCATTAATTTTTTTATCGTATATTTTAACTAACAAAAAAAAAGGATTTAAAATGACATTTCAAGAAAATGAAGCGCAAAAAAAACAACTAAATATTGCAGGAAATATCAAAGAAGTATTTGAAAAGTATATGAATGATTTTAATATGGATATACCTGAAAATGATCACAGAGCTTCTGCTATTGCAATTCATGAAGTAATGCAAAAGACCTTAGATATTTTAAAAAAAGAGATTGACAAAGGTACATATGATCAATTTTAACAATGACTCATTTTGATAAATAATTTATTTCCTCTTGTGACTTCCAAAATCACAAATATCAAAATAGGACTTGGATTAGGAGTACGTATTTTAAGGAGTTTAAGTGGTGGGTCGGGAGAGACTCGAACTCTCGACCACTCGGTTATGAGCCGAGTGCTCTAACCAACTGAGCTACCGACCCGTAAGAACGCTATAGCTGGTCTTTCGAAATCATGGTGATTTTCGAGTCAGAATTATATCTACTGTAGTCTTTAAATGCAATTAAATTTTGTAAAATCCCAAAAATTACAGCAAAGATGATAAACGAGGTCCCTCCGTGGCTGAACATGGGCAGCGGAAGCCCCACTACAGGGGCCAATCCGATGACCATATAGATGTTGACACCCATGTAGACAAAGAAGAGAAATGCCAGTCCCGAGGCAACCGATTTTATCAGGTAATCGCTGGTATATTTGGCTGCGATATAGAGCAGGTTGAAGATCAGCAGGATATAGAGTATGATCACAGTGATCATTCCCTGAAAACCGAACCGCTCCCCCAGATACGCAAAGATAAAATCGGTGGAAGAGACCGGCAGGAACTTGAGCTGTGTCTGCGTCGCCTCTTCTTTGCTCTGCCCCTCAAGCCCGCCCGATCCTATGGCGATCAGAGCCTGGTTGACATGGTAACTCGGTTTTCCTATAAAGTCCGTGATCCGCTTCTTCTGGTACGGTTTCAGCTGCCCGTAAAGCAAGGGCGCAGAGAGCCCCAGAATGATGATCAGCGAAACCCATATCTTCCAGTTGATCCCTACCACGAACAAGATACCATAGCCCGTGATCAGCAGCACCAGTGCCGTACCCAGGTCCGGTTCTTTGGCGATCAGCAAAAAAGGAATGATGATGATGACGGAGAACTTCAGGAAGTCAAGGAGGCCGTACCCTTTCTCTCCGGGAGGCTTCCTGCTCATAAGATACCCGAGCATCATGATCACACTGACCTTAATGAACTCTGAAGGCTGAATGGTGACGCCTACCCCCGGGATCTCTATCCACCGCTGTGCACCCAGGATGGTCTTTCCTACGAACTCAACGGCGACAAGCATACCCAGGTTTACAAGATACAGGATAGGTATGAACCACCAAATGATCTGCCTCCAGGGAATGAAAGCAGCGACCACAAAAGCCATACCCGCAAGGAAGTAGTAGATCATCTGCTTGGTAAAGAGATGCGGGCTGATCTCCTTGATCAGATAGGAAGAGATGACAAGAAGCGGAATGAGCTGCAACATAAGAAGATAGGAAAAATGTTTAAAGATACGTTTGTCAAAAGGCAGCCAAGAGTCCATACCACTTCCTTTAGAGATTCCCTCTATTTTTAGGGTATTATATCAAAATAGTTGTAAGGAGTATCATGCCGGATCTTTTCACCTTTGAACACTTTAAGCGTGTCCCCTCCATGCTGCATGCCGTGACCACAAGATCCGATGATCTCCCCTATGCTTTCAGCCTTGCACTGCATACAGGCGAAGCGCCCGAACAGATAGTAGCCAACAGAAACAGGCTCTCCCGTCTGCTCAGCAGTGAGACACCCCTGCACTACGTGCTTGCCGACCAGACCCACAGTGACAACATCCAGTACATTACCCGGAAAGAGACCAGAGGCTGGGAGAGTCTTTCCGATGCCGTCAAAGAGTGTGACGCGCTGATCACCGATGTCAAAGGGGTGGTGCTGGGCATCCTTACGGCTGACTGTGTCCCCATACTGCTCTACGACAGGCAAAAAGAGGTGGTCGCAGCGGTGCATGCAGGATGGAAAGGTACCAAAGCGCAGATCGCCTCCAAGACGGTGCAAAAGATGATAGCGGAGTATGGGTGTGACCCTGAAGCCATCATGGCAGGTATCGCGCCTGCCATAGGGCGCTGCTGCTATGAGGTAGGTGAAGAAGTGGCGGAACACTTTTTCCATACCCCTGAAGCGTTGACGCAAAAAGGTGAAAAATATATGCTGGACCTGCCCTTCATCAACCAAAAACAGCTCTTGGAAGCAGGCCTCAAAGAAGAGAAC
>NZ_DATCSP010000069.1:0-29739 GCF_036568385.1 Sulfurovum sp. | reverse complement strand
CGACCCGTAGGTCGCAGCGATCGCGATCGCATTATAGTTATCCAGTTTGATACGTAAAATAAAATAGCTATAAATCGGCACGATGATCGCCATCAGAACGGCCAGGGAAAGCGCTGTAAAGATATAGGTATTCAACCCGCTATGGGAGAGTTCATAGCCTCCGTGAAGCCCGATCGCTATCAAAAGGTAGAGTGAAAATAGTTTGGGCAGTGGCTGCGGAATGGAGAGGTCTGATTTGAAAAAAACTGCCAGCATACCCAGCAGAAAGAATAATATCGGTGGATTTAGAATGTTTTGAAGAATGAGATCTATGTTCATTTTATGTCTCCTAAAGTCATATTATAACAAGTATCGCACCTTAAATGCGATTCTTGTCATATTTTACTTAGATAGCATCAATAATTGCATTAAGTGTAGCAGAAGGTCTCATTGCCTTGGCAGCCAACTCGTCATTCGGATGGAAATATCCACCCACGTCCTGAGGTTTACCTTCAACTTCTAGAAGCTGAGCAATGATCACTTCCTCTTTTTCGTTCAGTTCATTTGCAACGGAAGTGAACGTTGCTTCCAACTCTGCATTACCACAGTTAGCCAATGCAGTTGCCCAGTATTTCGCCAGGTAGAAGTGGGACGCTTTGTTATCCGGCTCTCCTACTTTTCTGCTTGGTGCATTGTTGTTATCAAGGTACTCTTGGTTCGCTACATCAAGACCGGCAGTCAGTGCAGCAAGTTTAGCATTTGGATTTTTCTGCTCGATCATTCTTAGTGACTCAGCCAATGCCAGGAACTCACCAAGCGAATCCCATCTTAGGTGACCTGTTTCAAGGAACTGGTCCACGTGCTTAGGCGCAGATCCACCCGCACCTGTTTCGAACAATCCACCACCTGCAAGCAATGGAACGATAGAAAGCATTTTGGCAGATGTTCCAAGCTCAAGGATCGGATACATATCTGTCAAATGGTCTCTTAGTACGTTACCGGTTACAGCGATCGTGTTCTCGCCTCTTCTGATCCTTTCGTTCGTGAATCTTGTAGCGTTCGTCACGTTCATGATCTTGATATCCAGACCGGCAGTGTCATGCTCTTTAAGGTACGCGTTCACTTTTTTGATAAGCTCTGCATCGTGTGCACGTGCTTCATCCAGCCAGAACACTGCAGGGATACCTTCGATCCTTGTTCTCTCAACCGTCAATCTTACCCAGTCTCTGATCGGGATATCTTTGGTTCTGGACATTCTCCAGATATCACCCGCTTCACACTCGAAGCTCATCAGTACACCATCTTCACCTGTTACCGTTACCGTACCTGCTTCAGCAAGTTCGAACGTGGTCGGGTGAGAACCGTACTCTTCTGCTTTTTGCGCCATAAGACCGATATTCTGCATCGTACCCATAGTTGCTACATCATACTGACCGTTCTTCACACAGTCAGCTACCATCTCTTCGTGGAACATCGCGTAGGTAGAGTCAGGGATCACCGCAACTGTCTCAAGTGCGTCACCGTTTCTATCCCACTGCTTACCACCTTCTCTTACCACAACAGGCATAGAAGCATCGATGATCACATCGTTTGATGCGTTGAAGTTCGTTTCACCTTTATCTGAATCCACCATTGCAAGTTTTGGAGCATCAGCATCAAGTGCCGCTTTGAAGTCTGCTTTGATCTCAGCTTCTTTTGCGTGGCCTTTGATCTTCTTTTCAAGGTCTGACATACCAAGGTTAGGGTTCACACCAAGTTCTGCGAACGTATCTGCATGTTTTTTGAACACATCTTCGAAGAAGATCTCAAATCCGTGACCGAACATGATAGGGTCAGAGATCTTCATCATGGTTGCTTTAAGGTGTAGAGACCAGATAAGCCCTTTCTCTTTTGCATCCTGGATCGTTTTTTTATAGAACTCTCTCAATGCTGCTACGGACATGAACGTACCGTCAAGTACTTCACCCTCAAGTGCATTGATAGAGGTCAGCTCTTTACCGTTGAGTGCGATCGTCACTTTTTGTGCTTTATCGAGTGTCACTGACTTTTCGTGTCCGAAGAAGTCACCTTTTCCGCCCATATGTGCTACGTACGCTTTTGAGTCTTCCGCGAACGCCTTCAATCTGTGCGGGTTGTTCTGTGCAAATCTTTTTACCGCTTTGGCTGCTCTTCTGTCCGAGTTACCTTCTCTTAGTACCGGGTTAACCGCTGAACCAAGACAGACACTGTATTTCGCCTGGATCGCTCTCTCTTCATCATTTGCAGGGTTTTCAGGATAATTAGGGATATCATATCCTTGTCCCTGAAGTTCAGCGATACAGTCTTTAAGCTGTCCTACGGATGCCGAAATGTTTGGAAGCTTGATCACGTTCCCGTCTGGCTGTAACACAACCTCTCCCAGTTTGGATAGTTCATCTTCTGCAAGACCCATTGCAGCAAGAACTCTACCTGCCAGAGAGATATCACTCTCTACTACTTCTACTCCTGCCTCTTTTGTGAAAGCATTTACGATTGGTAACAATGAATACGTAGCTAATGCCGGCGCCTCATCGATCTTTGACCATATGATTTTTGGTAAGTTTGACATACTGTTCCTTGGTAATTAAATTTATGTTCGAAAAAGTAACTAATTTTCAACAATATTATCAACATATTAAGATAAATATTGTCCTATTTAAAATATTTGTTTCAAAAATTCACATTTTTTGCCAGGAAATGTAGGGACTTCCTTGCATATTGGACTCTTTCGACCGTTTTATGACGCTGACTCAAAAAGTATCTCTCTTTACTCTTCTTAGAAGCAGTGCATCACTATCGAGTTTCCACACATAGCAGCTCTGTCGGTCTAAAGGAAATAAGACAGCACATATACAAAATGTCCAGAATCAAGCGTTCGATGTTACACAATTACCCGATTCTACTGCTGCACCTATGTATGAATGTGCGGTTTTGAGGACGAATTTCTTTTATATTCCCGATATACAAAGTTAATTAAAACTTATATTGATACAATGAGGTATCTTGTTTGTGGGAGGCAGTGAATGGATTTAAATGAAGAGAGTAAGGAAGAGACCTTCAATATCAACACAGTACTGACAACTTTGTTCGCTTCTGTAAAAAAAAGTGCGTATGAAAAAGGTATCGAACTTATTTATGAAATGGATGCGACCATACCGAGGAAATTGCGAGGTGATTCAGAGCCCCTGTTGCTATTGCTCAGTAAACTGCTCACTTTTGTGTTTCAGCATACCGATAGAAAAGATATTGTTTTGTCTCTCTCTTCAGTGGAAGATTTTTTGTTCGAAGAGTATATCTCTTTCAGGGTCCAGCATACCGGTATGGAAAAAGAAAAACTCCTGAGGTTTTTGGAGACCGAAGCTAGTAAAGAGCTCGAAATGCTTGAAGGCAAGATCGTTGATGACCATGAAAATATTTCAGACCTGCATCTCAGTATACCTTTTAAAAATTTTGAATTGGGTTTCAGACGTCACTATCGACTCCCGGATAAAGCTGCAGTAGGAAAAAAGATCCTGCTGCTCTGTTCCAATGATAAAACGGCACAGAGCCTTAAAAAGATGTTCCAATATTTTCTTTATGAGGTGGATGTGGGCATGGAGGCCTTAAAAAAACAGGGAAATGACCTGTCCAGATATGATATCCTGATCATCAGTGAAAAGATGATCACTGAAAAAACGAAAGAGACCATAGCCAAAGTCAAAGAACGTGCCCCACTCCAATGTGTACCGCTTCGGGAACCGAACTATTTCGAAGATGAAGAGCATTTAAAAACAGACGCTGAGCACTTTATAAAGCCTATTACCCAAGAAAAGATATTCGACCTGCTCGTATCTCTGTATGACGGTACTCCCCGTACGGTCGAGCGTGATGCAGCTCTGACAGAAAATACAGAACATTGAACACTACCGGAATCTTTATAAAATCTCTTGTGTCGTACATTTTACAGTGCCAGGCCAAACGGCCTGGCAGAAGCACTTTTTTAGAGAAGCAGATTCCTCTCTTTTATCTATACACTCATCAAAAACTATTTTACTTCTATCGATCTTGGTTTAAGCTTTTCTTCTCTTTCCAGATCGATCACGAGTCTGCCGTCTTTATAGGTTGCGCTGATCTTCTCCTGATCGATCCCTTTGGGGAGGGAAAAACTTCTCTCTACTCTTCCGAATGAGCTCTCCATAAGGTAATAATCTTTCTTTTTTACCTCTTTCTTCATCTTCCTTTCACCGCTGACGGTCAGGATATGGTTATCGATCCTCACATCGATATCTTCTTTCTTGATGCCTGGCATATCGATCTCTACATGGAAGTCCCCACTTTTCTTTTTCGCAAGGTTTGCAAAAGGAAGGTGACTTGCAACATTGCTCAGTACCTCTTTTCCTTTTTCATATCCTTTTTCCAGTGTCTCTTCAATGTCGCTGCCTATCTCTCTTGTTTTTTCGATGATATCCATGATCTATATCCTTCTTATTTTACTTCTATTCTTTTCGCTTTGTTTTCAACTTTAACCAGTTTGGGGATAATGACTTCAAGCACCCCGTCCTCTGACTCTGCATGGATATTCTCTACATCGATATTTTCAGGCAGGGTGAAACTTCTCTCAAATTTGCCGTAAAAGCTTTCGACCTTATAATAATCGTCCTCTTTCACCTCTTCTTTGGCCTTTCTCTCTCCTGAGATCGTGACGATATTGTCCTTGACATCGACATGAATGTCCTCTTTGTTGACGCCCGGGAGATCGACCTCTACATGATATGCATGTTCTCCCTCTCTTGTATTGACAGAAGGAGTGAAATCTGTTTTCAGGAAACTTCCCTTGTCTTCCATGAAGTGATTCAAAAATGAATCAAAATTTCTAAATCCTCTTCTGAGCTCCAAAAGTTCTTTTGCCGGATTATATTTTGTTACGTACATTTCATTTCCTTTGCTATTTGATTTGGGGTAGTATAGTTCAGGTAGGAACAAATTTCTGCCACTTTGGTAGCATTTGAAAAGAACGTTGGGAATGAGACGTCTGTTTACGTTAAAGGAAGTTGGTCAAGCAGTTTTTGTGTATCTTTAAGTTTGATGTTCTTATGCTCCACGTCGATGATCCCCTCACTCTTGAGTGTCTGAATATGACGGTTAAGCACTTTGCGTACCGTGCCGATAAGACTTGCTATCTCTTCATGTGAAAGATCGTGCAGGAGACCGAGGCGGCTTTGGTCTTGATGGTCTATGTTTTTGGAGATCAGTTTCAAAAGCCTTGTCGCCGTATCGTAAAAGGAGAGGTCCAGGGCCAATTCTTCTATGTCACGAAACTGTTTGGCAATATAAGGGAAAAGCAGCTTGTTGAAGTCAGGATCTTCATGCATCCACCTTTTCACCACCTCCATAGGAAAAACGATGATCGTCACCTCATCCAACGCATGCAACAGATTGTCATGCAGCTTGTTATCCAAAAGGGTTACGACATCATACATATCCCCGTGGGTCAGTATCTTTAGTGTCTGTTCCTTCCCGCTGGCAAGATCGACCTGAGAGACCTTGATCCTGCCATCCAGTACAAAGAAGAATATGCTGCGCATCTCTTCAGGGGTAAAAAGCATCTCTCCCTTTGAATAAACCCGTAACTTTCCATATTTTTCTATATCTTGATGCAGGATGCTTTGTTCTATATCAAGAGGAAGCAGCAGCTCTTTTTTAAACATCCGGCCAGTCACCCACAGGCCATGGTTTTTCATCGGTATTGAAACCTACATAAGAGACAAGCTCTTTTGCATACTCTGACAGTCCTTCAGTAAACTCCAAAAGCTTGTCGTTGGGTTCGCCCGTCACCCAGCTGTAAATGAACTGAGTAATGGCAATGACAAAAAGCACCATAGAGATAAATCTGCCTATGATCAGATAGAGGATCGTATAAAGGGCTCTTGACAACCCTGGCTTTTTCCGTTCGTTCGTTTCAAATTCTTCCATTGTGACTCCCTTTTTTTCTGATTATAGCAAATTTTTTCCTCATCATACAAATGAGGACCAATGTCCCGGGCATCTTTCTCCTGTGTACTTCAACCAACCCCTACGGTACGGTTTCCAGCTCCATTTTCAGGGCTATGTACTCAAGCAGGTCCTTCAGCGTGATGATGCCCACGGTCCGACCCTGTTCGGTGACCAGCATACGGCTGATCCCGGTCTCGGTCATTTTGGTCAGCGCTTCGTTGATCGGCGTACGTGCATCGACCGAATTCTCTGCATTCTGCGGCTGCATGACCTTGCCGACCTCAAGGTGCTGCCACGCTTCATGAAGGTGGGATTTTAGGATCCCGACCGTGATGATCCCTACGATCCTATCGTTTCTTGTGACAGGAAACATTTTGTAGTGGTAGGGGTAGAGATAGGTGTCGACAAACGCCTGCAAAGTGATGTGGGAAGGCACGGTCACCGGGGCCCTGTTCATGAAATGCCTTACCGTTTTTCCCTCAAAAGACTGTTTCACCAGCAGTCTTTCGTACGAGGTGTTTGCCGCACTGAACAGAAAAGACCCGATCAGTATCCACCACAGTCCCCCTATAGAATTATCTCCGACCAGCTGCATAAAGCCCATAAAGATGATCCCCACGGCAAAGAACAGGCTGATCCGCGAAGCAACCAGGGTGGCCCAGTTGATATTGCCTTTGATCCACCATAAAAGCGCACGAAGTATCCGCCCTCCGTCCGTGGGAAATGCCGGCAACATGTTAAAGACCGCGACCATCATATTGATCAGCGAGAGATACCACAAAATACCGATGACAGGGACCATCATCTCCCCTATATTGGCAGCCAGGTAGAGCGCCCCGAACAGGATCGCCAGCATCAGACTGGCCAAGGGGCCGGCTATGGCCATCAAAAACTCTATCTTGGGCGTGGCAGGCTCATCCTTCATCTCAGCGACCCCGCCGAAGATAAAAAGGGTGATCCCTTTGATATCGAGTCCGTACCTGCGGGCTACCAGAGAGTGGGAAAACTCATGAATGAGGATGGAGACAAAGAGCCCCATCGCACCAACCACCCCCATGACCCAATAGGTTTGCTCGCCAAGATCGGGGAAATAGCTCGGGAACACCCCCTTGGAGAGAGACCACACCACCAAAAAAAGGATGATCACCCAGCTTGCATCGACCGATACGGTAAAACCCAGCAGTTTAAACAGTGCCACTTTTCTTCTTAACATACTTACCCTCTACACGTTTCATAGGTTCATCTGTCAATTATAGCGACTTTTTCCCTCCTCGGCTTTCTTTTTGATGATCCGTTTCCCTTCGAACCCTCTTGCCCCTAAAGAAACCATGCAAAAATATGTCACAATAGCAGTCATCATAATAAAAAAGGCTGCACCATGCGACTCTTTATCGCTTCCCCTGTCATCCTCGATGACTATGCTTCCATTCAGGAGGATTTTGATGGCATCATCGAAGGCAAATGGGTGGAGGAAGCACAGCTGCATCTGACCTGGGTTTTCCTGGGAGAGGTCAAGGATGAAAAGCCTATCCTGGACAAACTCACCCAGGTCTCTCCGCTGGAGAACCAAATAGAGATCGGGGAATTGGGATATTTTGGGCGACCGCCCAAGATCTTTTTTGCCAAAAGTGAAAAGCGCGTGCTTTATGACAAGGCCAGAGAATTCAGAAATGCGGGTTTTGATCTTTACCGTTTCAAGCCGCACATCACGTTTTGCCGTATCAAAGCGATACATGACTACAAAGCGTTTCATGAAAAACGTAGATCCTACCGTGAGAGAATGCTGGGGAGGATCCTTCCAAAGATCGGACTTTATGAAAGTACCCTGAACGCTGCAGGAGCAGTGTATCAGTGCAGATATGAGATAGAGGTTTAACCCAGCACAGCCCTGATGGCCTCTTCCAGTGCCTCTTTTTCAACACTCCGTACCTTTTCATCATAGGCTTCAAAGGTAAGCCCTTCTTTGGAAACCTCTTTTTGCAGGATGACCTCTCCGCCGTCGAGTTCAGAAGTGACGTAGTGTACACTGACCCCGCCGCTTGGGTAAGGGTCTTGATAGCTTTTTTCTATAGCGTTAAGTCCTTTATGCCTTGGGAGCAGAGAAGGATGCAGGTTGATGCTTTTGATCTGCTCTGTAAATACAGGGGTCAGGATACGCATGAAACCTGCCAGTACGGTCAGGTCCGGAGCATACTGCTGCAGCCGTTCTACGACCACGGCATCAAATGCTTCTCTGCTCTCAAAGGCTCTGGAATCTATCACTTCCAGCGGGATGGAGGCTGCTTTGGCGATCTCTATCCCCTGGGCATCCGGGTTGTTCGTCAGAGCCACGACCACTTCACACGCTTTGCCATGCAAGGTATCGACGATATGCGCAAAGTTGGAGCCTCTTCCACTAAATAAAACGGCTATTTTCTTCATGCGCGTATTCTACACTATTTTACCTCTAATCTTCCCACCTCGTTCACCAGGTCTGTAGCGAGCATCGCATACGAAGAGCCTGCATAGTTATTTGCCGCAGCGCCCAGAGCCAGAGAGGCCTGTATCGCCGCGTCCATCGCGGTATAGCCCTGTGCCAGAAGGGAGACGATCAGGCCCGAAAGCACATCGCCGCTGCCTCCTTTGCTTAACTTTGAACATCCGTGCGGATTGATGTAGAGCCGGTCCTCCTGCATGATGAGCATATTGGAACCTTTCAGCAAGAGTGTGACATGCGGGTATTTGGCATTGAAACTGCGCACGACCTCAAAACGTCTCTCCTGCACTTCTGCCACCGAAAGCGCTTCTCCTGTCAGGATCTTCCAAAGCACCACGAACTCTTTGGGGTGTGGCGTGATCACCACTTCCCTGTCTCTTTGCTCCAATATGGCCAATATCTCTTCACTGTAAAAACTGTCCGCATCCAGCACGACAGGCAAATGGCTCTTGACCACATACTTTTGCAGGAACGCACTCTCAAAATGACAGCCAAGTCCCATACCGATGGCCATCGCTGAGGCATTGTCCGGCACGACCGTTGCGTGCATCAGGTACGGCGGAGGCGTCACTTTTTCATGCACGACCAGCGTGGTGAGTCCTGCGCCGAATGTCGCAGCAGCCATCCCGGAAATGATCCCTGCCCCCTCTTTCTCCCCGCAAAATACTGCGGCATGCCCAAAGGTTCCTTTGTGCGTGGAGCGTGCTCTCCTGCTGGGAAGCTTCAGATCAGAGGCTTCCAGCAGCCAGCTATGGATCTCTCCTTCATACACGGAGGCGCTCACACCAAGATCGGCACGCAGGATCTGCCCTACGACATCTTTACATGCATCCAGGAACAGTGCCTCCTTGTAGGCTCCCATGGTCACTGTGACATCCGCACGAAATGCCATAGGAATCAGCGTGCCTTTTGCGCCTACGCCTGTAGGAATGTCACAGGCGATCTTATGCCCATGCAGGGCATTGAGCTGGTGCAGTATGTGTACTGTCTCTTCATCCAGATCCCGATTCAGGCCTGCGCCAAAAAGGGCATCCACCACGATCTCCGCCTCAGAAATGGCATCGACCATCTTCACTCCAACGGCTACTGCGCGTTCGAACTGTACTTTTGCCATCTCCGAACGCAAGGCAAAAGGGAGATAGAGTCTGACATCATACGCCCCATGAAGCTGCCGTGCCAGGGCGATCCCGTCCGCCCCGTTATTCCCCATGCCCGCTGCGATCAGTACCGATGCCCCTTCTGCAAAATGTTTGCGGATATAGTTCGCCATCCCCGCTGCAGCATGCTCCATAAGGATATCTTCGCTCAGTCCGTATGCCTGATAGCATCGCTTATCCAAAGCAACACAGTTATCAAATACTTTTTGCATATCAACTCCTTTAAACACTTCTGCATCCATTTTATCACAATTTAATACTAACTCGATATAATTCTCCACTTTATTGTCCTCCGATACCCGTTTTCGGGACTCCGCTTTCACGATGATCTTCGTGGATCATGTGAGAGGGATTGACAGGCGGTTTTTCCGTGGTCAAGGAGAAATTTCAATAGGAAGGGGGTGCTTTTCAATGCCAGGAATTATGCTAAATCAACGTGACTCTTTTGATGATGCTTACAGAAAATTCAAAAGACAATGTGACAGAAACCTTATCGTGACTGAAGCGAGAGCTAGAAAAAATCACGAAACAGAGACTGAAAAGAGAAAAAAAGAGAAAATTGCAACACGCAAGAAGATCCTTAAGAAACTCTTCATGCTCAGAAGATACGAGTCTAGACTGTAATCTTTACAGGAGTGGGGCCTTGGCCCTGCTCGTATTTTTAGAACACAAAATAAGCAGGGCTCATCTTTGCTACGCTAACACTTGGTTTACTTCAGCAGTAGGCTCAAGCAACTGGTTGCTTTCAAAATCCTTATCACCATTTTTTTTATCACCGTTTTACTTATTATCTTTTTTCCTGCAACTCATTACACATTATCCAACTTTTCGCTAAAATCGTAGTAATATTTTTTCGAAGGTTTTCTCATGACATTTACAACGCCACTACAACAAAATGCTATCAAGATCATGCTCCTGGGTTCCGGTGAACTGGGTAAAGAGGTTGCCATCGAGGCACAAAGGCTCGGTATCGAGGTCATCGCCGTGGACAAATATGAAAATGCCCCTGCCCACCTTGTAGCCAACCGTTCTTATGCGATCAATATGCAGGACAAAGATGCCGTGCTCGCACTGATAGAAAAGGAGCAGCCCAGCTTTATCCTGCCGGAGGTCGAAGCCATCAGCATTGCCGCTCTTTTTGAAGCAGAGGCCAGAGGCTTCCATGTGATCCCCAATGCCGAAGCGGTCAATAAAACGATGAACCGTAAGAACATCCGTGTATTTGCAGCAGAAGAACTGGATCTGAAGACAAGCAAGTATGAATTTGTCACTACCCTGGACGGCCTTAAAGTAGTAGCGGAGCGTATCGGTTTTCCGTGTGTGATCAAACCGGTGATGAGTTCATCGGGGCACGGACAGAGTATCGCGAAATCAGCAGCAGAGCTGGAAAGATCATGGGAGATGGCCAAAGAGGCCCGTGGCGATGCTTCGGAGCTTATCGTAGAAGAGTTCATCCCTTTTGATTATGAGATCACCCTGTTAACGGTACGCAACGAAACAGGAACGACCTTCTGTGATGCCATCGGGCATGTACAAAAGGACGGGGACTTCATCCTTTCATGGCAGCCGATGCAAATGACCCCCGAAGCACTTCAAAAAGCACAGGAGATCGCCAAAGCCGTGACCGATGGTCTGGGCGGGCGCGGTATTTTCGGCGTGGAATTCTTTGTCAAAGATAACGAGGTCTACTTCTCGGAACTGAGTCCGCGTCCCCATGATACAGGCATGGTCACCCTGATCACACAGAGCCAAAGCGAGTTCGCCCTCCATCTCAGAGCGATACTCGGACTGCCGCTGGACTTCACGACGTACGGTTCAGGCGCATGCGGTGCATACAAAGCCAAGAATGAGAGCCATACCCCTACGCTCGAAATACCTGACAGTGCCTTTACCAAAGATAGTTTTGTAAGGGTCTTTGGAAAACCTGAATCCCATGTAGGCCGCCGTATGGCAGTCAGTCTTGTACTGGATGAAGTGGAAGAGGCGAAAAAAAGAGCCACGGCGATCGTAGAGAGTATTTCAGACCGCTAAGAGGGGCAGGTATGTGCGAACTGTCTCGTTCACGCATACCTCGAACGCCTTCTTCTAACGGGAAGCGCACTACACCCATACCTCGATAGGAAGGAAAGATATGAACATTGTATTACTTGATGCCAAAACATTGGGAGAGGACCTGGACATCAGGACGCTTGAGTCTTTCGGCACCCTGACGGTGTATCCAACGACCGCTCCCGAACAAACAGAGGAACGTATCCGGGAAGCAGACATCGTCATCACCAACAAAGTGGTCATCTCTGCCGATATCATGGAAAAAACACCGAAGCTCAAACTGATCTGCATCGCTGCCACAGGGATGAACAATGTGGATCTGGCTGCCGCCGAACGCAAAGTGATAGCGGTCAAGAACGTGGCAGGCTACTCGACCAAAAGTGTAGTACAGCATACCTTTGCGATGGCGCTCTATCTGCTTGAAAAAATGGCCTACTACGACAGATCAGTGAAAAGTGGCGCCTGGAGTGCTTCGGGACTTTTTACCGACGTAAGCCATCCTTTCTATGAGATAGCAGGCAAAAAATGGGGGATCATCGGTTTGGGGACCATAGGGCAGGAGGTCGCCAAGGTCGCTACAGCCTTTGGTGCAGAGATAAGCTACCATTCCACCAGCGGGAAAAACCTGAACCACCCCTATCCTCATCAAAGCCTCGAAATGCTCCTCGAAACGTGTGACATCCTCTCCATTCATGCACCGCTCAATGAGGCTACCTACCATCTTATCGATGCGACCAACCTTCCTTCCGTCAAAGAAGATACCATTCTCTTGAACCTGGGACGCGGAGGCATCATCAACGAGGCAGACCTGGCCCTGGAGCTTGACAGGCGTACCCTCTATGCCGGCCTGGATGTACTCGAACAGGAACCCCTTGCCCTGGACAGCCCGCTCAACAGGGTCACACATCAAGATAGGCTTCTTATTACACCACACATCGCCTGGACCAGTATAGAAGCAAGAAAAAAGCTTCTTGAAGGTATCGTAGAGAATATTAAAGTATTTATGGAGAAACAATGATAGATGTGCTTATCATCGGTTCAGGCGGTGCCGGACTCACCGCCGCCCTTGCCGCTAAACATGCAGGTGCCTCGGTCAGCGTGGTCGGCAAAGCCTACCCTACCAACGCGCAAACCTCTATGGCGCAGGGGGGCATCAATGCCGCACTGGGGAACGTAGAGGAGGACCATGTCGACGCGCATATCGCAGATACCATCAGATCCGCACATGGTCTTTGTGATGAAGCCATGGTGATACAGATGTGTGCAGAGGCACCTGAAACGATGGCATGGCTGGAAAGCCTGGGCGTGCCTTTTTCAAGGCTTGACAACGGCAAGACCGGTACCGGGACCATCGCCCAGCGTAAAATGGGCGGGGCCTCTGCCAAACGTGCCTGTTATGCACAGGACTACACCGGGCTCAAGATCCTCCATACGCTCTATGATACCTGCTTGAAAGAGGGAATAGACTTTCTCAATGAGCACTATCTTCTCAATCTGGTCACTCAGGACGGGACCGTTCAGGGTGCCACCTTCCTGGATATCCGTACGGGGAAGGTCATACAGCTCCATGCGAAGTCAGTCGTGATCGCCACAGGCGGATACGGAGCACTCTATCACGGATTTACGACCAATGCCTATGGTTCTACAGGCGATGGCATAGCCGCCGTACTGCGTGCTGGCGGCGCGGTCTCCGATATGGAGTTCATACAGTTTCACCCCACGGCGCTCAAACACTCCTGCATTCTGGTCTCTGAATCTGCCAGGGGAGAAGGCGGCTATCTGGTCAATGAAAAAGGGGAGCGCTTTGTGGATGAGCTCAAACCCCGTGATGAAGTGGCCCGTGCGATCTTTGGCCAGATCAAAGAGGGTCAGCGCGTCTTTTTGGATGTGCGTCACCTGGGAGAGAAAAAACTCATGGAGCTGCTGCCGCAGGAGGTGGAGCTCTGCAAACTGCATGAGCATGTGGACCCCGCAAACGATCTGATCCCCATCAAACCCGTCGCACACTACACGATGGGAGGGATAGATGTAGATGGGACGCTGGAGGTCAACGGGATCAAAGGATGCTTTGCCGTGGGTGAATGTTCCAATGCCAAAGTGCATGGTGCCAACCGCCTGGGAGGGAATTCCCTGCTTGAGATCACGACCCTCGGAAAAGTGGCAGGAACAAACGCCTCTCGATATGCACGCAGTGCGGATCTCCGGCCGGCAGATGATGCCCAGAGAGAAAAAGATGCCAAAGAGATAGAAGCACTGCTGTCACACCATGAGCCTGTCAATTTTTACCCCTACAGAGAAGAACTGGGGAATCTTTTTTATGACAAAGTCGGTATTGTCAGAGACAATGAGCAGCTTCAGGAAGCACTGGATGCAGTACGCACCATGCAGGGGAGGCAAAAAGAGATGGGGGTCGCAGACAAAAGCCCGACGAACAACCAGAACCTGATAGAGTTTCTGGAGTTCAAAAATGCCCTGCTGCTGGCGCCTGCCATCATCTCCGCAGCCATTGAAAGGGATGAAAGCCGCGGGGCGCACTACAAGGTCGGGTTTGAAAGCGAGAATGACGCACTGAAAAAACATAGTCTATACCAGACGGGAAAGGAAGCAGCATGCAGATAAAGATCTTTCGAAGTGAAACCAATAGCCATCAGCTCTATACCCTTCCCGAAGGGGAGCTCCCCCTTCTGAACGCACTGAGCTACATCAAAGAGACGCAGGATGCGACACTGACATTTTCCGCCGGCTGCCGTGCTTCGGTGTGCGGTACCTGTGCCGTACGCGTCAACGGCAGAGAGCAGCTTGCCTGTGCCTATAAGGTAAAAGCAGGCGATATCATAGAACCGCTTCAGTACCATCCTGTACTGCGTGACCTCAAAGTAGACAAGCACACAGCCAAAGAGACGCTCCGGAAGAGTACCGCGTGGCTGCATAAGGCACAAGAGGCTTCCCTCACACATGCGGATGAAAAGCTCAGTGAAACACAAACGGACTGCATACTCTGTGACTCATGCTACTCGGCCTGTCCCGTCTATGCGGTCAATCCTGACTTCCTCGGTCCTTTCGCCCTGACACGGGCCTACCGTTACAGTTCGGATAAACGCGAGGGTGATGCAGGAACGATCATCGATACGATCCAAAGCAACGGCGTATGGGATTGTACGCTGTGCGGAGAGTGTACCGCAGTGTGTCCTAAAGGCATAGACCCCAAAATGGACATCACGATGCTGCGTGGGCTCTCCCT
This sequence comes from Sulfurovum sp., assembly GCF_036568385.1. GTDB lineage: Bacteria > Campylobacterota > Campylobacteria > Campylobacterales > Sulfurovaceae > Sulfurovum. The sequence continues at coordinate 14,846 of NZ_DATCSP010000069.1, read as the reverse complement.
CCAGGCAGGCTACGAAGATCCTTCTTTTGCGACACAGAGCTTCGGCACCCCCAACTTCGGAGGCGGAGGATTCGGTTTCGACCCCAACAGCGGATTTTAACGCTTCACTCTCTTGTCCGAAAATGCCTCAAAGAACATGGCGATCACCGCACCGACCATCAGCAGCATCCCTGCTGCTTTGGTAACCCCTGCGAGGAACGATGCATAGGCCAGTACCCCCACACTCGAAAAGATATAGTGAAAATCATGGAGGGCATCTACACCCAGAAAAGATTTATGTGCGGGGAGTATAGGCCCTTCGTGGGCCGTGGACATATACCATGCGGTATGGTCCATCGAGAGTCCCAAAATGAAGAGCCCGATATAAAATGCCATCAGGTTGCCCCGCTTTTTATAGTAGTACCCTATCCCCAGCGGAAAGGCCCATTGGAACAGTGTGCCGTTCAGCACCATCAAGAACTGCGGACAGGGCAGCAGATAGCAGAGACCATGACCGCCTTCATGCACGATACCCAGTGTTTGCGTAATGATGAACTGATAGATCACAAAAACGGTCTCGACCATGCCCGTCGGATTGTGGGGAGTGCTGGTATAAGGCTTGTATTGTAGATAGAGTATGAGAAACAGTACAAAGAGCACCAAAACCGCTTTTTTTGCAGTTTTGGTGGGGAGGTGATCTTCGTCACCTTTTTTTTTGGGAAAAAGATGCCTGAATTCGGATTTTTTCACAACTTGAAGATCAGATATCTCTAGGATCTACGATCTTCCCGGCGATGGCAGAAGCCGCCGCAACTGCCGAGTTTGCCAAATAGATCTCCGAAGTTCTGGCACCCATACGGCCGACGAAGTTACGGTTGGTCGTAGCCACACAGCGTTCACCGTCACCAAGGATACCCATGTACCCTCCCAGACATGCACCGCACGTAGGGTTGGAGACCACGGCACCTGCTTCGATAAGGATATCCATCAACCCCTCGTGCTGCGCCTGAAGGAGTATCTTCTGTGTAGCCGGGGTCACGATCATACGTGTATGGCGTGCCACTCTTTTACCTTTCATGATCTCTGCGGCGATACGCAGGTCTTCGATACGTCCGTTCGTACATGAACCGATCATCACCTGGTCCACCTTCAGGTCATCTGCTACCGCTTGTTCCACTGGCTTGCCGTTAGAAGGCAGGAATGGATACGCGATCACAGGTGAAAGTGATGCTGTGTCTATCGTGATCACCTGACAGTACTCCGCATCCGCGTCAGAAACATGGATCTTCGGTTCCGCTCTCAGTCCGCCATTGGCCTCTTTTCTCTCTTCAAGATACTTCAGTGTCACCTCATCGACCGCGAAGATACCGTTTTTCGCACCCGCTTCGATCACCATGTTCGCGATAGAGAACCTGTCTGCCATGCCAAGATACTGGATCGCTTCCCCGGTGAATTCGATCGCTTTATAGAGTGCGCCATCCACACCTATCTGACGGATCAGCTCCAGGATGATATCTTTCCCGTAGATGTGTTTCCCCGGTTTGCCCGTTAACTCGACCTTGATCGTTTCAGGCACTTTGAACCAGTTTCCGCCAGTGATCATACCGAAGGAAAGGTCCGTACTTCCCATCCCGGTTGAAAAGGCACCCAGCGCCCCGTGTGTACAGGTGTGGCTGTCCGCACCGATGATCACATCACCAGGGACCACAAGCCCTTTTTCCGGAAGCAGAGCATGCTCGATACCCATATCTTTTTCATCAAAAAAGTATTTCATATCGTGCTTGTAGGCAAAGTCCCTGGAGATCTTCGCCTGATTCGCCGATGCGATATCTTTCGCAGGGATATAGTGGTCCATCACGATACAAAAATTGTCCGGTCTTGCCAGTTTCTCTGCCCCTGATTCTTCGAATGCCTTGATGGAGATAGGGGTCGTAATGTCATTCCCGATAATCATATCGATCTCTACTCTAACGATCTCCCCGGCATGCACTTCGCGCCCTGCATGTTCAGAGAAGATCTTTTCTGTCATGGTTTGTCCCATACGTTGTCCTTTTATTGATAGAACGCTTTTTGAACAGAGTTCAAAAAACTACGCTGCCGCTACAGCACACCCAAGGGTATACACTAGCGATAACTTCAGCAGTCGGCTCATGCGACTGGTCGCATCGTCTCCTACGTTCTTGTTTGAAATTAGTATAATATTACGCGAATTATAGCGAAAAAAAATTATGCTAGAATTTCACAACAATCAAGAAGAAAGATTCGAATGAAATTATACGAACTCAAAGCCATCGCAAAACGTCTGAACGACTTTAGCTTCATCAGCCGCGCAAGACGTATAGAGGACAATACGCTGGAGTTGGTGTTCGACAAGTCCGAAAGCTATTTTTTCAATATGACACGGGGGCACAGCTTTGTCTACAAAGCCCCCTCACAAAGACCTGCCCAAAGCTATCATGCACCGTTTGACACCCTGCTTCACACCCTGATGTCAGCGAGCAGGCTCATCGCCGTAGAGGTACCGAATGAAGACCGGATCCTGCGTTTCACCCTGGCACCCAAAAGCTCCTACAAGGACAAGATCGTGTATCTGCAGCTTGAGTTTACCGGGAAAAACACCAATGCCATACTCCTGGATGAAAACGAGGTCATCATCGAAGCGCTCAGGCACATCGATGCGCAGAGCTCTTTTCGTGTGATACGTCCGGGGGTGGAACTTCTGGCCATTCCCCCGGTCGAACGTCAAGAGGAGAGCAGAGAGATCGCGGATATCGATACCTGCCTTGAAGAGAAATTTCGTCAGATCCAGGCCAAAAAACTCTTAGAGCTAAAAAAACAGAAACGTGCGCATATCGCCAAAAAGATTCACAAACTGGACCAATCCCTGGCAAAGCTTCCCAATGAAGAGGAGCTCACCGAGCAGGCGAAAGAATATAGCAGCTACGGGAACCTCATCCTGGCCAATCTCTATCAGCTAAAACCCTATGATACGACACTCAAGACCTATGATTTTGAGGGGAATGAAGTGACGATCAAGTTACCGAAGAACATCAAACTGAACCGTATGAGCGACTACTTCTTCAGCCTTGCCAAACGTACAAAGAACAAAGCCAGGAACATCCACATCGAAAAAGAGAACCTGCAGAGTAAGAAAACCTTCTATGAAAATATTTACTATGCGCTCGAACAGGCCAAAGATCCTTACGAACTGGAACTGCTTGTGCCCAAACGCGGAAAATCACAGCGCAAAAAAGAGAAGCTCAAAGAGGGTGAACTCTTCTGGATAGAGGATTACAAGGTCCTTGTGGGAAGGAACAGCAGCGAAAACCAAAAACTCCTCTCCCTGGCAAAGGCCAACGACCTTTGGATGCATATACGCGACATCCCCTCTTCGCATGTGATCATCAGAACCGATAAACAGAGTCTTCCCGACTCGGTGATCAAAGCGGCGGCGAAACTCTGTGTAGATTTCTCCATAAAAAACCCCGGAGACTATCAGGTCGACTACACCAAACGTAAATTTGTCAAAATACAGGAGGGGTCCAATGTCCTTTATACCAAATATGATACCATCACGGTTACCAAAGAGGGTGTAGAGATCAGGGTCTAGTCCTCTCTAATCCAAAGCGTGCTATAATAATCTTCATTTAAAAGACTGGGGAAGACTCATGACAAAACTATTTACAGATTATCAGGAACGTTGGATTACAGGGATCGCGCTATTGGCACTGGTCGGGTTCATAGGCTGGATCGACAGCTTCTTTGTCATGTGGGCTTTTTTGGGGGTGATCTATATCTTTGCTTTTTATGAAGCAATGAAACTTTTCAAACTCACCGGACCCTCGATGTATGTCTGGGCCCTGCTTTTATGGCTGGTAGCCTATTTCTACCCTAACCCGGATGACCTCTTCTTCTTTATGGCAGTGATCTTCGCCTCTTCGCTGGCCTATTTTCATAACTTTGACAAAAGATTGCTCCTGCCTTTCCTCTATCCTGTCAGCGGGATACTCTTTTTTCTGATCCTCTACCAGGATTTTGGCATTGCCTCCATGTTCTGGCTCCTTGTCACCGTGGCCCTTACGGATGTGGGTGCTTTCTTTACAGGCAAGGCCATAGGTAAGACCAAGTTTTCAGACACCTCTCCGAACAAGACACTTGAAGGGGTGTTCGGCGGGGTCATCCTGGCTACCGCAGCGGGAAGTTTTGTCGGACTTTTTGTGGTGAACTTTTGGATCGCCTTCATCGTCACGCTTCTGACATCGGTCGCTTCCGTATTTGGAGACCTTTTTGAATCTTATCTGAAACGTGAAGCAGGCGTGAAAGACTCCGGTGACCTTCTCCCCGGGCATGGCGGTATCCTGGACAGGATCGACGGCTATCTCTTTGGTGCGGTCATTATGGTCATTGCCCTAAGATCCCTCATCTAATACATGTCAAGCATCGTTCTACTAGGCTCTACCGGTTCCATCGGGGTCAATACCCTCATCATTGCAAAACGCTACAGCATTGCGGTCGAGGCGCTGGTCGCGGGGAACAACATTGACCTGCTCAATGCCCAGATCAAAGAACATCAGCCTAGAATAGTCGCTATCGCCAATGAAGCGGACAGAGCAAAGGTAGATCATCCTGATGTCCTCTGCGGCGCTTCAGGCATCCTCGAGCTGATAGAGCGGTCCAAGAGCGGCACCGTCGTCAATGCCCTTGTAGGCTATGCCGGACTGGCCCCTACGCTCAAAGCCACCAACCTTGGCAAGAAAGTTGCCCTGGCCAACAAAGAGTCACTGGTCGTTGCAGGAGAGTTCATAGACATCTCACGCATCACCCCGATAGACTCCGAACACTTCGGGCTCTGGTACCTTATGAACGAACGCCCTGTATCCAAACTGTACATCACGGCAAGCGGGGGTGCATTCAGGGACTGGGAGCTTGGCAGGATGAAAGATGCTACGTTTTCAGATGCGCTCAAACACCCCAACTGGTCCATGGGAGACAAGATCACCATCGATTCGGCCACGATGACCAATAAACTGTTTGAACTTCTGGAGGCGAAATGGCTCTTTGACACGAAGCAGGTGGATGCGCTGATAGAAAAAAAGTCCATCATCCATGCGCTGGCGGAATTCAGGGACGGTTCTACCACGGCACACTTTGCAGGGGTCGATATGAAGCTCCCTATTGCCTTTGCGCTCAGAGGGAAGGTCGAAGAAGCCATTTTGCCTCCCACGGACCTGCTGGGTATGGGGAGTGTGGAATTTCTGCCCATCGAAGCAGCACGCTACCCTATCTGGAATATCAAAGAGCATATTCTGGAACATCCCCATCTTGGCGTAGTGGTCAATGCAGCGAACGAGGAAGCGATCAAAGCGTTTCAGGAAGAACAATGTTCTTTTTTCGGGATGAGCGACATGGTGCTGGATGCCTATAAGAAATTTGAGTCCGTCAAAGCATCCAGTATCGAAGAGATCATCCAGATAGATAAGGAGGTCAGGGCCTATGTCACGCAAAGATAAAGTACTCATCCTGCACGGTTGGGGCGGGAGTGATGCCCCTCACTGGCAGGCGGAACTGGCTGCAGCGATAGCAAGGGAGTATGGGACCGTTTCCTTTCCTCTGCTGGACAACTGTCACTTTCCTACCAAGAACCGGTGGGTCAAACAGCTCCAGGAGATACTCGAAGCGTTCAAACCCGATACCGTCGTCTGCCACTCTCTGGCCAATACCCTGTGGTTCTGGCTCTGCCAGGAACAGGAGTTCATGCAAAATCTACCTGAGATACAGAGACTTTTTATGGTCTCTCCGCCAAGCCTTACCACGGAGATCGATACGATCAAGACCTTTTTCCCCTGCGAGATGCCGGAAAAACTCTATGCCAAAGAGGTACAGATGATCGTCTCGGACAATGACCCCTATATCACGGTAGATGAAGCTGAAACGATCGCAGAACAGTACCATATCCCTTTGACAGTCATGGAAAAGGCAGGACATATCAATGCGGACAGCGGATATGGGAAATGGGCATGGATAGAAGACCTCGTATTGGACAGAGCATGATCTTAAGCATCGAATCAAGCTGCGATGACAGCTCCATCGCCGTCACCGAAATAGCCACCAAAAAAGTCCTTTATCATAAAAAGGTCTCGCAGGAAGCGCAGCACTCCTGTTACGGAGGCGTGGTCCCTGAACTTGCATCAAGGCTGCATGCGGTAGCACTTCCGGAGATACTCAAAGAGACCAGACCCTACTTTGAAAAGCTCAAGGCCATTGCCGTTACCAATCAGCCAGGACTGGGCGTCACCCTGCTTGAGGGGATCGCGATGGCGAAGACGCTAAGCACCCTGCTGGAGATACCGCTCATCCCGGTACACCACCTCAAGGGACACATCTACTCGCTTTTTATAGAAAAAGAGGCGACCTTCCCCTTATTGGTACTGCTTATCTCCGGCGGACATACACAGGTCATCAGGGTTGAAAGTTTTGAGCATATGGAGATCCTCGCCACCAGTATGGATGATTCGGTAGGGGAAAGCTTTGACAAATGTGCCAAAATGATGGGCCTGGGCTATCCCGGGGGTCCTCTGATCGAAGCCCTGGCACGCAAGGGAGACGAAGACCGTTTTGAACTTCCGATACCCCTGCGCAATTCTCCGCTGATCGCCTTCTCCCTTTCAGGGCTTAAAAATGCAGTGAGACTGCAGGTGGAAGCCCTGGGCGGCAGTGACAAGATGAGCGAACAGGACCGGGCAGACCTCTCTGCCTCCTTTCAAAAAGCGGTCAAACTGCATCTGCTGCAAAAAAGCAAAAAGATCTTTGCCAAAGAGAAGATCAAAGATTTTGCCATTGTAGGCGGCGCCTCTGCGAACCTGTATATTCGAAATGCCTATCAGGAGCTCTGCGATGAATTTTGGAAAACACTCCATGTGGCACCGCTTCAATACTGTTCAGACAATGCAGCGATGATAGGACGGTATGCACTCGAAGCCTATAAGAAAAAGGACTTTATTGACCCGGACAAGATCGATATTGTCAGTACCAAAAAACAACAAAGCGGCATGCTGCTCTAAATGCCCATAGAATCGCTGCTCCAGCCATCCTTTCCTAAGTTATATTTAGCTAAAATATATATACTTGTGCAGTAGATTGAAGCGGCGGATCGCGGGAACTTTCTACGCAAAAAACCAAGTGTTAGCAATCTAAAAAAATGGAGTCTCAATATGGCAGAATATGGTGCTAGTAATATTAAAGTCCTTAAAGGTCTTGAAGCGGTAAGAAAAAGACCGGGAATGTACATCGGTGATACCTCTGAAAAAGGACTACACCACCTAGTATACGAAGTAGTGGACAATTCGATCGATGAAGCGATGGCAGGGTTTTGTGATACCATTAAGGTCACCCTTACCAAAGAGGGCTCTGCGATCATTGAAGACAACGGCCGTGGTATCCCTGTCAAAGAACACCCGACAGAAAAGATCTCCGCAGCGACAGTCGTACTTACCGTCCTTCATGCCGGTGGTAAATTTGACAAAGACACCTATAAGGTTTCGGGGGGACTTCACGGGGTCGGTGTCTCTGTTGTCAATGCACTTTCCAAAAAACTGGACATGACCATCTTCAAAGATGGCGAGATCCATACACAAAGCTTTCAGAAAGGTATCCCTGAAGCCCCGCTGACATCAGGCGACAGTACGAGAAAACACGGGACCAAGATCGAGTTCTGGCCGGATGAAACGATCTTCACGGAATCGGTAACCTTTAAAAAAGAGATCCTGATGAAGCGTTTCAAGGAGCTCTGCTACCTCAATCCCAAGATCACTATCGATTTTAAAGATGAGAGGGACGGCACCAAAGAGCTCTTCCATTTTGAAGGGGGTATCCGCCAGTTCGTTGAGGATATGAACACGAAAGAGCCGCTCTCTACGGCTCAGTTCTTCAGCGGAAAGGCTGATGATATCGAGATCGATATTGCGCTCATGTACTGCGATTCAGATAATGAAAAAGTACTTTCATTTGTAAACAACATCAAAACACCGGAAGGTGGTACGCACGAAGCCGGATTCAGAGCCGGTTTGACGCGTTCACTTGCAGGCTATATCTCCAAAAATGCCAATGCGAAAGAGAAGAATACCAAGATCACCGGTGATGACTGTAAAGAGGGGCTCATCGCCATCATTTCCGTACGTGTTCCGGAGCCTCAGTTCGAAGGTCAGACCAAAGGGAAACTCGGATCAAGCTATGTAAGACCGCTGGTTCAGAAACTCTTTAGTGAGAACTTTAACAAATACCTTGAAGAAACGCCTCTGGAAGCAAAAGCGATCATGGACCAGGTCCTGCTTGCAGCCAGAGGACGTGACGCTGCAAAACGCGCCAAAGAGCTTGTAAAACGTAAAGACTCCATGAGTGTGGGAACACTCCCGGGTAAACTTGCGGACTGCCAGAGCAAGGACCCTGAGATCTCGGAGATCTATCTGGTGGAAGGGGACTCTGCGGGTGGTTCGGCCAAGCAGGGACGTGACAGAGTGTTCCAGGCGATCCTGCCTCTCAAAGGTAAGATCCTCAACGTGGAGAAATCGCGTCTGGAAAAGATACTCAAATCTGACGAGATCAAGAACATGATCACTGCACTCGGCTGCGGTATCGGGGACGAGTTCGATGAAGAGAAATTGCGCTATCACAAGATCATTATCATGACCGATGCCGATGTGGATGGATCGCATATCCAGACACTGCTGATGACATTCTTCTTCAGATTCTTGAAGCCTATCATTGAAAAAGGGTACCTCTATCTTGCACAGCCGCCGCTTTACCGTTACAAAAAAGGTAAAAATGAAGTCTATTTAAAAGATGAAAAAGCATTGAATGAGTATCTGATAGAAAATGGTATCTCTGCGATCGAGAGCACGACCATGGGACAGGCAGACCTTGTGGATCTTTTCAAGCTTGTGGCCTACTACCGTATGACGCTCAAAGAGATAGAGAAACGTTTTGCATTGCCCGAGGTCCTTCGCTACATGATCGAAAATCCGGATATCGTCGGAACGGACAACAAAGCACTTGCAAAGACCATAGAAGACTATATCGCGGAGCTGGGCTACAATATCTTAAATAAAACGGTCACCGATGAAGTGATCCACCTCTTCGTACAGACCAATGATGGACTTGAAGAGCTCATTGTGGATGAAGTACTCTTTACCAACCCTCACTATAACGAGGCGATACACATACATCAGAAGATCGCTGAACATATTACAGATGAGTTTAAGGACCGGGACCTTCTAGAGCTGTTTACAGAGGTGGAAAGTTCCGCCAAGAAAGGTGCCTATATCCAACGGTATAAAGGTTTGGGTGAGATGAACCCTGAACAGCTTTGGGAGACGACCATGACACCGGAGAACAGAAGGCTTTTACAGGTGACCATAGAAGATGATGAAGTTGCCAGCGATACGTTCACCCTCTTCATGGGAGATGAAGTAGAACCTAGAAGAAACTACATTGAGAGCCACGCCAAAGATGTGAAACACCTGGATGTGTGATGCTATATTCGCAAAAAGAAGAAAGAGCCCGCCGTTTTAAACTGGCACTAAGAGCAGGTCTTCCTGTACTCTTTCTTATCTTTTTGGTTTTCTACACCACCATTTACCAAGATCATACCTATAAGATCAGCACCAAAGATCTGGGGCTTATTACCGCCGTCACCTTTATCACGATCTATTTTATCTATTTCTTAATGAACCTGAGTGTGCAGGAGACGATGCTGGACCAAACCACGCAGCTCTTCAATAAAAAAACATTTATCAAAAAGCTGGAAGAATATAAGCCAACCTACATTGCCTGCTTAAGTATAGAGAACCTCACTTCATTGAATGAAAACTACAGCAATGACCAGATAGACAACCTGCTCTATACACTTTCCCGGAAAATAAGCATGATATTCAAGCAGCATGGACTGGACAGGGTCCTTATAGGCCGATACCTTGGTTCAGAGTTCCTCATCGCGCTCAATGATGCCCATGATGACCTGCAAATGATCCTGGAGACGCTGATCAAAGAGAACAGCCGTATCAACGACATGGAAGTAGACTATAGATTTGCCATCATCACGAACCCCGATGACAACTTTGAAAAAGCCATCATACAGTTACGCGATATTCTTGCAAGTCAATACTCAGAGGATGAACCGGAAAAAGAGAGTTCCGGTATCAAAGATGCCAAAGAACTCTCAGCCATCGAGAAGGATGTGATTCGCAGTATTCAAAAGAAAAAACTGCTTTTGACGTTCAGACCTCTGATGAACGTACACAGCAATACGATAGATACCTATGAGATCGCTGTCAAACTCAAGTCTGAGACCCACCAGGATATTCTGCCCCGTGTATTTCTACCGATAGTCAACCGTTTGGGATTGGGCAGGGAATACGATTTTGCCCTGATCAAACATGTCATCGATCTGCTTCCGCTTGTGGACGACTCTATCTCATTCACCTTTAACCTTTCTCCCTTTTCCCTCAGAGACAATGCTTTTAAGGAAAAAGTTTTTTCCTATTTATACGAGAATTCGGTCGATACGTCCCGTCTGGTCATCCAGCTCTATGAACGCAAAACACACCATGACCTCAGTGGATACCTTAAGACGCTTAAAACCTTTCGGTCTCATGGGTTGAGGATCTGTATCGACAATTTCGGTTCATCCAATGCTTCGATGGAATATATCAAACATTTTAAGTTCGATATGGTCCAGTTTGATAGAGACTATGTGACACACCTCGAAGATGAAACCACCTCTGCCATGCTGCACTCTTTGATCACCATGTCAAAGAGGCTGCAGGTGCAAACCATTGCAAAATGGGTGGACCATGAAACACAGAAGGAAAAGCTCAAAGCACTTGGCATCGACTATATACAGGGCTTTGGCGTAAGCAAACCCATCACAGAAGAGACCTTGATCCAAAGATACAACAAGGTCTAGTGCGCAAAAACATTACAATCTGACATATATTCGAACTTTCTTCCAAAAATCCATTATGATATCATCCATATTCATTCAAGGATTTCGATGATCGATTTTTATGAAGTGATGGAAAGAGTCAGACAGGTTCTTTCTGCACAAAACAAAAAAACAAAAATTCTGGACAAGGATATCGCAGATTCACTGGAGCTCGATCCGCAATACTTTGCAGTCATCAAACGACGTAAAAAGATCCCCTATGAATCACTTGCCCACTTCTGTGCACAACGGAATATCAGTATGAACTGGATACTTTTGGCACAAAACCCCAGATACTTGACCTGAGTACCATTTGTAGATATAATGGATCATCATTATCATTTGAAGGAGTTTTGATGAGCAAACTGGATGAGAAAATTGAACACTATGTGGCTGTTTCGAAAGAGTTGGGGCTAGGTCTCTCTGATGATCTGATCGGCAGAGTGACTGAAGGCCTTGGGCCCTCTATCTACAAACAGGATGCAGAGACGGTATCCTGTACAGACCAGTCTGAACTCGATACCGTAAAAAAGAACTTCCTGCAGAATAAGCTTGGTGTGGAAGCAGAGGATGCAGCGCTGGATGCGGCCATCAAGAAAGTATGTGAACTGATGGGCACATCAAACAGGAACAAATACAGGGCTCTCTTCTATGCCCTGCTTACAAAAGAGTTTGGGAAAGAGTCCCTCTACGCATAGACAGAAGAAGTTTTATATCCTGATGAACAGGATATATTTCTTCTCCTCCATTGACTTTCCAAATCCTACTATCTCCATATCGCTATACGCAGCATTGACATCCATCCTGACCTCATACATCATCGCATCCATAGGAAGTATCAGTAAATGTTTGACAAGCTCGCCTACCGTGATTATGTTCTGACTGCCGTCTATTTTAAAGATCAGTTTCCTTTTTCCATCGACCACGGTGAAGAGATTAAGCGGTGCTTCTCCTGCATAGCTCAATTTGTCTGCATCCTCAGGATGCTCCTTCAGAAGCATTGCCGTAACGACAAAATCTTCCTGGTTCCCTATCTCTTCGCGTATATCCTCTATAAGATCGATGATGACTTTCATGTGCCTGTCCTTTAAATACTATACTATGCCAATTGCAACATTGAAATAGAATAATATTCATCTGATGTAAGATTTGCTGTGGATCTCACTGGAGTTTAAGGTATGTTTGAAGGGAGAGAAGAAGGAGTGTACCTTCAGTGCATGACCGAGGCACTCCTTCCAAGATGCAGTAAGATACTGCGAAATGTTAGCCGTTACGCTTTTCAATGATCTCTTTAGCTACGTTCGCTGGAACTTCTTCATAGTGATCGAATTCCATAGCATAGGTTGCACGACCTTGTGTCATTGAACGCAGGTCTGTCGAATAACCGAACATTTCAGAAAGTGGTACGAACGCGTTAACGATCTTGTTACCTGCTCTGTCATCCATACCTGATACCTGACCACGTCTTTTAGCTACGTCACCGATCACGTCACCCATATAGTCTTCAGGTACTTCCACTTCAACTTTCATCAACGGCTCAAGGATCACTGGGTTTGCTTGTTTACAACCCTCTCTGAATCCCATAGAACCTGCAAGTTTAAACGCCATTTCAGAGGAGTCAACATCGTGGTATGATCCATCGTAAAGTGTTACTTTAACGTCTTCTACCGGATAACCAGCCTGGATACCTCTTTGCATTGCTTCCTGGATACCTTTATCGACCGGCGCGATGAATTCTTTAGGAATAACCCCACCTTTGATCTCATCAACGAATGTATAACCAGCACCTGCCTCTTGCGGCTCGATTCTAAGGTATACATGACCGAACTGTCCACGTCCACCTGACTGCTTAGCATACTTATATTCTTTTTCTACAGATTTTCTAATCGTCTCACGGTATGCAACCTGCGGTGCACCCACTTCCGCTTCAACTTTAAACTCTCTTTTCATTCTGTCTACAAGAATTTCAAGGTGAAGCTCACCCATTCCTGAGATGATCGTTTGACCTGATTCTTCATCTGTAGCCACACGGAAAGATGGATCTTCTGCAGCAAGTTTACCAAGCGCAAGTCCCATTTTTTCTTGGTCTGCTTTAGTTTTAGGCTCAACTGCAACAGAGATAACCGGCTCAGGGAAATCCATTCTCTCAAGTACTACTTTATCTTTATCTGAACAGAGTGTATCTCCAGTTGTTGTATTCTTAAGTCCAACAACTGCACCGATCTCACCCGCATAGATCTCAGAAACTTCTTCACGCTTGATCGCGTGCATTTTCATAATACGTCCGATACGCTCTTTTTTCTCTTTTGTAGAGTTAAGTACATATGAACCTGATTCCAAAGAACCACGGTATACACGGATGAATGTCAATTGACCAACAAATGGATCCGTCATAATTTTAAATGCAAGTGAGGCGAATGGGCCGTTATCTGTGGATTCAACAATCACCTCTTTTGTCTCATCTTCCATCATAGTACCCTTGATCGCAGGTGCTTCTACTGGAGACGGAAGGTAATTAACAACGGCGTCGAGCAGTGTCTGAACACCTTTGTTTTTAAATGCAGACCCAACAGTCATAGGAACGATATGCATACCGATTGTAGCAGCTTTAATTCCCGCCATGATCTCATCTTCAGTAAGCTCTTCCCCTTCCATGTATTTTTCCATAAGTGCTTCGTTACCATCTACTGAAGAAATTTCTTCAATAAGTTTTTCACGGTACTCTTCTACGATCTCTGCCATATCTTCTGGAATCTCTTCTACGTGGTAATTAGAACCCATAGCAGCATCTTTATCCCATACGATTGCCTTCATTTTAACAAGATCCACAACACCTTGAAAGGCGTCTTCCGCACCGATTGGAAGTTGAATAGGTACTGGGTTACCTTTTAGTCTCTCACGGATTTGTCTCTCTACTTCGTAAAAGTCTGCACCTGTTCTATCGTACTTGTTAACAAATACAATTGATGGTACACCATAACGGTTTCTTTGTCTCCATACAGTTTCTGACTGAGGCTGAACCCCACCCACTGCACAGAATACAGAAACGGCACCGTCAAGTACTCTCATTGAACGCTCAACTTCGATCGTAAAGTCAACGTGGCCCGGAGTGTCGATGATATTGATCTGTTTATCATCCCATGTACAAGTAGTCGCAGCAGACGTGATCGTAATACCTCTCTCCTGCTCTTGTTCCATCCAGTCCATTGTTGCAGCACCGTCGTGAACCTCACCGATCTTATGTTCAACACCTGTATAGAAAAGAATTCTTTCAGTGGTTGTGGTTTTACCTGCATCGATGTGTGCAGCAATACCGATGTTTCTTACGTCTTCAAGTTTATGCGATCTTGCCATAATTTATTTCCTTACCATCTGTAGTGAGCAAACGCTTTGTTCGCTTCAGCCATTTTATATGTATCTTCTTTCTTTTTGAAAGCAGCACCTTTTTCTGTTGCAGCGTCCATAAGTTCATTACTTAAACGCTCCATCATTGTTCTTTCGTTTCTTTTTCTTGCTGCATCAACGATCCATCTGATCCCCAATGACTGCTGTCTTGCAGGTCTGACTTCTATAGGCACCTGATAGGTTGCCCCACCTACTCTTCTACTTTTTACTTCCATGACGGGTTTGACGTTATCCATTGCTTTGTTGAATACGTCAATCCCTTTTTCACCAGATTTTGATTCAATTCTCTCTAACGCAGCATACATTACTTTTTGCGCTGTGCTTTTCTTACCATCAAGCATTACTGCATTGATGAACTTTGTTAATACTTTAGAACCGTGTACTGGATCTGGCAATACCGGTCTAACGGGAGCTTTTCTTCTTCTCATACTTTATTCCTCTTCAATCTTATATGGTTGATTTACTCAAGTCTTGTCCCCTAAGG
>NZ_DATCSP010000068.1:0-15142 GCF_036568385.1 Sulfurovum sp. | reverse complement strand
GTAGCTAGGTAAACCCTGTCCGCAGCAAGAAGTATATGGTATAAGTCTCACAAGCTGTTAGATCAGCACTCATACTTCGCTCGAGCGCATTGGCAACAATGTGCCTAGATAAATAACTACCCACGACAGAACCCGGCTTATGTTGCGCCTATTACTTCTTATAAATTCCTCTATATACGTTTTTAGCATCCATAGATGTTTTACTACAAAAGAACTTTCCACCAACATGTACAATCAGCTATAATACGGGACTATAAGCATCAAAATGTAGCAGTTGCAAAAGATCATATTCGGTGTTTTGCTGAAGAGGCGGACTATGCACTTTTAGATGTTATGATTGAAGACCACGATGAGACATGACTTTACCCCATTGGAGCGGCAAGAGAAAGCATTTGTTTCAACAATTAGAACGTACGATTTTGGGAGGCAGGTATGCATAAAGAGTTAAAAGGATGGATAGAGTGGCTGGGGATCGAAGATCCCGTGCTTCATCCGCTGCATGGAGATGCAAGCAGCAGAAGATACTACCGTCTTGAACACAGTGAGACCAAAGGCATGGTGATGGATGCCTCAGAGCTGAAAGAGAGCGTACCTGTCTTCATAGGGGTTGGGTGGAGACTGATGGATGCCAAAGTACGTATACCTACGATCAGGTCCTATGAACTCAACAAAGGATTCATCTTTTTGGAAGATGTAGGAAGCACACATCTGCTGGACAAATATCATGGAGACGATGCCGGCAGTTACTATGAAAAAGCCATCAGGACCCTGGTACAGATGCAGGAGACCCCATCAAAAGGTTTAGAGCCCTATGATGCCGCTTTCTTGCTGGAAGAGATGAACCTGATGCCACAGTGGTATATCAAAGCATATTTGGGTAGAACACTGGAATGTCTGGAAGGACGTATACTTTTGGAGAGCTTCAGTCTCATCTGCAAAGAGGTATTGAGCCAGCCTCAAGGGATGTTCGTGCACCGCGACTACCACTCCAGGAACTTGATGATAGACAGTGAGGAAGAGATCACGGTCATAGATTTTCAGGATGCCAGGGAAGGGCCTTTGACGTATGATCTGGTCTCTTTACTGCGTGATGTCTATGCAGAGCTTGATGCGCAGGAGATAGAGAGACTGGTACTGCTTTTTAGAGATCTGAAGGGCCTGGATGTCGATGATGAAACATTTATGCGCTGGTTTGACTTCACCGGTCTGCAGCGTCATATTAAAATACTTGGCATCTTTGCAAGACTCAGTGTTCGTGACGGCAAAGAGGGCTACTTGAAGGATATACCTTTGACCCTGAAGTATATTATCGAGGTGGGGAGCAAATATCCGGAGCTTGAGGGGCTGGTTCAGCTCTTAAAGTCTCTGTAGCGGGTTTCAAAAATAAAATAATCTATTTACCCTTTAACGCTATTTTGATATAATCAACAAAAAAAGAGATACTTGATGAAAATCCTTCTATTGATCTGCACGCCGTTACTGCTCCTTGCCAAAGTGCACTATGCAAAAGTGGAGCCTTATGAATCTGTGATACTAAAGTCTGCGGTGAGTGCTTTGGTGATCGATGTGGACCTGGAGTCTGAAGGAAAAATGGTTGAAAACAAACGTGTCATCTATCTGGATGACCATCTGGATAAAATGAACTTGAAGCTATCAAATGAGAATATTCTTATTCTCCGTGAGACCTTGAAACGGCAGGAAGCATATTTTCAGCGTATGAATAGGCTGACAACCGTATCTACGGCCCAGAAAGACGAAGCTTTTTACAGTTTTGCTTCTGCAAAAACACAGTATCTGGATATGCAGTACAAGATCGCTCAGCTTGAAGACAGCATTGAAAAAAAATCGATCGTACTTGACCATAAGTATCTGTATGAGATCATGGTGCGCAAAGGGGATTATGTAACTCCGGGTACGCCTTTGGCGAACGTCGTGGATGCAAGCAGGGCAAAGCTGGTACTTTTTCTGGAGCCGTCAGAATTGGAACAGATAAAGAAAAAAGCGGTGTACCTTAATGACAAGAGGACAGACTATAAAGTAGACAAGGTCTGGAAAGTGGCAGATGAGAAATTTATATCATCCTACCGGGCGGAGATCTATATTCCCGCACCTGAAATGTCGTTTTCAACATTGATGAAGGTTGAGATAAAGTAAGCATCGAAAAACTAAATGCGTAAAGGAAAAAGATGAATTTGGAAGCATTGGATAAAGCGTACGTCCTGCAGACCTATGCACGTGACTATACGAACTTTGTAAAGGGTGTGGGGTCTACACTGTATGATGACAAGGGAAAGGACTATATTGATTTTGCAGCAGGCATCGCAGTCAATTCCATAGGGCATGGAAATGAGAAGCTTGTCTCGGCGATCTGCGAACAGGCAAAGAATATCATTCATATCTCTAACCTGCAGGTGATCGAACCGCAGGCAAAACTGGCACAAAGGATCGTTGAACTGAGCGGATACGATATGGGCGTATTTTTTGCCAATTCCGGCGCAGAGGCCAATGAAGGTGCGATCAAGATAGCCCGTAAATACGGAGAGACAAGGTTTGAGAACAAACGCTATAAGGTGATCACGCTGGAACACTCTTTCCACGGGCGTACGATCACAACGGTCAAAGCCACAGGACAGGAGAGTTTCCATACACCGAACTTCTCACCCTATCCTGCAGGATTTTCGTATGAAAAATCGATAGCGGATGTCTACAATGCCATAGATGATGAGACCGTGGCCGTACTGATCGAGCTGGTACAGGGAGAAGGCGGTGTGCAGCCGTTCGAAAAAGAGGAGATACAAAAACTGGCAGCACATCTGAGATCGGAAGGTATTTTGCTTATCGTCGATGAGGTGCAGACCGGTGTCTACCGGACAGGTGAGTTTCTGGCTTCGAACCTGTATGAGATCGAACCGGATATCATTACGCTTGCCAAAGGTCTTGGAGGGGGCGTGCCTATAGGTGCGGTGATGACCAGACATAAAGATATCTTGGTCGCAGGGGACCATGGGAGTACTTTTGGCGGTAACTACTTGAGTACCACTGCAGGGCTGGCTGTGCTGGAAGTGCTGCAGCCCATGTATGAGGATGGTACGATAGATGAGACATTGGTATATTTTTCGCAAAAACTGCAAGCATTGGCTCTAAAATATGCGCATCTGTTTGAAAAAGAAGTGGGTCTCGGACTGATGCGCGGACTCCGTGCCAAGAGTGCCGAGATCCAGGCTACTGCGATAAAAAACGGAATGAAAGAAGGAGTGGTCGTGCTGAAAGCAGGGCGCAACACGGTACGTTTCCTGCCAAGCATTACGATCAGTAAAAGTGAAATCGATGAAGGGTTCAAACGTTTTGAAAAAGCTATTTCTTCTTTGTAGTCTATTGGTATCATCTGTCATCTATGCAGATGAATTGGGTGATATACTCTCTGACAATAAAGAGCTGCTCTTTGATTATCAGTTAGAGAGCAATGAGCTGGAGAGCGATATGCTTTCAAAGAGCTGGGTGAACCCTGTAAGGCTGCAATATAGCAGAGATTACTCTACCCAGATAGAGGATATAACAAGAAGGACAGGGGGGTACTCAATTGTTATAGACCAGCCTATTTTCAAATCAGGCGGGATCTACTACGGGATCAAATATTCTCAAGCGCTCCGTGATGCTACCAGAGCGGATATACAGTTGCAAAAACGTATGATGATAGGGGATGCTATCTCCATTCTTTTCAACATGAAAAAAACGAAGCTTGAGCAGGAAAAACTGAAGTACCAGATCAAAAATGACAGTATCGATATACTGCAAAAACGTGAAAGTTATGATGCAGGTCTACTGGACAGCAGCTTTTTGGATCAGGCCATTTTACAAAAGAGTCAGGATGAGACGGCTTTGCTTCAGACGGAGCTGACCCTGATGGAACTCAAACAGAAGTTTGCCCTTCTCAGTGACAAGGACCCGAAGCATCTGCGTCTTCCTGCATTGAAACTGATGGGTAAAAACACTTACAGCGAAGCAAACCTGGAACTGAAAAGGGACAGGCTGCGTGCGGAACAGGCGGACTATAATCAAAAAGTGACCTGGACCAAATATCTTCCTACCGTTTCCCTGCAAGGGCAATATACAGAGATTGATGGAGACGGTCCATTGTTCTACCCACCGGGAATGAAACTGAATTATTATAATTACGGATTTACGATCTCCATGCCGCTGGACATTAATACGTTTAGTGACATTGAAGCCAGCAAGGTCGAGAAGCTGAAGGCAGCGGTAGAAGTACTTGACAGAAAAAACACGGTAGAAGAAGAGTATGACTGGGTAGATAACAGTTTAACTATCCTGGATAAAAAAATCACTTTGGCCCAAAAAGACGAGAAGGTCTATGAAAGTCTTTACCGATTAACGAAAAACCTTGCAGATGCAGGTGAGAAGACCTCATTGGATGCCGATATCATGCAGAACTCTATGCAGATCAGAAAGATAGACCAGAAGATCTACGAGATCGACAAACAGATCCAGCTGTTGAAACTCTATGTACGGGTGGAAAATGCGATTTAGTGCCTATATGAACGAATGGCTCTATGGCGAAGGGGGATACTACAAAAAGTTTAAAGCCATAGGTAAATCGGGCGATTTTTATACTGCTGTAAGTACCAGCCGTTTTTTTGGTGCGAGCATCGCCAATTATTTTTATACACTCCTGAAAGAAGGAAAAGCAGACAGGAACGGCTGGCTGATAGAGGTAGGCGCACACCAGGGGTACCTGATATGCGATATGATCCAGTGGCTCTATACCTGCGATCCGACGTTGGTAAAAACACTGCATTTTGGCATCGTAGAACGGCAGCCTGAAGTACAAAAGGCGCAGCTGGCCTATGTAAAAGAGCGTTTTGGAGACGATATCCAGATCACACATTTTAATGATATTTCAGAAGTGAAAGCTGGCTATGCTTTTGTGGTGGCCAATGAGATCTTTGATGCTTTCCCCTGCGAACTTTTAAAAGATGAAAAGATCGCGGTTGTACAGCAAGATGAGATCCTATGGGAAGATGCGCCTGAAGAGATGTTGGCCTGGGCGAAGAAACATCACCTTACGCAAGGTGAGATAGCGGTAGGATATGAGGCGTTTGCACAGGCGATGGCTGATGGCATAGCACACTGCGATTTTGTTTCGTTTGATTATGGTGAAAAGTATGTGCGCAACGATTTCTCGATACGTGTCTACCGATCGCACGAGACCTTTCCGCTCTTTGATGAAGCACTGACCTTGTCTGAGTCTTATAAAAAAGATGACATTACCTACGATGTGAATTTCGGGCATGTCAGTGAAGCGTTTGTGAAAGCAGGGTTTGAGGAGTTGGTTTACGAGACCCAGGCACGTGCACTTGTACGTTTTGGTATCATTGATATTCTTGAACGCTTTGCCAAACAGACGACCCAGGCAAGATATATGAGTGAAGCGGATAAGATCAAAACACTGATAGCGCCTACCATGATGGGAGACAGGTTCAAAATGATACATTTTGGAAAGTAACAGCTCAGCCGCATGAGCGACTGCCCGTACTTATAAAAAGGGCTACCTTGTCGCCCTCAGCATCTCGCAGCGTTTGATGGAAGCGGCTTCACTCCCGAATATCGCTGCATATTTTTCAAATTTTTCCAAACTTATCATGGCGATGCACTCTTCTTTGTCCATAGTCACTTTTGCGGCTGCAGGTGTCGGAAGAGGGGACTCTTTTGCTGTTTCTTTCTTTGTATCTTCCGGATACATATAGTCTGTATCGAAATTGGTGTCGTTAATATCTTTGAGCGCTACTTTTTTCCTAGGAGGAGGCGGTATATAGGTTTGCTCCACTGTTTTTGGTTGACTGGTATGATCGTTTTCTTTCGTTTCTACGGGAGATTGAGGTTGAGGTTGATCACATCCCACTAAAAATAAAAGAAGCGTGATGGTATAAATGCCATATTTCATAGTTACTCCTTCGTTCGATAACCATACGGATATTGTAATATAATCCATGTGGAATTGCAACTATACCTTTTATCCTATAAGATATCGATAGAGAAGCGTAGCTCTGAAATGTACGCTATCCGGATGGATGGATCAGGAGATAATGACCGCAACCGCGATCGCAAATCCGCCGTCATGGCTGATGGAGAGTGAGGAGGTTTGAATCGTATGTACTTTTTGTGCCTCTTCACTAAGGGAAAACGTCGGTGCGCCGCGGGGATCTTTGGCCAGGATGATATCATGAAAAGAGAGCTCTTTGCCTATGCCGCACCCCAGAGCCTTTGAAATAGCCTCTTTTGCTGCCCAGAACCCGGCAATGGATGCTGTTTTTTTTGCAAGTGCTATCTCTTGGGGATGCAAAAAACGTTGTGTAAACTTATCGCCGAATTGAGCCAGTGCTTTTTCTATTCTGCTGACCTGTATAATATCTGTACCTATTTTCATACACGTATTATAGCTATTACATCCACTCAACTACTTTAGAGACTTCATCGGCGATAAAACACTTGACATTTGTTTTTTCCAGCGGCTTGTTGGGGATGACAGCCTTTTTGAATCCCTGTGTCTCTATCTCTTTGAGGCGCTGAGAGAGTCCAGAGACCTCCCGTATCTCCCCTGTAAGGCTTACTTCACCGAGGAAGAGCGTTTCTGCACTCAGTTCTCTGTCCCTGTAACTGCTTAAGATCGCTGCGATGATGGCAAGGTCGGCTGAGGGTTCATGTATTTTAATGCCTCCTGAAATGTTGATAAAGACATCATAGGTACCAAGGGGCAGGTCCAGTTTTTTTTCAAGCAATGCCAGAAGCATACCCAGACGGTTGTTGTCAAAACCCGTAGAACTACGTTTTGGATGTCCGTAGGATTCTGAAACCAGCGCCTGGACCTCCACGATAATAGGGCGGCTTCCTTCCATAATGACAGTGAGCGCCGAACCCGACTGCAGTTTCTCTTTGTCGAAAAATTTACCAGCCATGGTTTTCGCATCGTTGAGCCCCTCTTTGTTCATCTCGAAGATACCCACCTCATTGGTAGCCCCGAAACGGTTTTTAAATCCGCGCAAGAGGCGAAGTTCTGAGTTGGTATCGCCCTCGAAATACAAAACGGTATCTACCATGTGTTCCAGTACCCTCGGACCAGCGATGGAACCGTCTTTGGTAATATGTCCGATGATAAAGATAGGGATATGCAGGCTTTTTGCAATACGCATCAGCTCAAATGTGATCGTACGTACCTGTGTGACGGACCCGGGTGCAGAGGGTGTTTCTTCTGAGTAGAGTGTCTGTATGGAGTCTATCACGATAAGTTCATAGTTCTGGTTGCCGATTTCTGAAAGTACACTGGTGAGGTTTATCTCAGGGAGCAGGTAAAGGTTTTCATGGTTGGCCTCCAGTCTGTTGGCGCGCAGTTTGATCTGCCCGGCAGACTCTTCCCCGGAGACATAGAGCACTTTTTTTGCATTGCGTGACAGGTTGCCTGCTATTTTGAGTAGCAGTGTGGATTTACCCACACCGGGGCTGCCCCCGATCAGCGTCAGCGAACCCGGAACGATCCCTCCGCCCAGTACGAGGTCCAGTTCACCGCTTCCCGAAGTAAAACGGGTGATATTGTCCTCTTCTATCTGTGTGATAGGTTTTGCTTTGGAGGCAAAAGCCCCTGATGCATTGCTTCCGGAAGTCTCTTTCAGGAACTTGATCTGGTCAGCCGTCAATTCCACCATGGTTTCCCACTGGTCACAGGAAGTACACTTTCCCATCCAGCGTGGAGATTGAAATCCACATGCCTGACACTCAAATAAGGTTTTTTTCTTTGCCATACCATACTCCGAATCTATTTGAAGTATTGTAAACTATTATTTGCTCAGGAAGCTAAAAATATGTCAAATTGACATGTTTTAGCTTTTAGTTCTTTTGGTTATAATTCCAGCATAAACGAAGGATACCTAGTGACGTTCAATACAATTAAACAGCTTTTCTACGGTCTTTATCTGACCAATAGTTTTGGATACAGATTAAGAAAAACGCCAGACCCCATGGGAAAAAAAAGGTTACGTCTTGCCTACTCACAGGCGCAGCTTGATACCTTGAATATCGCCGTGAAGATGGAAAATCCGGAAAAGCTGCCGCAAAACGGCCAATATCTTATTGTGGTGAACCACAAAAGTATCATTGACCCCCCTATTGTGGAAGTATCCTTGAAGGACACAGATATCTTCGGTCCGTGGGTCTCCAAAAAAGAACTCTATAACTCTTTTTTCTTTGGACTCTTTGTACGCAATGCCGGGTCGATACTGCTCGATCGTGAAAAAAGCCAAATGAGCGGTTTTTTTGCGGACGTAAAGCAGGCGGTCCAACGCGGTGAATCAATATTTATTTTCCCGGAAGGAACAAGAAACAAAACGGACAGAGCGCTGACAACCTTCAAAGAGGGGTCACGCATCATAGCTTTGAAAAACCGTCTGCCTATCTTGCCCCTCTATATCAAAACAGATGCCAACAAGGTACTGAAAAATGCATTGGATGATGCCAAGCTGAAGCAGGAAGTGACGATTGTCGTAGGGGATATCATAGATTACAAAGAGAAAACAGGCCTTGAGACACTCTACCGCAAGATGTTTTCCCTGGAGGAAGAGAGTTAATACCATTCTTTCCTATATAAAAAAAGAATTTTTATATTTGAGGCGTAGCAAACCTGACATAAAGATAACACATAGAGTATCATAGTATAATATACAGATTGTGAGGAAGACAATAAACTAAATTTTAAGGCATTGTAAATTGTTATTTAATAGTTTTGAGTTTATCTTTGCCTTTTTACCACTAACATTTTTCATCTATTTTTATCTCAACAGCAAAAGATTAACAGAAGCAAGTAAAGCATTTTTGGTCCTTGCATCACTTTTCTTTTATAGCTGGTGGAACATAGCGTATCTTCCAATTATCCTGGTTTCGATGCTGTTCAATTATGTGGTCGGTGTTTCTCTTTCAAAAGAGAATGAACATGTAAAGGTCAGCAAAAAAACACTTCTGACTGTGGGTATTGTTGCCAATGTTGCTTTGCTTGGATATTTTAAATATGCAGACTTCCTGATAGCAAATGTAAATCTTGCTACAGACGGGCAAATCCCGTTGCTTCACTTAGCCTTGCCCTTGGCCATCTCTTTCTTTACTTTCCAGCAGATCGCCTATCTTGTGGACAGCTACAGGGGTGAAACAAAAGAGTATGACTTTCTTAACTATGCAAACTTTGTAACATTCTTCCCTCAGCTTATCGCTGGTCCTATCGTACACCATGCGGAGATGATGCCGCAGTTCGCAAAGACCAGGAACAAAGTGAAGAATTATAGAAATATTGCTCTGGGGCTATTTATCTTTTCCATGGGTTTATTTAAAAAAGTGGTTATTGCAGATCAGTTTGCAGTATGGGCAACAAATGGATTTGATGTAGCAGAAAAATTGAATTTGATAGAAGCATGGATCACTTCACTCTCTTATACGTTCCAGTTGTACTTTGACTTTAGCGGCTATACAGACATGGCTATAGGTGCAGCACTGCTCTTTAACATCAGACTGCCTATCAACTTCAATTCGCCCTATAAAGCAACAAACATACAGGATTTCTGGAGACGTTGGCATATCACTCTGAGCCGATTTTTGAGAGACTATGTGTATATTCCCCTGGGCGGCAACAGAAAGGGAAGTTTTAGAACCTATAACAACCTCATGGCCACCTTCATCATCGGGGGTATTTGGCATGGTGCGGGATGGACATTTGTATTTTGGGGTTTCCTGCACGGGTTGGCACTGGTGATCCAGAGAGTATGGAACCAACTTGGTTTCAGGATGCATACGATTTTTGCATGGTTCATCACTTTTAACTTTGTGAACATTGCCTGGGTCTTCTTTAGGGCTAAGGAGTGGGATGATGCGATTAAGGTCTTGAACGGTATGTTTGCCTGCAACCTTGTCGTGCCATCTTCCCTGCAGGATAAAGTAGCATTTTTATCGCAATATGGTATTCTATTTGGTAATATATCGATAAAAGAGAGAACATATTATTGGATAGTTGTCGCATTCATCTTGATTTTACTGTTTAAAAACTCTACAGAAAGGATAAGAACAAGTTCTGCCGTACCTACGTATAAAATGGCTGTATTTACTGCTATATTAGCCATACTTGCCATCATGAGCATGATACAAACACCCTATACAGAATTTCTCTATTTTAATTTTTAACATGAAACTGAATCAAAAAATCATTCTTACTTATTTCGCTGTAGTTTTTTTTGCATTTGCGCTTTTGTTGCCTGCCTATTATATCTATGATCCTATGCAGATATTTCATAAAGCCTGGGGACGTGAAGTGACATTCCATAAACATATGCGTCAGCAGGCAGCAGGGATCATCAACAACTTCCATAACTATGATTCTGTCATATTGGGAACCAGTATGATAGAAAATACTTCCTCGAAAGAAGCCAGTGAAAAACTTGGCGGAGAATTCATCAATATTTCAATGCCGGGCAGTAGTTACTTTGAACGTGCAATCGTAATGCGTTCATTATTTCGACAGCATAAGGTGAAAAACATCTTATACTCTTTGGATGTGGACAAATATTTTGGACAGGAAAAAGCTTACCCTGATTATCCAGTATCGGAGTTTGATTACCTGTATGATGAGAGTAGACTGAATGATTTTAAATTGTATGCAAATATAAAATATTTACCATGCGTTTTGTTACAGGCTACACGTAAGAAGTGTGTGGGAGAAAAGATAACACTGGACAGACCTAATGCCTGGTTTGAAAATAAAAACTTTAGTATCTGGTTTGGGGGCCTGGATAAATGGGTTTCTTCCAAAAATAATAGACAGATCCTCGCATCACTTGGGGCGATCTCAAAAACCGTAGAACATATAAAACGCCAAGAAACACTATCCTTGGAAAAAGCGGATGAGACCATTCGTTCGGCGAAAAGATATATTGATGAAAATATTTTGGATTTTGTGAAGGCACATCCAGGTACAAACTTTATTCTGCTTGACCCTCCGTACTCGCGCCCCCTCTATGCTATCTGGGCGCAATACAATCTTCCAAAATTTAAAGTATATAAAGAAATACTGCGATATTTGGCAGAAAAGCGTGATGAATATCCAAACCTGGAAGTATATTCCTTCGGTGAAGAACAGTTCATAGATGATATTGCAACCTATAAAGATTTGACCCATTATCATTATTCTATTAATTCATGGATGTTATCTGCGATAGCACAAAAAAAAGGTCTATTGCACAAGGATAATATTAGCGAATATCTTGAATCTATTACACAAAAAGCGTTAAATTATGATTTGATAGGGTTGGATAATAGTATCAAACATACACTAAAGGCTAAAGCGCAACAGAAAAGCCAAGATCCAATGAGGCCACCTATACAAAATTAGACAAAGATCTCATCCAGGATCGTATTGACATACTCATTGGCTTTGAACCGGATAAGGTCTTCAGGCTGTTCTCCGGTGCCTATATAAAAAATAGGCATTTGCAGTTCATCCGCAATGCTGAGGACCGAACCTCCTTTGGCTGTACCATCCAGCTTGGTAATGATGATGCCGTCAATGCCGATCATGTCGTTAAATACTTTTGCCTGATTGATGGAGGAACTGCCTTGGGTCCCGTCTAAAATAAGCATTTTACGGTGCGGGGCGCCTTCCATTGCCTTTCCTGCCACACGGATCATTTTTTTGAGCTCTTCACTCAGGTTGGTCTGGGTATGAAGCCTTCCTGCCGTGTCGATGATGACATGGTCAAAGCCTTTGGCTTTTGCAGACTCTATCGTATCGTAAACGACCGCAGAAGGGTCATGTCCCTGCTGTGTCGCGATGATGGGAACATTCAATTTGTCTGCCCATCGTGTGAGCTGTTCGATCGCAGCGGCGCGGAAGGTATCTCCCGCACCCAGCATCACTTTTTTGCCCTCTTGCTGATAGCGGTAGGTCAGTTTGGAAATGGTAGTGGTCTTTCCTGCACCGTTGACCCCGATGATCATTTCCACATAAGGTTTGGCATCACTCTCTTTGAAGTCGGCCTTATACTGGAAGACGGAGATCAGTGAGTTGAATGCCTGGATCCTGCTGACATTGTCCGGCAATCCATTTAAAAGTTTTTCTACCAGCTCATAATGCACATCTGCTTCAAGCAGGATATCCTCAAACTCATCCTTTGGGATCAGTTTTCGTTTACTGGGTGCAACTTCTTTGATGGCATCACTGGTTTTGCCCAAGACCTTTTTTAATAAGTTTAACATACTGTATTACCTTGCGTTTAATTGTTTTTTGGCTTGTTGTATATCGTATTCTATCATCTCTACAGGCACGGTACCTTCATAATGGGTAAAGTACTCCCCCTTGACATACATGACCGTGAGCGGAATGGAAAAGTTTTCAGGCAGATCAAGCGTACTTGCCAGAAGCGTTGAAAAGGTATCGTTGTTCGCACTGTTAGAGACAAAATAGTTGATCTGGTGCTTTGCTATGAATCTATTCAAAGCAGGTGCCTCAATGGTGTCGTGTGTCAATATCCCTGCGACAAAAAGTTCCTTTTGGTGTTGTTTCTGAAGATCATTGAGGTAGGGGACCTGGCCTAGGCAGGGGATGCACCATGTGCTAAAAATATTGACAAGTACAATAGGTTTTTCAGAGGTGGGGAACATGACGCTTTGGTCAATGAGCGTGACGGTATGGTTGATATCTTTGGTATCGGTCAGTGTAAGCGTGACCTGCTGGGATCGAGATACTTTTAATGAGGGGACCTCTTCAGGGAGATCTCCTTTTGTCTTTTTCACTTTAAATCTGTCATCTGCTTGCCCATCTGCAGTTTTTTCGATGATAATATCTGTAGTATTTTCAACGGGCAGTGAGGTATCTTCGGATGTTTCATCATCGCGCCCAAGAAAAATGAACAGGACAATGAGGAATATGAGTAAAAGAAGAGCACCTTTTTTATGTTTATGCACACAGACCCTTTTGGTATAATTAGTATGGCGATTATAGCTAAAGAGCATTAAACAAAATATGAATAGACGGATGGATATGACAAAAGAGGGTAGAAAAAAGCAATTTAGAGCAGAGAGCTTATGTCAACTGAAGAAAGCTTCAGGGTTCGGAAGTTACCAGAAAGACAAAAAAATAGTGTCAAGACTCTACCGGTATATCTCACAGAGCAATGCCAGGTATGTGATGCTTTATCTGCCTTTAGATACAGAGGTGGACATCTATCCTCTGATAAAGCGTTTGCGCAGGGAAAAGAAAGTACTCTATGTGCCATTTATGGAAGGTACAAGTTTTAGGTTGGTAAAATATAGACTTCCACTGAAGAAAAAACAATTTGGGATCAAAGAGCCCAATGATTCAAAACAATATAGAATGAAACATATAGATATAGCTATCGTACCTATGGTTGGAACAGACAGCACACATAGACGTGTGGGGTTTGGTAAAGGTATGTATGACAGATTTTTTGAGAAACAGGGTAAATATATAGAACGAACCGTTTTTGTAGCACGAGAACTGTGTTACAGCAAAGAGATCGTGACGGACGATCATGATGTAAAAGCAGACGTGATCATCGCAGCACAGCCATTAAAGATGAAGGTTCTGTGATACATGTCTTAACAGAAGGATAAGCATGTTAGGAGAAATAGGCATTTCCGGGTTAGCCGGTGCGGCCATAGGGGCAGGTATATGCTACCTTTGGTTGAGAAGCAGTGCGAAAAACAGATTTTCGGACCTTGTGGTCGAAGCAAAAGCAAAAGCAAAGGCCATTGAAAATGAAACAGAACTTTTACTCAAATCCGCACAGGTAAAGATCAAAGAGAAAGAGTTGGAACACGAGAGTGAATTCCAAAAACGCATTGCCGAGGTCGATGCCCGCAATCGTGCACTGATCGTACAGGGCAAAGAGCTCTCTTCAAGGGAAGAGCAGTTCAAACTTTTGGAAAAGAAGCTCAAAGAGAAAGAGAACTACCTGGGCAGACTCGAGAAGAAAAAAAGGGTGGAGATCGCGGAGACCGTAGATAAAATGCAGCATATCGCTTCGTTCACCAAAGAAGAAGCAAAGGCCTACATTTTGGAAAAAGTGGAAGAGCAGAGCCGTGCGGACATTGCAGCGATCGTACGCAAGTATGAGCAGGAAGCCAAGTATGAAGGTCAAAAAAAAGCCAATTATATCCTGGCACAGGCAACCACACGGTATGCAGGAGACTTTGCAGGCGAACGTCTTATCAATTATGTCAGCCTGCCAAGCGAGGAGCACAAGGGGCGTATCATCGGCAAAGAAGGCAGGAATATCAAAACGCTTGAACTTCTTTTGGGTGTGGATATCGTGATCGATGAAACCCCGGGAGTTATCCTGGTCAGCTCTTTTAACCTCTACCGCAGGGCCATTGCGACCAGGGTCATAGAGATGTTGGTCGAAGATGGACGTATACATCCCGGACGCATAGAAGAAGTGCATCAAAAGGTCCAAGAAGAGTTTGAACAGAAGACCTATGAAGAGGGGGAGAATATTCTTATAGATTTGAGACTCTTCCCTATGCATGAAGAGCTTGTAAGGCTTTTGGGACGTTTGAAATACAGGGCCAGTTACGGTCAAAACGCATTGGCGCATACCTTGGAAGTAGCGAAGCTTGCCCGTGTGATGGCAGCGGAGATGGGCGGAGATGAAAAACTTGCGATGAGGGCAGGCCTGCTGCATGATATCGGTAAGGCGCTGACTCAGGACCAAGGCGGTTCGCATGTGGAGATAGGCGCGGACCTATGCCGTAAACACGGCGAACATCCTACGGTCATCAATGCCATCTATGCACACCATGGACATGAGGAACCGGATTCTGTAGAGAGTGCTGCGGTTTGTGCGGCCGATACCCTCTCCGCTGCCAGACCGGGGGCAAGAAGAGAAGTGCTGGAAAGCTTTACCAAACGGGTGAAAGAGGTGGAAGAGATAGCACTGAACAAAGCGCATGTCGATCAAGCCTATGCGATCAATGCAGGCCGGGAGATACGCGTCTTTGTCAATGCCAAAAAAATGAGTGACAATGAAGCGGTACTGTTAAGCAAAGAGATCGCAAAAGAGATAGAGGAGAAGGTGCAATA
>NZ_DATCSP010000067.1:0-13174 GCF_036568385.1 Sulfurovum sp. | reverse complement strand
GTTTCAATGGTGGTGATCTCTAAAGGTTTATCCATCTTTTGGCGGATCTGGTTAATGGCGACCTCTATGACATTGGGTGTCACCAGTTCCGGCTCTTCCCAGATGGCATCCAGCAGCTGTTCCTTGGAGACGATCTGGTCTTTGTGCATGGCCAGATGGGTTAACACTTCAAACGGTTTGCCTTTGAGCTCTATCTCCTCACCCTGGTAGATGATCTTTTCTTCTTCCGGATTAATGATAAGCTCTTCTATTTCAATGATGTTGGAAACACCGAATCGGAGTTTGGCCTCGATGCGTACCAGTAAAATGTCATAGTCAAGAGGTTTTTTGATGAAATCATCCGCACCGGACCTCAGTGCATTGATCTCACTGTCTTTGTCGTCGTGTTCAGAGAGCACAATGACAGAGGTCTTGGGTCCTGCATGCTTGATAGTAGTGATGATATCCAGGCTCTTTTCCCCCGCTATGGGCCATGAAAGGAGTACCAGGTCGTAATTTCTGATATCAAGATAGTACTTTGCATCACTAAGATTTTCAGCTATATCATTTTGATAACCTTGCTCTGACAGTGTCTCGGAAAGTGTTTTGCTGAGTGCTACTTCATCTTCTATGATCAATATTCTCATAAGGGAACCCTTTATAGCTTTAAGATTTGTTTAATTATAGCATAAAAATAGGGTTTTATTAAAAAAAAATTAAAAATGCCAGCTATTGCTCAGGGAAACAGTGCATTCAGGGAGGATATCGGGTTTGGATATTTTGAGCGAAAGAGACTGAAGGCCGGGGTAGGTGGCAGTGAGGATCTCCTTGAGACCCAGGAGCGCATTTTCCAGAAGCGTATAGCGTTTTTCTTTGAGTTCATTCTGGATCAGCAGCACGATATCGGCATAATCAATAAAGCGGTCATCGCTGTAGTCATAAGAAGCTTGAAGGTTGATGATGACACGCTGCGGTCTGTCGCGCTCGAAGTCAAGCAGCCCGATGATCACATCAAATGTAAGATCCTCGATATGGATCGTCATGCTAGACCTTGCCTTCTTCTTTCTTGAATATCCTTACGATATTGGGGATATGCTTATAGAAGATAATGAATGCGATGATCCAGATAGGCGCATGGGAACCGATACCCGGCACTTCGGGATAGATCACATAGGATGCGATGATAAAGGCGATCAGCCCTATCAGTGAAGAGAGGGATGAGATCTTCAGCCCTTTTGCCGCGATTACCCACACCGCGATAGCGATGAGCGCAGGGATAGGCATCATGACCAGCAGCACACCAAACCCAGTGGCTACCCCTTTCCCTCCCTCAAAGAAAAGGAACGCAGAGAAACAGTGTCCCACCACAGCAAGTACCGCTATGGTCCAAAGTACGGATTCCGGAGCCCCGAGCATCATGGCTGCGAGGATGACAAGCGCACCTTTGATGGCATCCAGGAAGAGTGTGATCGCACCCAGTTTTTTCGCAAGTTTCGGGTCTTTTTCTTTCACCACACGCAGGACATTGGTCGCACCGATATTGCCGCTGCCGGCCTCTTTGATGTCTACCCCCGCAAACTTCTTGGCCAGGAGATATCCAAAAGGAATACCGGCTATAAGGTAGGCCGCAAGATAGAGTAAAATATTTTGATTCGTTAAAAAGTCCATGAGTCGTCCACCGTTCAAATTTATACGGCACTTATCTTGAAAATGGTATAAGTGCTTGAATAGTGCAATTTTATCCGAATTTTGATAAAATAGCCACAATAGTGAAGGATATGCATATGAGTATAGATTATAAAGCAGAAATAAACAGACTGAAAAAAGAATTGGATGTGACGGTTGTCGCGCACTATTACCAGCGTGATGAAGTCTTTGAAATGGCTGACATTGTAGGTGACAGTCTCGAACTGGCGCGCCGATGCAAAGCAGACAAAAACCCGTGGGTGGTTTTTTGCGGTGTCGGTTTCATGGGACAGAGCGTCAAGGTCATTGCGCCTGAAAAACGTGTACTGATGCCAAAGATAGCCTGCTGTGCCATGGCGCGTATGATGGAAGGGACCTATTTTGATGAATCCGTACAGTACATGGTGGACAGGGGTATTGCCAAAGAAAATATCCTGCCTATCACCTATATCAATTCCGATGCCTCTGTGAAGGCCAAAGTCGGTGAGATGGGCGGATTGGTATGTACCTCTTCGAATGCCTATAAGATCATCGAAAAAGGTTTGGAGAGCGGGAAGAAGATCCTTTTTGTCCCGGACAGATGCCTGGGGCAGAACTTTGCGATACAGATGGGCCTGAGATCCTGTGTGATCGGGGTAGAAGAGGATGGGAAAGAGTGTGATCCCAAAGAAGCGGATATCATCTGTTTCAACGGATTCTGTTCCGTCCACCAGCTCTTCACGGTAGAGGATGTGGAGTTCTACCGTAACAAGTACCCGGGCATCAAGATCGCCGTCCACCCTGAGTGTGACCCCAGCGTCGTGCTGGCAGCGGACTTTTCTGGTTCCACCTCGCAGCTGATCAAATATGTGAACGAGCTTGACCCGGAGCAGAAGGTGGCCATAGGGACGGAGTACAACCTTGTGAACAGAATGCGAAAAGGCAACACCTATGTGCTCTCTTCCACCAAGCCCGAGTGTCCAACGATGAACGAAACGACACTGGAAGATCTCTATAATACCCTGAAGTCCATCGAAGATGGCCAACCGATCAATGAGATCGCAGTGGACCCGCATACGATAGAGTATGCAAATCTCGCACTTGAACGTATGCTGGCGATCAAATAATGCTGAAAGAGACATTTTTAAAGGCCATGGTGGCCGAAGATATAGGCCGCGGGGACCTTTTTTCACGTATCACTACAGGGAAACCCATCAGGGCGTATATCCTTGCCAAGAGTGATGGCGTGCTGGCAGGACAGGAGTATCTCGATGTTTTTGCAAAGATGTATGACCTGTCGCTGGAGTGGAAGGTCTCTGACGGGTGCCGATTTGAGAAAGGCGAAAAACTGCTTTTGATCTCGGGAGACTCTAGGACGATCCTTTCGTTGGAACGCTCGATGCTGGACATCGTGCTGCATGCGAGTTCCATAGCCACGTTAACAGCCGCGTATGCAGATGCCATCAAAGAGACAGGGGTGAAGCTGCTGGATACCAGAAAAACAAGACCGCTGCTTCGTGAGTTTGAAAAGTATGCCGTACGCTGCGGCGGAGGTATCAATCATCGTATGGGACTGGATGACTGTCTGATGCTGAAAGACACCCATCTGCAGACGATAGATGACCTGGAGGCATTTATGCAGGAAGTACGACAAAAAATACCCTTTACCTCCAAGGTAGAGATAGAGTGTGAGAGTCTGGAAATGGCAAAGAAAGCCATGCAGGCCGGTGCAGATATCGTCATGTGTGACAATATGTCTTTGGTAGAGACCCAAAAAGTGGTTGCATACAGAAATGAAAACTATCCGCACATTCTGCTTGAAGCCAGCGGCAATGTAACGCTCAATACGATCAGAGAGATCGCCCGTACGGGCGTCGATGCGATCAGCTCGGGAGCTATCATACATCAGGCGAACTGGATCGATCTCTCGATGAAGGTCGAGGGGTAACACTCTGTTAACACAAGTGCTGTATAATGCAAAACGTGTGAGTGAAAACAAAGAAAGAACAAGATGATGATTGAGAGCCTTCCTTATGATGCGGTCAAAAACAAAATAGAACAAGCGGCCTCTATCACCATACTTTCGCATCTGAATCCGGATGCAGATACCTTAGGTACTGCCTTGGGACTCTATGCCTTGTTCAGTGCAGAAAAAAGGTTCAAGGTGGAAGTGGTCAATGCTTCAACCGCTTTACCGCTTTATCTTGACTTTTTGCCACACTTTCAAAAGATCAAGCATCATATGGATTTTACAGACAGTGTGATACTCGCGTGCGATTGCGGGAGCATAGACAGACTGGGGTTTGACCTGGAGGGTAGGGATATTATCAATATCGATCATCATCAGAGCAACACCCATTACGGAACGATCAATGTCGTGGTACCGGAGTATGCCTCTGCATCGCAGGTAGCATTTGCCTTGTTCAAACCCCTGTATCCTGTCACGGCGGATGCAGCCACCTGTTTTTACACGGCACTGCTCTCTGATACACGGTTCTTTACAACGTCTTCCGTGAACGAAGAAGTGTTCAGTGTTGCACAGGCACTTCTTCAGGCGGGGGCTCTGCCTGATGAGATAGCACGTCACTTTACACAGAGGCGACCCTTGAGTTCCCTGCGTATTCTCGAAAGGGCTTTAGGCTCGCTATCATTATATCACGACGCGAGGATAGCGACACTGATGGTGACCAGCGAAGATATAGAAGCGACAGGTGCTACCGTGCCGGACATGGAAGGTATTGTGGATTATGCGAGGTCCTTGGCGACAGTGGAGATCGCACTGTTCGCGATGGAACTGAAGGAAGGGATACGCATCTCTTTACGCAGTAAAAAGGTCGATGTTTCCAGGGTGGCGATGGCTTTTGGAGGCGGTGGGCATAAAGTGGCTGCAGGCTTTACGCTTGCGCAAAGTGGTTTACAAGAAAGTATAGATACAATTTTAGAAAAGATAGAAGAGTTAGGATTATTAAATGAGAAATAGAAGTGGTAAAAAAAGCGGAGCAAAGATCGTAGGCGGATTGTTCTTGGTCCTGATAGTCGCCTTAGTGGCTGGAGCAGGATATGTCTATACCGCGCCCGAATTCGAAAGAGAGGTCCCGACAGTACATAGTGAGCAAAATCTGTTTTGGAACCGTAAGGAGCCGTTGAAAGTACAACTTGCTGACAATGAAGGGCTGAAAAGTTTTCAATTGGTCTTAAGCGACGGCAACAAGAGCCTGATCGTCGGAGAAGGGAGCTTGGAAGGGAAACCAAAAGTGCAGACACTTTTGGTGAACTATCCTCAAAGCAAAGTACTGGATCCAAAAGCGGACAAACTGACATTAAAGGTCTCGGTCACTGACAGCAGCCTATGGAACTTTGGCCAGGGGAACAAGAGTCAACAGATCATCGATATCAATGTGGATTATAAAAGACCTAATGTCAATGTGGTGGCAAACTCCTACAGTATCACACAAGGCGGAAGTGCTTTGGTGATATTTCAGGCAGAAGATGAGAACCTTGAGTCGCTCTACATAGAAGCCGGAGAAACAAAGTTCAAAGCACAGCCCTACAAAAAAGAGGGGTATTATGCCGCACTGATAGCATGGCCTTTCACGCATACGGATTTTAAAGCGAAAGTTGTGGCCATAGACGCGGCAAAGAATCAACGCAGTGCAGATATTCCTTTGTATCTGATAAATCATAAGTATGACGTTTCATGGATCAGGGCAAGCGACCAATTCATTGATGGAAAGATCACGGATCTGGCATCCAGTGATCCTGACTATGCCCATATCGATGATAAACTGGAGAAACTAAAAGCCATCAATGAAACCATGCGTTTGAAAAACGAAGCGCTGATCCATAAATTAAGCCAGGGCGTTTCGTCGGAAGTGTTGGAAAGCTGGAAAATTCAGAAGTTCTACCCGCTTAGAAATGGACAGAAAGTGGCGAGTTACGGGGATGAGAGGCATTATTATTACGGAAGCAAGGATAATGAGGTTTCCCAGTCGTACCATGTCGGATTTGACCTGGCCAGTACAAAAATGGCAACGATCCAAGCATCCAATGGAGGCAAAGTGGTCTATGCGAACGAAAATGGGATCTATGGAAATATGCCTATGATCGATCATGGACTGGGACTCTATTCGCTCTATGGACACTGTTCGCAGCTGCTGGTCAATGAGGGCGATGAAGTGAAAACAGGCGACGCTATAGCAAAAACAGGCGTTTCCGGGCTGGCGCTGGGAGACCACCTCCATTTTGGCATTTTGGTGCAGGGTGTCGAAGTACGCCCGGTGGAGTGGTTCGACCAATCTTGGATCAGAAAAAATGTAGATGATATCTTTAAGGCTGCCGACAAGATCATCGATGGCAAATAGGCTGGCGTGAAAAAGTACACTTTGCAATAATTATAATTTTATACTATAATATCGCCAATAAAAAATTATAAAGGAGGAAGTAATGCAACAAAGGACACTCAAAAAACCTGTTGAAGTGGTTGGTATCGGACTGCATAAAGGTGAACCGATCAAGTTGAGACTTGAGCCGCTTGATGCCGATGCAGGACTCATATTTTACCGTGAAGATCTTGCGATGAGCATACCGCTTTCTCCTGATTCGGTGATAGACACCCGCATGGCCACGGTGATCGGAAACGAAAAAGGGTATATCTCTACCATAGAGCATTTTCTTTCTGCCGTCTATGCCTATGGCATTGACAATATGCGTGTGATCGTGGACGGTAATGAAATGCCTATCATGGACGGATCAGCGATCTCTTTTTGCCTTTTGCTGGAGGAAGCAGGGATCCAGGAACAGGATGCGCCGAAGAAGATCATTTCTGTGAAAGAGCCTGTTGAGGTAAGAGATGGGGATAAATTTGTGCGTCTATTGCCTCATGACAGTGCACAGTTCGACTTTCGTATCAAATTTGACCATCCTGTCATCGGCGAACAGTCCGAAAGTTTTGAATTCAGTACTAAAAATTTTGTGGAAGAGATCGCTAGAGCAAGAACCTTTGGATTTGCCAAAGACATACAGTATCTCCAAAGCCAAAACCTGGCACTCGGTGCAACACTGCAAAATGCCATAGGACTTGATGATCATAAAGTACTTAACCCCGAAGGTTTGCGTTTTGACAATGAATTTGCAAGACACAAGATCCTGGACGCTATGGGAGATATGATGGTAAGCGGACATAACATATTGGCAAAATATGAGTCGTTTGCAGGAAGCCATCACTTGAACTACCAGCTGACCGCCAAGCTGCTCTCTGACAGCAGGAACTATGATCTTGTCGAAGTCGAAGCGTTACAAAGTAGAGCCTTTGCAAAAAGTTTCGCCTAAGACCTATACGCTACTTATTATCTCCATAGCTTCACCCCTTATGATCGGGGTGTACGAAGATCAGAAACATATTCGCACGATCACCAGTGAGAAAAAAACGTCTGAGATCCTGCTTCCCCTGATCCGAGAGTGTTTAGAGACCTATGATATTTCTTCGATCATCTACACCAGAGGACCGGGTTCCTACATGGCCATCAAACTCACCTATATCATGTTGAAAACGATAGAGATAACGTTAGGGATCAAATGTCTGGGATGTAGCGGTTTTGCGTTAAATGGAGGCCAACCCATCAAAGCGGTGGGGAATCTCTATTTTATCAAGGAAAAAGAGACTATAATTACAAAAAAATATGATAAACCGGTAGAGGAAGGCTTTGTACTGCCTCAGAGTATTCACGATCTTGAATTGGATGAAGAGTCAACACCGGATTACATACTGCCGGCCGTCTAGGTCCATGCCGTCGTTGCATGAGACCAGCGTGTAAAGGTCCCGGGATGCTCCTGGGCTACCGGGCGTCAGTATGGTTTGAGGAAGCATTGCTCCTCAAACGCTCAAATAAGGACAAAGATGTTTATAAGCGTACCAGCCACTTCCGCCAACCTAGGACCGGGATTTGATACTTTGGGACTTGCCGTCGATCTAAGAAATGAGATCATCATTACCCCTTCAAAATTTTTAAGTATTTCGACCCACGGCGAGGGGGCAGATAATCCGAAGATCAAGAAAAACACGCTTTTTTTGAGTATCTTCAATGAAAACTA
Source organism: Sulfurovum sp. (assembly GCF_036568385.1). Lineage (GTDB taxonomy): Bacteria > Campylobacterota > Campylobacteria > Campylobacterales > Sulfurovaceae > Sulfurovum. The sequence continues at coordinate 5,440 of NZ_DATCSP010000067.1, read as the reverse complement.
TAAACGGCTGACGGGGAGAGAGGACAACTTCAGGTTCGAGTTTCAAAATCGTATACCGATCTCGAGGGGGCTGGGAAGCTCTTCCGCTGTGATCGTTGCTGCACTGAGCGCTGCCTACACGGCAGCCGGCAAAAAGTACAGCAAAAGAGAGATCCTGAATCACGCTTTGCGCTATGAGCATCATCCGGACAACATCACACCTGCGGTCATGGGCGGATTTAATGTGGCATGTGTGGAAGGTGACAGGGTATACAGTAAAAAAAGGCGAATGCCGGAGTATCTAAAAGCTGTAGTGGTTGTACCGAACCGTACGATATCTACGGCAAAGTCCCGTACCATATTACCTAAGATGTATAGAAAAGAGGAGATGGTCTATTCGCTCTCAAGGTCATCCTATATGACAGCTCTTTTTATGAGCGAGTCGTGGGACCTTCTGCGTATCGCATCCAAAGACAAGCTCCATCAGTCAAGACGAATGAAAATGATGCCTGAACTCTTCGATGTACAAAAGGTCGCACTCAAACATGGCGCACTGATGAGCACGCTCTCCGGTTCGGGTTCCACATTTTTCAACCTTGCCTATGAGAAAGATGCAGACACACTGGCAAAAGAATTGCAAAAGCGTTTCCCGCAGTTCAGGGTTTTTACGCTCGCTTTGGACAATAATGGTGTCACCGCCAGAAGTTAAGCTGTACGCTTAATCTCTTTTTAGGTATAATACGCATGATAAAATCACAGCCAACACGTATGTGCATCGCTTGTCGAAGCAGGCATCCTCAAAACACTTTGATCCGATTAAAACAAGAGGGTAGAGAGATCGTGGCATTTGATGGCAAAGGAAGAAGTTTTTACCTTTGTCATGAGTGTGTAACAGATGAGAAAAAAATCAAAGCTATAGTGAAACGTTTCAAACAAGATTACGAACAATTCACCAAGCTATTGACAAAGTTGACATCATAAGTTATCTTATGCAATTGGTTGCATAATATTAAAGGAGTTAATCAAGAATGGATAAAGTTAAAATCCAAGAAATAGCAGATGAAGCGGGACTGTCGAACGCAGATTTACTGGACAAGGCCAAAGAGTTAGGTTTTGATGTAAAAGCAGCCAACAGTACTATCAGTATGGAAAATGCCGGTATTCTCGTAGATTATGCGATCAGTGGAACCCTGCCAAAAGGTTTCAAAAAACCAGGCAGCAAACCAAAGATCACAGTAGTGAAGAAGAAAGAAGAAACCGTTCAAAAGGAAGCAGAGACAGAAGAGGTCAAAGCCGAAGAAAGTATTTCTGAAACAAAAGCAGAAACGAAAGTCAAAGAAAAAGAAGCTCCTGTTGAAGAAGAAGCCCCCAAAGCAGTGAAAAAACGTAAGGGTATTTCGGTGGTAAGTAAATCAGCGGAGAGCGAGTCCACTGATGATTCTGAAGCAGAAGAAGAGAAACCAAAGAAAAAAACACTTTCCCGCGGCGGTATCAAAATTGTCAGAAAAGCGAAGCCTGCTCCGGCAAGAGCGGCCGCCAAGATCTCGATGGAACAGCAGACACCGAGCGTCTCTAAGAAGAAACCTAAAAAAGCAGCGGAAGCAAGAGACACCGGTAAAAAAATAGATATTTTCAATCATGAGAGTCTCACAGGCGATATAGACAGCGGTTTTGGCGATGAAGAGGTGGTACTTTTAGATTTCTCTGATAAGAACATCTATGAAGATATGATGCGCCAGGAGCAAAAACGTAAAGAAGAGATGAAAAAAAGAGAGGCGGCGACCGGAAGACCTGTGAAGGGTCAGCAGCCGTTCCGTCCTCAGCAAAAACGTTCGCTCAAACGTGGCGGTAAACGCAAGAAGTATGATAAAGCTGAAAACACAGAGGTCGTGACTTCTGTAGAAATCCCTGAAAATGTAAGGGTCTATGAGTTTGCAGAGAAAGTGAACCGTTCCGTAGGTGAAGTGATCGGTGTACTTTTTGCACTGGGAATGATGGTAACCAAGAATGACTTTTTAAGCAAGGACGAGATCGAGATCCTGGCAGAAGAGTTTGAGGTGGAAGTGACAACGGTCAACCCGCTCGATGAACTGGATTATACCGATGCCTATGATGCGGTAGAAGACAAACACCTTGAAGAGAGACCGCCGGTCATTACCATTATGGGACACGTTGACCATGGTAAGACCTCACTGCTTGACAGAATACGTGCTACAAAAGTGGCAGACAAAGAAGCGGGCGGGATCACACAGCATGTGGGTGCGTACCAGGTAGAAAAAAACGGCAAGAAGATCACCTTTGTCGATACCCCGGGTCACGAAGCATTTACTGCCATGCGTTCTCGTGGAGCACAGGCGACAGATATCGTCATTATCGTAGTGGCAGCGGATGACGGTGTGATGCCTCAGACCAAAGAGGCTATTTCCCATACAAAAGCAGCCGGTGTACCGATGATCGTGGCTATCAACAAAATGGACAAAGAGAGTGCAAATCCGGACAATGTCAAGTCTCAATTGGCAGAGATGGATGTCCTGGCAGTCGATTGGGGCGGCGAGTATGAATTTGTTCCTGTCTCGGCACATACAGGTATGGGTATCGATGACCTGCTCGAAACGATCCTGCTCCAGGCAGAAGTGATGGAGCTCCAGGCAGATCCTACAAGAAAAGCAAAAGCGGTCGTGGTCGAAAGTTCCGTTGAAAAAGGGCTGGGACCAGTTGCGAATGTGATCATAAAGAACGGTACGCTGCATGTAGGGGACAATGTCATAGCGGGCAAGACCTATGGGCGTATCAAAGCGATCAAACTGGATGACGGAAGTTCGGTCAAAGAGATTGGACCGAGTACACCGGCAGCGATCGTTGGACTGAATGAAGTTCCGGGTGCCGGTGAAGAGCTCATTGCCATGGATACAGACAAAGAAGTACGTGAATTGGCACAAAAAAGAGCAGAGTATGATAGAGCAAAAGAGCTTTCGAAAAGTACCAAAGCTTCGCTTGATGACCTTTCTGCACTAATCGCCGAGGGACAGCTCAAGTCACTCCCTGTGATCATCAAAGCAGATGTACAGGGTTCACTGGAAGCGATCAAAGGCAGTTTGGAAAAACTGCGAAATGAAGAAGTGAAGGTCAACATCATTCACGAAGGCGTGGGCGGAGTCACAGAAAGCGACCTTACCCTTGCCGATGCCAGCGAACATGCAGTGGTACTCGGATTCAATGTCCGTCCGACAGGTGCAGTGAAGAAGAAGGCAAAAGAGCTGGGAATAGAGATTCGTTCCTACTCCGTGATCTACGATCTGCTCGATGATGTCAAGGCACTGCTTGGTGGTATGATGAGCCCTGTGATCTCAGAAGAGGTCACAGGACAGGCAGAAGTTCGTGAAACATTCGTGGTCGGTAAAGTAGGGACCATTGCAGGATGTAAAGTGACGGACGGTGTGATCACAAGAAACTCTAAAGCAAGACTGATCCGTGAGGGTGTGGTTGTCTATGAGAGCACGATCTCTTCACTGAAGCGTTTCAATGAAGATGCAAAAGAAGTGAAGAACGGTTATGAGTGTGGTATCATGCTCGCGAACTTCAATGATATCAAAGAAGGCGATGTCATCGAGACCTATAAAGATGTTGAAGAGCAAGTGACGCTGTAACATGACACAAGAAGAGATCAAACGGCACCGGGTAGAATCCATACTCAAAGAGATCATTCCCGAAGCACTGGGAAGTTTAGATGATGAGCGTATTAATGGACTGACCGTCACCGATGTCGTTTGTTCAAAAGGGAGATCAGATGCGAAAGTCTATCTTGATACCTCTTTTTTGAATGAGAAAGAACAGAATGAAGCACTGAGACAGTTACGGTCGGTAGCCGGGTATATACAAAACCACTGTAAACAGAGCGAAGGGTGGTTCAAGGCTCCGCGTCTTACGTTTGAGTTTGACCATCAGCTGGAAAAAGTAAGCCGAATGGAAGACCTTTTTAAACAAATAGCAAGCAGACGCTCTAAAGAGGATGAGGAGTCCCAAGATGAATCTTGAAACACAGATCGCCAAGATCGTAGAAGCCAATGGGGCCTTTTTATATGACACAGAGATAGTCACTGAGTTTGATGAAACCATCTTCCGTGTTCTGGTCACCAAAGAAGGGGGCGTAGACCTTGATCTCTGTGCAGCCATTTCCAACGAGCTGTCTCCTTTTCTGGATGTGCATCCGCCTATGAGCCAGAGATACCGCCTGGAGGTGAGTTCTCCGGGTATAGAGAGAAAGCTCAGCAAACCCGTCCATTTCAAGAATGCGATCGGTGAAAAGGTGAAACTCAAGATACTGGGCGGTGAAAAGCTTCAAGGAGTACTGAAAAGTGCGGACAATGAGGGGATCACTGTGGAAACAAAGCATGGGGATGAGCATTTTACGTACGGAGAACTAGGTACAGCGAAAACCTATTTTGACTGGAACTAAGGATACTTTTTAAGAGAGGGGGAGGTTGCTGTGAATGATGAATTTTATATGCAGCTTGCCCTTGATAAAGCCTGGGAATATCAGGGACTGACCTATCCCAACCCAGCAGTGGGTGCGGTCGTTACCCTGGACGGTAAGGTCCTGGCGCAAGAAGCACACCAAAAAGCGGGTACTTCGCATGCCGAAGTGCTGGCACTCCTTTCCGCTTACGAAACACTTTCAGACAGACCGATAGATTTCGATCCTGCCGACGCGCAAAAAGCACATGCATTTCTTTTGACACTTCCCAAAGATCTTTTCAGCGAATGTACGATCTATGTCACCCTGGAGCCCTGTTCCCACGAAGGCAAGACACCCTCTTGTGCCTCTTTGCTGCACGCATTGGGCTTACGCAGAGTGGTCATAGGCGTACAGGATCCCATAGAGGGGCATAGCGGCGGGATGCAAAAGCTGGAAAATACAACGTTGGGCATCCTGAAGGAAGCCTGCCAGGATCTGATAGAACCATTTCTCATATGGCAAAAAAGAGCCTTTGTGCTCTTTAAACTGGCCCAAACCACCAATGGGCGTATCGGTACGGATGAGAATGATGGCTATTTGAGCTCCAAAGCCTCCCTGACGCATGTGCATCAGCTAAGAGCTGTATGTGACACGCTGCTGATAGGGGGCAACACGGTCCGTGTGGACAGACCCACGCTCGACTGCCGGTTTACAGAAGGCAAAGCACCCGATATCAAGATCTATGCAAGAGAAGACAACTTTGACAGAACCATCCCGCTGTTTGCTGTGAAGAACAGAGAGGTTAAGATCGTCGATCAATTGGATTTTTTAGCGTCACCTTCCTTTGTCCTGGTCGAAGGAGGAGAAGGAATGCTGAATGCACTCAAAGAGAAGATAGACTGGATACTGCTCTACCAGACCCCTAAGCTCTCTGAGAATAATTTAACCTATAATACACACATGAATTTACAATTTTTACATCAGCGTAAAAAAGAGAGAGATCTG
>NZ_DATCSP010000066.1:0-11967 GCF_036568385.1 Sulfurovum sp. | reverse complement strand
ATTTATGTTTTAAGCTCCAGTGATCCAAACCTTTATAGGCAGCGGTCAGCAAAGCGAAGATCAGCATGGTACTGCCCATGCAGTAGGGCGCCTGTTCTATGAATGGGGCTGGTGATCTGGAGATGGTAAAAATCACATATCCCCACACCAAAAAAGCGGTAAGTCCCAGCAAGCGCTTGGTCCATGTGATAAGCAAGAGTGATGTTTCTTTTTTCATATGCTTATTTTATCCAAATTTGATATAATTCCAATAATGAAACCCTGCCCCATCTTGTAAAAGGCTTTTGCCAGAAATGAGATGAATAAAGAGAGCGAGCTTCGCTTGTGCATTATTGAAGAAAGAGTATGATGGAACGCTTTGAAACGTATCTGAATGAAAACCTGCCAAAAGTACCAAGCTTTCACCCCGTCTATGAAGAAGCATTGGGGGTGATGCTGACCGCTGGCGGCAAACGCTTTCGTCCTATGCTCCTTTTAAGCATCGTTGATGCGTATGCCCCGATGCTGTACAACTCTTCCCTTCCTGTTGCTTTGGCCCTCGAAATGTTCCATACCTACTCTTTGATACATGACGACCTCCCTGCGATGGATGATGCAGACCTGCGCCGTGGACATCAGACCTTGCATAAACGTTTCGATGAAGTGACCGCCATACTTGCGGGGGATGCGCTCAATACCGAGGCGTTTTATCTGATTGCCAAAGCACCCCTTCGGGCAGATGTCAAAGTCAAGCTGATCGAGCTTCTTTCCCGTGACGGGGGAAGCCGCGGCATGGTGCTCGGGCAGGCGATAGACTGTTATTTTGAAAACAAGCCGCTGGCGCTCGAGCAGGTCAAAACGCTGCATAAGAACAAGACGGCCAAGCTTATAGCGGCCTCTTTGCAGATGGGGGCAGTGATCGTCGGACTTGAGAAAAGCGTGCAGGAGTCACTCTACGATTTCGGCATAGACCTGGGATTGCTGTTCCAGATACAGGATGACATCATCGATGAGACACAGAGCGAAGAGGAAGCGGGCAAACCCACAGGCAATGATAGTGATAAAAATAGCTTTGTCAATCTTTTGGGACTGGAGCAGACTGTCAAAGAGGCAGACACTCTGGCAAAAGATTTGCAAAGACGATTTGAAGTCTTCGACAAGAAGTTGCAAACCGCTTTACAACCCTTAATGGACAGATACTTATACAGACACAACAAAAGGAACTAACATGGCAATGACAGAGCAGAACAAGATGCGTAGGAAAATGGCGAACACTATCCGGTTTTTAGCAGCCGATACGGTCCAAAAGGCAAATTCGGGACACCCGGGTGCACCGATGGGTCTTGCAGATATCGCCGTGGTGTTGAGTGAAAAACTGAGCCATAACCCTAAAAACCCAAAGTGGCTCAACCGTGACCGTCTGGTCTTCTCAGGGGGGCATGCTTCTGCACTGATCTACTCGCTTTTGCACCTTTGGGGATACGATGTGAGTCTGGATGATCTGAAGAACTTCCGCCAGTTAGACTCCAAAACACCGGGCCACCCTGAGTATGGACATACGGAAGGGATAGAGATCACAACAGGACCTTTGGGGCAGGGTATTGCCAATGCGGTCGGTTTTGCCATGGCTGAAGCATATACTGCCAACCAAGTGAACTCTGAGACCTGCGAACTGATAGACCACAAGGTCTACTGTCTGTGCGGTGACGGCGACCTGCAGGAGGGTATCTCTTATGAGGCCTGTGCACTGGCGGGGCACTTGAAACTGAAAGACCTGGTACTGATCTATGACAACAATGAGATCACGATCGAGGGTGATACAAGTATCGCGTGGAGCGAAGATGTGGCCAAGCGTTTTGAAGCGCAGAACTGGAACGTCATCAAGATCAACGGCCACTGTTATGATGATATCGAAAAAGCCCTCGATGAGGTCAAAACAGCGACCAAGCCTACGATCATCATCGCCAATACGATCATCGGTAAGGGTGCCGGAGATTTGGAAGGGTCTCACCATACACACGGCGCACCGCTCGGTGCCGATATCATCGCGGAGTCAAAGGCCAAAGAGGGGTTTGACCCTGAAGCGTTCTTCCAGATCCCCGAAGATGTGCTGCTGAGATTCAGATGTGCCTTGGAGAAGGGTGAGCTTGCGGAGAAAGAGTGGATACACAGACAGAAAGAAGCGCCGCTGATAGAGCAGAACGAAGCGTTGGCAAGACTGCTGAACCCGGATCTTTCTGCCATTGAATTCCCTGATTTCTCCGGTGATGCTGCCATGGCGACCAGAGATTCCAACGGCAAGATACTGAATGCCATCGCAAAAGCGGTACCTTCCTTCCTCGGCGGATCGGCAGACCTTGCACCGTCGAACAAAACGGAGCTCAAGGACATGGGCGATTTCCCTAAAGGAAAGAACATCCACTTTGGTATCCGCGAGCACTCTATGGCTGCGATCACCAATGCAATGGCGCTCTATGGCACGACGATCCCGTTCAATGCAACGTTCTTTGTTTTTTCTGACTACCTCAAGCCTGCGGCACGTATCGCAGCCCTGACAGGTATCCAGAACTTCTTTGTCTGGACACACGACAGCATCGGTGTGGGGGAAGATGGTCCGACGCATGAGCCTATCGAGCATATCTCCCAGTTCAGGGCACTGCCGAACTTCTATGTATGGAGACCGGCAGATGCGACGGAAAACGTGGAAGCTTGGAAAACCGCACTGAGCATCAAAGCGCCGCACGGTTTTGTATTGAGCCGCCAGAGTTTAAAGACACTTAAACCAAAAAGAGATTTCGGTGAGGTGAGCAAGGGTGCGTACATCGTGAAAAAGCGTGAAAATGCGAACCTCACACTGATGGCTTCAGGTTCCGAGCTGATGCCTTGTCTCAAAGCGGCATGTTATTTGGCGGTGCTCGGCATCAAAGCGAACGTGGTTTCTGTGCCGTGTCTTGATCTTTTCAATGAGCAGGATGCAGCATACAAGGCAGCGGTGATCGACCCCAATACCAAAGTGCTGGCAGTAGAAGCAGCGACAGGTACAGAGTACTACCGTTATGCAGATGACGTACTCGGTATGGAAAGTTTCGGAGCTTCGGCACCGGCAGACCAGCTCTTCGAGAAGTTCGGCTTTACCCAGGAAGGCATCATGAAGCGCGCATGTAAACTGATGGACGTGGAGTACAGAGAAGTAGAGATCGGAGAGTGTAAGCTCTAAACCCTCTTTTGCTCTACACTATGTTGTTGGTCGGAGCCTTTGGTTCCGGCCGTATAGCCTCCAACTACTTCTTAAAAATATTCAGAAATCATTCCTCTTTAAATAGATAGAAATGCATTGATCCATTTACAGGATGGGCTGTGGTATAAAAGATGTTGTATCTGAGTGATCACTGAAGTTTAGAAAAGGGATGCGCCTTAGCTGAGCATCCCTCTGATCTCATCTTCATCTATCAGGTCTTTTTCATATTTGATGATGGCGATATTCTCTGTCTCGTTGACATAACTTTCCACGATGGCCTCATGATCTGTCAGTGCCTTGACACGTTCCCTGTCAAAGATGTCCAGCGGAAGGTAGACGTTGGCTCTGTTGTTCGGATTGGGCATGGTGGCCACCCAGATGAACCACATGACGGACAGGACCGCAACGACTACAGCCAATGTTTCCCTGTCATAGTGCTGCATCAGCCATCCTGCCAGGAGCCCGCCCAGGAAGATACCGGTATAGGCAAAGGTATTGGCAACCCCCAGTGCGGCACCTTTCTGGTGCACTTTGGCGAACTTGGCCACAAAGCTCTGAAGCAGCGGCTCGAACATATTGAACCCGATGAAGAAAAGCACTACGCCTACGACAAAGACCCAGGCAGAACCTGCGAATCCCATCGCCAGGAAACCAAAAAAGATCGTAGCCACGGAGATCATGAAGACCTGTTTCCCTTTGCCGTACTTTTCTCCAAAGATCGCTGCGGGGGCCATGGCAAAGAAACCAAAGATCATCGCAGGGAAATAGACCTTCCAGAGTTCGGATTTTTCCCAGCCGAAGCCGCCTTCTGTGAGCGCCTGTGTCATCACCACAGGAATGATGAAGAATGCCATCGTCATGATGGAGGAGTGAAAAAGGAAGGTGATGTACATACGCGTCAGTGATCTGTCTTTAAAGACCTCCATCATCTTAGATTCTTCTTCGGCATAGCTGTGGATGATCTTTGGAGGCTGCGGTACCGCAGTGAACAAGATACCTATCGACATCACCGACAGAATCGCAGTCAGCCAAAAGAGCTTGTCTATCCCCCAGTGACCCCCGACGATCGGCGCGATGATCATGGCTGCGGCAAAGCTCAGTGCGATCGTCCCGCCCAGTATCGCCATCGCGTGTGCACGCTGTTCCTCTTTGACAAGATCTGCCACCATGGCAGAGACCACGGAACCGATCGCCCCCGCACCCTGCAGGAAACGACCCACAAGCAGCATATAGATATTGTCGCTCACCGCAGCGATCACGGAACCGATAATAAAGATGATCAAACCAAAAAGCAGCGTTTTTTTCCGTCCTACCTTGTCGCTCATCAGCCCGAAAGGTACCTGGAAGGCTGCCTGTGTAAGCGCATAGCCCCCGACCACCAGTCCTGCCAGGAACGGCGTAGCTCCCTCCATGTCGAGTGCATAGATCGAGAGTACGGGAAGCACGATGAAAAGTCCGAAAAATCTTAGGGCAACAATGAGGCTGAGTGGGATGATCTGTTTAATCATAGTGATACCTTTAATACGATAAAATTGTTATTCATTAGCACGTAGCAGTGAGCAAAGCTTGCCTGGTACGTAGGTACTGGCTCTCCTTATCGGATGGCGCAGGTGACCGGTCATATAAATAGTATAAACAGCAAGATATTATAAAAAAGGTTAAGAGTTGATGAAAATTGTTTTGGCAACGGGAAACAAAGGCAAACTGCGTGAATTTAAACAGATGTGCGACTATGAAGTCGTGCCTTTTTCGGACCTTTTGAGTGACGTAGAGATAGTGGAAGACGGAGATACCTTCGCAGAAAATGCCCTGATAAAAGCGCGAACGATCTATCAGAAACTGGGGGAGGGGTATCTGGTCATCGCAGATGATTCCGGTATCTCCCTGCCGATCTTGAACGGTGCACCGGGCATTTATTCTGCGCGTTATGCGGGGGAAGGTGCGACGGACAAAGAGAATCTTCACAAGCTTTTAGAGACGGTGAAAGAAAAAGGTTTGCAGTCCACACCGGCCTACTATACGGCAGCCATAGCGATTGTCAGCAAATACGGGGAATATGTGGTACACGGCTGGATGCACGGAGACGTAGTAAGTGAGCTAAGAGGAGATAAGGGTTTTGGGTATGACCCCATGTTCGTGCCCAAAGGGTATCGGCAGACCCTGGGTGAATTGGATGATGAAGTGAAAAGCAGGATCTCGCATCGTGCCCAGGCACTGGCATTGGTAAAACCGATCATCCAGATGCTGCAAAGAAAATAATCATCAAAAAAACAATCCTGCACGATAGACTTACAGCGTGCAGGCAAAAAGAAAGAGAGTATTATGACACAACAACAATTTATGGAAGATCTGCAGGTGATCTATGATGAACTGCAGATCAGACAGGCAGAACTCAACGAATATTTTGAACTCCTGGATGAGAACAAGGGACATGAGAAAGCAGAAAAGATCGTAAAACTTTTTTTGACCCTGTTAAACCTTCCAAGAGAAAAAGAGGAGCAGATGGCAGCCCTGACGAGGATCGTCGGTCTGCGTGAAGATGCCTTGGAGCAGGTGATGCAGAAGAACGGATTTGATGAAAAACAGATCCGTACGAAGAAAGAGCTGGCGTACGGATTTGTGAGCCATTTCCATCTCGAGCGCCACGATGCGCTGATCCAGTGGATAGAAGAGCGGCAGCTCTTGACCCCTTTTTATCGTTCTTTGATCTTTGGTGTCAATTATGTCGGCAGGCGCATGACGCAGTGGCAGAGTCACTGGACACGTCATATCCTTCACTCTGTGAACCTGGAACTTTCCAGTATGTTCAACGGGGATGATGCGAAGGTGTTCGAAATGCTTCAGGGTGAATCTCTGCTGGATAGGGATGAGAGCGGCGAGATAGGGGACAGATGTTATTCGGTCCTTAAAAAAGAGGAGACAGGCTACAGGTCTGTGGCCTATGCGGAGGCATTCCCTGTAGAGGTGGAGAGCGTGACCACCGCACTGGGGCATGTCGTTTCACTCCTGGGAGAAGAGGAGGATGAGGTTTTTGGTCAGAAAGAGGAGTGGATCGCCTACTTCTCAGCCATCAAGGAAGCATTTGCGCATCCTGTGCCCGATGAACTGATCGGAAAATGGGCAGAGGTAGACAGAAAATGGATGGCAGTGAAAACACCATTGCAGGTAGGGCACCCTCTGGAGTACTATGAAGATCAGTACAGAAAGGCGGTCGCGCTGGAGTGGGATCTCCGTATCGTCAACCCCAAATTACAGGAGGGGTCTCCGACACGTCAGAACATCAAAGAGTTTGCCTCACTTATGGCACAGAACTTTGGGGAAGATGCCCAGAGGATCATGGCAAAAAATCTTCAACAGGTGGATGAGACGCAGCTTTATATCGGACAGCCGATACTCTATTATGCAGCGGAGTTCAACGGACTCTTCTCGGCTCAGGTCGTGCCCAATGACGAGAAGGTCTCGGCAGAACTGGGCAAGAAGATCTTTGCCTATGCGGACTTTGTGATGGAGTCCAAGAGGACCAAACCGGTGATGAAGCTCAGTGTTGAAACGATGGGGGAGGCATTTGTCAAAGCACAGAGAGAACTGATAGCCACCGATCCGCAACTCTGGCACGAGCTCTATGACATTTCAACGATCGGACACGAGTACGGGCATATCCTCTGGATCGATACGGACACGGAAACGAAGATGAATGCGACAGGGCAGTTCAAGAACATTGAGGAGTTCAAGGCGACAGCGGGCGGACTGATGGCATTCTTCCATAACGAACGCGAAGCACTGAAAGACCATGTGATCGATGATGTGGTCTCCCGTGCCGTAGGTCTGATGGCATGGCGTGAAGTGGGCGAAGTGTTGCCGTACTACTGCGAAGGGCTGATCCACCTGGATATTCTGTTCAGCTCGGGGGTCATTCGCTATGATGGGCAGATAGAGATCGACTACAGCAGCTATGATGTGATGAAAAGAACCTATCAGGAAGCCTATGGAACATTGGCAGAGCACTACCTGAAAAAAGAGGATGCTTCGGTCTATTTGAGCCGCTATGCCGTCAAGGAAAAAGGGGTATATTTGCCTGTAAAAGAGGAAATAAGAGCGTTTGTCGAGCACTACTATGCAAGATACAAAGAGATAGGCCAGCAGACGGCCGTTCTTTCTTAGCCTGCCGTAAGCCTATTGGCAGAAAGAATTTCTCTTTCTTCTGCCGGATTTTAATTGATCCTCTTCACCATTCTCTAACTTCATTTTAGATATAATCCACGTAATTATGCCGTCTTCATGATGGCGCTCATGAGGAAAGATATGCTACTATTTACACCAGGACCTACACCAGTACCGGAATCTGTCCGTTTGGCTATGGCTACACCGACACTGCACCACAGAACACCAGAGTTTGAAGCGATATTTAAAGAGGCAAGAGAGCGTCTGATGCATCTCCTTGGCATGGATGAGTGCGTCATGATCGCCTCTTCCGGAACAGGGGCCATGCAGGCTTGTATGTTGAACCTTTGCAAGACAAAAGCGTTGACAATAAACTCAGGCAAGTTCGGAGAGCGTTTCGGGAAGATCGCCGATGCCATGAACAGAGACAAGGTGGAGCTCAAGTATGAATGGAACACCCCCTGCTCGGTCGCCGATGTCGAAAACGCATTGAATGAAAATCCGGATATCGATGCCCTTTTTATTCAGGTATGTGAAAGTGCGGGCGGACTCAGACACCCAGTAGAAGCGATCGCGAAGAGGGCCAAAGAGATCAATCCTGATATCATGGTGGTAGCTGACGGTATCACTGCGGTCGGTGTGGAAAAGATAGATGTCTCAAATATCGATGCCTTGGTCACCGGAAGCCAAAAGGCACTGATGCTCCCTCCCGGACTTGCGATGATCGGTCTCTCCTCTGCAGCCGTAGAAAAAACAGGTGAAGGAAAAGATTACTATTTCAATCTTGCTACAGAGATCAAGAAGCAGCAGCAGAACACAACGGCGTGGACGGCAGCGACCACATTGATCATGGGGCTCAATGCCATCTTTGATGCGATCGAGGCAGAGGGGTTTGATGCCTTGTATGCAAATACTGCTGCAAGGGCAGCGGCTACGCAGGGAGCGCTCGAGGCTATCGGTTTTTCCATGTACCCCCAAACACCGGCACTATCCATGAGCACGGTGTATGATCAGGATGCAGAGCCTATACGCAAACTGCTCAAAACAAAATACGGGGTAAATATCGCAGGGGGGCAGGACCACCTCAAAGGAAAGATCTTCCGTATCAACCAGATGGGGCTCATCCCTGTACATGAGTCAGCCTGGGTAGTGAATGCCATAGAGTTGGCATTGGCAGATCTGGGCAGAAGAGACTTTGACGGAACCGCAAGCCGCGTGTTTAATGAGATCTATTTCAAAAGAGACAGTCAATGATATTTGAACATGAGATCCCCAGCGGAAGCAGACTCTATTTTGGAGAAAGTGCCAAGATCAAAAGGGAGATAGAAAATATCGCCAGTGACACACTCTACAGCCTCGGGTTTGAAGAGATCGTCACGCCGCTCTTCTCCTACCATCAGCATGATGCGTTCGAGGATAAAAAATCCTTGGTCAGATTGAATGACGCAGAAAACCATGAAGTGACGCTGCGCGCAGATTCTACCGCCGATGTGGTACGTATCGTGACAAAAAGGCTGGGACGCAGTACCGCATCTAAAAAGTGGTTCTACATACAGCCGACGGTCACGTTCCCTACAAAAGAAAAGTATCAGATCGGTGCAGAAGTGATAGGCGGCAGCTTTGAAAAAATCGCCGAGACCACGACAACGCTTTTAAAGCAGATAGGCTCTGAACCGGTGATGCAGATAGCTAATATCCGCATACCGCACCTTCTGAATGAAAAGTACGGGGTCTCTTTGGAGGTATTGAAATCGATGCATGTGGAGCAGATCGTCAATATCGATCTGCCCTGGATCGAGCCGCTGGTAAGGCTTCACAGAGTGAATGATCTGAATGATCTCAGCGGTTTTCCCGATGATATCAAGGCAGAGCTTGTCAGGATCAAAGAGGCCGCTGAAAAAGTACAGTATGACAATATGGTGATCTCTCCGCTTTTTTACGCAAAGATGAGATATTATGACTCTTTGACCTTCAGAATGTTCGAAGAGAACAGTCTTTTGGCCATGGGCGGCATTTATACCATCGATGGTGTAGAGGCAGCAGGATTTGCACTCAATACAGATGAGTGTGTCAGCAATAAAATGAAACGAGGATAGGGTAGTATGAGTAAAGCAGATTTGATCGTTGGTCTCCAGTGGGGAGATGAAGGTAAAGGCAAGATCGTGGATCACATGGCACAGACACATGACTATGTCTGCCGTTTTGCAGGCGGGCACAACGCCGGGCATACGATCGTGATCGGTGACAAGAAGTATGCACTGCATCTTATCCCTTCCGGCGTACTGAACCCGAAAGCGAAAAACATTGTCGGGAACGGTGTCGTGCTTTCACCGAAAGATTTCATCAAAGAGATGCAGCAGTTCGAGAACCTGGAAGGAAGGCTTTTCCTTTCAGACAAAGCACATGTCCTTCTGCCTTACCATGCACAGATCGACCAGGCCAAAGAGCGTTTGAAGGGTGACAAAGCGATCGGTACCACAGGCAAGGGTATCGGACCTGCGTATGGGGACAAGATCGCCAGGGTCGGGCACAGGCTCGGCGAGCTGCTGAACCCTGAAAAGCTTACGGCGAAGATCATGGACTTTTTTGAAATGAACCAGCCTATTTTTGATGCCATGGGTGTGGAAGCACCTAAAGAAGCAGAACTTCTGGCCGAGCTGGAGGAGTATAAAGCCGTACTGGCACCCTACATCACCGATACCACACAGATGATGTGGGACATCATGGATGCAGACAAGAAGATACTGCTGGAGGGTGCACAGGGTACGATGCTTGACATAGACCATGGTACCTATCCTTATGTCACCTCTTCGACCACGGTCAGTGCGGGAGCCTGTTCAGGCCTTGGGATCAATCCTAAAGACCTGGGCAAAGTCACAGGGATTGCAAAAGCGTACTGTACTAGAGTAGGGAACGGTCCGTTCCCAAGCGAAGACTTCGGGGCAGAAGGTGACAGGCTTCGGAAGAATGGGCATGAGTTCGGTACGACCACCGGACGTCCGAGAAGATGCGGCTGGTTCGATGCGGTGGCTATGCGTCATGCAGTACGTGTCAACGGTGTGGACCAGGTGGCATTGATGAAACTGGATGTACTGGACGGTTTTGACGAAGTGAAGGTATGCGTGGCCTATGAAGTGGACGGCAAAGAGATCGATTATGTACCCTATGAGCTCGATGATGCAAAACCTGTCTATAAAAGCTTCCCGGGTTGGGATAAAACCGAGGGTGTCAGAGAGTTCGATGCCCTGCCTGAGACGGCAAAGTCCTATATTCTGGCGCTGGAAGAGATGATAGGGACAAAGATGGGAATTATCTCCACGAGTCCGGAGCGTGAAGATACCATCATCCGGTAACGCCACTTGAGCAAAGCCCGAACGGCTGCGTTAACACCGGGTTCTCTTCAGCGGAGAGCTCGTGCGACTTGTCGCTTAAAGAAAATATGAGGAGTTGAGAGCAATGAGATTAAAACCACAACAAACAGGATATGTAGCAACAAAGATCGGTATTGATTTGGCCAATGCACCTTTTATTACTCTGCCAAAAGGTAAAGAAGCAGTGGTGGTTGCAGCAAAGAAGATCATAGATGAAAATCTTGAAAAAGAACGTGCTCTTGATGAAAAAGTAAAAAAGATCATAGAAGAGAATTATGATGAGATAGAGTTCCAGCATGCAGATGAGAGACAGCTCTTTTTCATGATCAAAAAGAAAATGGCTCCTGAATACGGCGTGATCATGAACTATGATGACAGATACAATGACCTTGCTCACCTGATCCTGGATGAACTCTATGAAAACTATCTTGCAGAGTATACGGTGAATGAGAACCAGGTGAAGAACGTGATCTTCAAATCCTTCAAAGCGTTCGCGGATGCGTATGATGAGATAGACGATATTGTGTATGCAAAGATCAAGGGTATGGAAAAAGAAGTGATCCCCGGTTCTCAGGATTACGAGTTGCTTTACGAAAGATTGTATCAAGAAGAATTATCTAAAAGAGGTATGCTTTAATGACAAGGGTCTCACTATATTTTGAAAACGGGTTACTGCTTGAAGCCAAAAGCTTCGGTGCGGAGGGTACCTCTGTCGGAGAGATCGTATTCAATACCTCTCTGACCGGATACCAGGAGATCGTGACAGATCCTTCCTATGCAGGGCAGTTCGTGACCTTTACGATGCCCGAGATCGGTAACGTAGGATGCAATGCACAGGATATGGAGAGCAAGGCGGCCCACTGCAAAGGTATCATCGTGCGTTCGTATCAGGACAGACCTTCCAACTTCAGATGCGAGGAGCCTCTCTCTGCACTGCTTAAAAAGCATAACGTGCTGGGTATCACAGAGATAGACACACGGTTTATCACGAAAGTGCTAAGAGAAGAGGGTGCCATGATGATGGTGGCTTCCACGGAGATACATGAGAAAGAGGCACTGAAAAAGGTATTGGAGTCTTCCCCTCGCATCGAAGAGATCAACTATATTGAGCAGGTGAGCACAAAAGAGAGCTATGTACATAAGGAAGCGCGCTACAATGCAGAGACATTCAGTTATGAGACACCGAAAACCACGAAAAAGATCATTGCGCTTGACTTC
>NZ_DATCSP010000065.1:0-6393 GCF_036568385.1 Sulfurovum sp. | reverse complement strand
AAAGGTACGGTCTATGAGTACTTCAGCAATAAAGAGGATATCGTTTTTGAGATCATTTCAGTATTTATCGTAGAACTGGAAAAACACCTTTATGAGCTTATAAAGCAAGATATGAGCACCAAAGAGAAGATCAAAACATTTTTAACGTTACTCTATAGTGATGCCTGTTATGAAAAGCAGTTAGTACTCTATAGAGAATATTTGGCCATTTCACTGACATCGGATGTCGAAGCGATGACAGCATTCAGCAAGGCATGTCGCGAGAGATTCCTGACAATACTGGATCAGATCATAGGGGACGGGATCGAAAAAGATGAGATCAAAGCAGAAGCGAAAGCCATGGTTGGAACGGTGCACACCTTTGCTATAGGTCTGGTAGTGGAATCAAAGATCAATGGTTTGGATGCCAAAATGCATATTGATGCGTTTGTAGAAGCTTTGTTTACGCTGATTCAAAAAAAGGATATTTCATGAGAATACTGTTAGGAATTATTTTGCCTTTGTCGATTTTTGCACAAAGTTACGGATTGAAGACGCTGGTAGAACATGCCAATCAAGAGAACGGGATGATCCAGGCCAAAGAGATGCGTATCAAAGCCAAACAGGAAGAGGTGGATGCAGCACAAAGTGCCTACTGGCCCACTGTGGATATCGGGGCAAGCCACAGCTATGTCTCTCCCACCAATATCGTCAGTCCGGGGCAAACCTCCAGTGCGTTCGCCATGGTAAACCTGGAGCTTTATGACGGCGGCAGGAAAAGCGCGCTGCTCAATGCCAAACGTTATGAACACGAGGCAGCCCTTTTTGAAAAAAGTGCCTTTGAAAAAAGCATCACCCTTGAGATCGTACGTCATTACTATGGCGTGCAGAAACTCAAAGCAACCCTTCAGGCCCTGGAAGAACGGTCCACTGAGCTGCGGGCACAGATCCAACGTATCAAAAAGTTTCAAAGCGCAGGCCTCTCTACACAGGAGGATGTGGATAAACTCCAGGCAGAGTTTGACAGCAATGACTACACCATGGCCAATACCAGGCTGGAAGTGCAAAGGAGCGAAAAACATTTAACACTGCTCAGTGGTCTGCCCGCAAAAGACCTGAAGAGAAACTATTTTCAGGAACCTGAACGTATCGCGTTCGAGACCTTTGAACCGATCAAAGTGCTTGAGTCAAATGCGAATGCGGTGGGTGAACGGTCCGATGCTATCGATGCCGGCTACAGACCGCAGGTAAGCCTGTCAGACACCTATAACAGATCACGCTTTGATGATATGGTCACGATGCCGGGATTTGAAGGAGACGAGTTACTGCTGGACCGCCAGAACAAGGTGATGGTCTCGGTGAATATGAGACTTTTCGATAACGGGAAAATGGCTAAAGAGAGTGAAGCGGTGAAGTATCAGAAGCTCGCACTGATGTCCGAGATCGATCATGCCAAAAAAGAACAGAAAATGAACTTTGCCCTGTCTGAAAAAAGCCTGGAGACGACGCGTACCAAACTGAAAAGTGCCAAGAGTGCCCTGCGGGCGGCAAACAGCACCTACCGCGTACTCAAAGAGAAATTCGAAGTCGGCCTGATAGACAATATCGCTTTCCTGGATGCTCTGACACAAAAGACGCTAGCTCAGGCACGGTATCAGGAGACACTTTATGATTACGAGATCGGAAAATCGATCTACTATTATTATGCAGGAAAAGACCCAAAGGAGTTTATCAGATGAAGAAGATCGCAGTGTTACTATTGGCAGTATGGCAGTTGCATGCAGAGGAGATCTATGCAACGTTCGATGTGAAAGCAGAAAAGAGCGCTTCCCTGGCTTTCAGCAGCAGCGGTATTGTGGGAGAGATGAAGGTGGATATCGGTTCTGAAGTGAAAAAGGATGCACTGTTGGCAGCCTTGCAGAACGACGACATCAAAGCAATGGTCGAGGTCTCAAAAGTGGCTTTGAAATATGCAGAGAGCGACTATGAACGACAAAAAAAGGTAAAGCAGCATATCAATGTCTCCCTGTTTGAGAGCTATGCCTATAAATATGACCACGCAAAAGTACAACTGAAGTATCAGGAGGCCCTGCTGGATAAAACCTATCTCCGTGCCCCTTTTGACGGCATCATCACTGCAAAGCACAGTGAGGTCGGTGATGTGGTCAGCGGCCAAATGATCACGAAGGTCTACGATATACAAAGCATCAAGGAACGGAAACTCATTTTGAAGTTCGATCAGAAGTATCATGAGAAAGTGAAGGTCGGCGACCGTTTTACATACAAGGTGGACGGGGATGACACTTTGTATACCGGAACGATCTACAAGATCTATCCGACGATCGAATCGAGCACAAGAAAGATGCTGGCCGAGGTCAAAGCCGAGGGGTTCCCGGTGGGGCTTTTTGGTGATGGATACATTACAGTAAAGTAGGGAATGCATGTATAAATTTGCCATAAACAGACCTATCACAACACTGATGGGGGTATTGAGCTTTATTGTATTCGGACTGATGTCCTACACCACCATGCCTGTCAATCTTTTTCCCAATGTAGATTTCCCTGTGGTCACCATTCAGACGGCCTATGACGGGGCTGATGCAAGTACGGTCGAAACCAAGGTGACAGACAAACTGGAAGAAGCGGTCAGCGGTATCGATGGGATCGATAAACTGATATCAACCTCTTATGAAGGGTTCAGTGTGGTGACCATCCAGTTTGAGCTCTTCAAAGATATCGATGAAGCCACCAATGATGTACGTGACAAGATCGGTTCGGTGGTGCTTCCCAATGAAGTGGAGAAACCCATCGTAAAAAAACTAGGTGCCAGCGGCGCGGTGATCAATCTTTTCATCGCGACCAAAACGGGTGATGTCACTGCACTGATGCGAATGTCCGATGAAAAGATCAAGCCCATACTTCAACGGATCAAAGGGGTAGGCGAAGTCAATATCATAGGGTATCAAGACAGGGAAGTACGTATTTTTGTCGATCCGTTCAAACTCAACAAATATGGCCTGACCCCGCTCGATGTTCAAAATATCATTGCCGCACAAAATATCAATCAGGGTGCCGGCAAACTTGTCGATGCGCAAAAAGAGACGATCATCAAAGTGCAAGCCGATGCCATCAGTGTTGAGGACCTGCAGGCGTTGATCCTGAAACCGGGACTTAGACTGAAAGATGTTGCACGGGTGGAAGATGGTTTAAGCGACAGCAGCAGTTTCTCTTCCTACAACGGCGATCAGGGCGTCATGCTCGAGGTGAAGAAGATCTCCGGTGAAAACGTGCTGGAGATCATCCAAGGGGTCAAAGCCGTGATGCCACGGCTTGAAGCGATCGCCGGTGAAGCCTATACATTGCAGCTGCTGCAGGACCAGAGCGATAAGATCATGGTCAATATAGACAATGTGACGTTCGACCTGATCTATGGATCGATATTGGCGATCATCATTGTCTTTTTCTTCCTTCGAAATGTGACGGCTACGATCGTATCTGCACTGGCCATTCCTACATCGATCATCGGTACGTTCGCCATTATTGACTGGATGGGGTATGACCTGAACAAGTTGACGCTGATTGGACTGACCCTTGCCATCGGCATCTTTATCGATGATGCGATCGTCGTGATCGAAAATATCACGAAAAAGATGGAAGCGGGGATGGAGCCGTTCAAGGCATCTTTTGAAGGGATCAAGGAGGTCTCGTTCTCCATTCTGGCCATCTCTTCCGTGCTGCTCGCGGTGTTCGTACCGGTAGCATTTATGGACGGTATCGTGGGGATGTTCTTTAACTCGTTTGCCATGACCGTGGCCGCAGGGGTGGTCATCTCTTACCTGGTCGCTGTCATGTTCATTCCGACGGTGGGTGCACGTGTCCTGAGTGCGAAAGAGAGCAGGTTCTTTCATCTGACCGAGCCTTTGTTCGTACGGCTTGACAGGGCGTATGTAGCGCTGCTTAAACTCTTGATCCGTTTTAAGTGGATCACCATTATCGTGACGATCAGCGTACTGATCGCCTCGACCAAACTCTCTACGGGAATGGATTTCGTCCCGATGGAGGACAACAGCGAGTTTCAGGTATTTGCGAAAGCACCGGTAGGCACAAGTCTGGAAGAGATGAAGAAAAAGATGAAGCCTATGCTTGAGACAATGCAGGGTGATGAGAATATAGAGTATACGGTCCTGTCCATCGGATATAACAGTGCCAAGGAGATACACAAGGCCAAGATCTATGCGAAGCTCAAGCCGGTAGCGCAGAGGTCTGTTTCACAGGAAGATGTCGTGCAACAGTATGCCAATGCATTTAAAACGATCAAGGATATGATCGTGACGGTGGAAGAGGTTCCACCGTTCGATACCGGCGGCAGCAATGCCCCCGTACAGATCGTTGTGACAGGAAGTGACCTTGATGTGCTCAATGAAACGACACAGAAACTGATGGACCTCCTTAAAGAGACCCAAGGTGCCGTGGGTATCGATAGAGATTATGAGAGCGGAAAACCGGAGATCAAAATAGATATTCTAAGAGAAAATGCACAGCGTTCGGGGGTGAGCGCCAATGAGATCGCCGGCATTCTTTCCAGCGCCTATTCGAGTGACAGAGCCATATCCTATTATGAAGAGAATGGACGGGAGTTCGATATCACTTTGCGTTTTGAAGACCGGTATCGAAGCAGCATCGATGATATCAAAAAACTGCAGGTCAAAAACCGTGACGGCGAATTTGTTTCACTCGAAGGACTGATCACGTTTGAGGAGCATACCGGTACCGCGTCGATCAACCGCTATGACCGCGAGCGTAAGGTCATGGTGACCTCCGGGATCTATGAGACCAGTCTGGATGTGATCATGAAAGCGGTCGATGAAAAGATAGGGGAGATACTCCCTGCAGGGTACCACTACCGCTATACGGGAGATATAGAGAATATGGCCGATACCAATGCCGCGTTCGGTGCGGCGGTATTGCTTGCGATCATACTGATCTACCTGATACTTGCAGCACTCTATGAGTCGATCATCCAGCCGTTCATTATCATGGTGGCGATGCCGCTGTCGTTCACGGGTGTGATCGTGGCACTCTATCTGACAGGAAACAACTTCAGCCTTTTTGTCATGATCGGTATCATACTGCTGCTCGGTATGGTGGGCAAAAATGCGATCCTGGTCGTCGACTTTGCCAATCAGGCGGTCAAAGAGGGGAAAGAGGTGAATGCAGCCATTCTGGAAGCGGGTGAAAAAAGACTCCGTCCGATCCTGATGACCACGTTTGCGATGATCGGGGCGATGCTTCCCCTGGCATTTGGCGGAGGAGCGGGGCATGAGAGCAATGCACCGATGGCACTGGCGATCATCGGAGGACTGATGAGTTCTACTATTTTGACCCTTCTGGTGGTCCCCGTAATTTACCGTATCATGTACCCTATGGATGCATGGATGAGAAAATGGTATGAAAAAGGAAATGTATAATGTGCAGGATCAGATCAATCAGACTTTTGATGTTAAGCGTCATGGGCTCGGTCATGCTTCTGGGACAGGGTGCGGACGAATATACGAAGGCACTGGCATTGTACCAGGACAAGAACTATAAAAAAGCCTATGTGATCATCAAAAATGAGGCAGAAAGAGGCAATAAAGAGGCACAGTATATCCTGGCTCAGATGTATGAGAACGGCGAGGGTATGAAAAAGGACCTGCGCGAGGCAGTGCATTGGTACAAACAGGCTGCTTCCAAATATGCCTATGTCCAACAGGAGTATAAGAAACCCGAGAAGCAGAAAGAGGAGAACTTTTTCGATAGGCTGGAAAAACAGTTTACCTATACTTCAGAGCAAAAAGCAGCAAACTATGCTTTTTCCAAGATCGATGTGGAATCCCCTGAAGTAAAATCCATGGTGATGAAATTTTTAGAAAAACGTTTTGGTCTGCAGCCATACAAGACCAATTATTTTGCGCCGTTCAGCTACTCCTCGAGCAGATACCGACGTCCATCCTCGATATATAATGAGAGTGTTCTGGCCGATGGTCTGCTGCAGGAAAGTGAGTATGAGAACCATATGGAAGCAGAGTACCAGCTGAGTTTCCAGAAGTCTTTGACCTACGATCTATTTGGCTGGAACGAGTATATCTCTGCTGCCTATACGCAGCAGGTTTGGTGGAAACTCTATGACGAGTCGGCACCGTTCCGTGAAACGAACTATACCCCTGAGGTCTTCATGATCCTTCCTACATCGGATCACTGGGACAAGGCATATAATCTGAAAGCATTCAAGTTCGGCTATAAACATCAGTCCAACGGAGAAGAGGGGTATGCTTCCAGATCATGGAACAGACTCTTTTTATCCACCTTGTGGCAGTGGGATTCCCTGTTCATGAGGGTCGAAGGATGGTACAGGCTGCCTGAAAACAGGAAAAG
>NZ_DATCSP010000064.1:0-58748 GCF_036568385.1 Sulfurovum sp. | reverse complement strand
CAAAAACTCATCCTCACGCCATCTCTGGAAGCGGACCTTTACACCAAAGATGATCCCCAGATGCATCTTGGTTCCGGACTCTCCTCCCTGGAAGCGGGATTGCGCCTTCGCTATGAGTTCGTACGCGAGTTCGCCCCCTACATCGGTGTGACATGGGAGAGGAGCTTTGGGAATACCAGGGAGTATGATCCGATAGATGAAACACACTTCATGGCCGGTGTCCGGTTCTGGTTCTAGAGCGGTCCACTGCTTACCGCATTAGGGCTTTTCAGATGCACGCGTATCTCTGCATCAGTGTAGAAAACAGGCAGGGGTGCAGGCCCTTGCGCTTAAAAATAGGGTGCCATTCTCTATCTTAATCAGTACTTAAAGTTATTTTGATATTATCATTGACGATATATTACATATAATAAAATGAAATAAGGTTACTATGAATCATTATAAAAGAGTTGTTGTAAAGGTTGGGAGCTCAGTACTGACTGAGGGGGGTGAGATAGCAAAAGAGCGTATGCTGAACCTTGTCTCTTTCCTTATGAAAATAAGAGAAAGGTATGAGGTCATTTTTGTTACTTCAGGTGCAGTGGCAGCGGGGTATACCGCGTTAAAGCTCGATAAAAGAGAACACATAGGAAAGAAAGTACTGGCAGCGGTCGGGCAGCCTATCCTGATGAGTTCCTACAAAAAAAAGTTTGAGATCTATGATGCGGATATCGCGCAGATCCTTTTAACGGAAGATGATTTTGATTCCCGCAAACGTACCGAAATATTCAGACGTATCATCAATACCTCACTGCAAGAAGATATCATACCTGTTGTCAATGAGAATGATATCTCCAGTACACCGGATCAGCTTTTTGGTGACAATGATCAGCTAGCAGCCAGAGTTGCACATCACACAAATTCGGACCTCCTGATTATTTTAAGTGATATAGACGGGTATTATGACAGCAACCCGAGTGAAAACCCGGATGCACAGATCCTCAAAGAGGTGAACAGTATCCCTGAGGACCAGCTTACCGCATCGCATACACCGAACAACGAGTTCGCATCAGGCGGTATCGTTACGAAGCTTATCGCGGCAGATTTCCTGATCGGAAAAGAGCGTGAAATGTTCCTGTGCAGCGGGTTCGACCTCACTACGGCCTATGAGTATCTGATGGATGGCATTCATACCAAAGGAACGCTTTTCAGAGCAAAAAAATAGCCGGATACGCAACCGTATCGGGCTCTTTTCTACCCGCACTTTGATAAAAAAATCAAACACTTCACACTTACTTCATACAATCCTATTATACTTGTAGTATGAATTCCAGGAAGGAACCTTATCCCTTTTTGATCCTTCCGGTTTTCTGGTAACTTTTTATTGAGATCGCATCATTCTTCCTTGTTTGCATGCTTCCTTTAACCTTGTCCAAAACGTAAAAAGTTACCTCCCCCTTGAACCCCCGTTAAGAGCCGCCTCATACTTCAGCAGGTACTTTTACTTCAAAATTCTATTTTTAATATATAATTTCACCATGCATTACAGTAAAATTGTATATTATAAAAAATAATCCAGTTGAAAAGGAAGGAACCATGAAACATATTGTAAAGATCTCTCTTCTGTTGGCGGCTTTTTTAGCGATGCAGGGGTGTGCGACACATCAGAAGTTCGTACAAAAGTATGACTCCTGGGTAGGCAAAGATATCAACCATCTGATACAGCAGATAGGGTACCCTGACAGCACCTATACGCTGCCGAACCAAAACAAGGTCTATGTCTATGCAAGATCCAGAATATACAGCTATCCTTCCATGTCGATGGGGTATGGGCACTGGCCGTACTATCATGGCCCTTACGGCACTTTCGGTTACGGTACTGATGTGGTGCAGAAGACCTGCAAACTCTTCCTTGAGACTAACCAAAAAGGCATCATTGTCAAATGGGGTTCCTCCGGTAACGCCTGTGTCTCTGAATAGTACAGCGTTTTTGAAGATGAGGGGCAGGGCAGTATCGTATGTTTGAGATCGCAGAGTACATTGGCATCATCGCATTTGCTAGTTCCGGTTTTTTTGTCGCGGCACGGAACAAACTGGATTTCCTGGGGACACTGATCTCCGTATTTCTCACAGCACTGGGCGGCGGGCTGATACGGGATATCGCGGTGGATAGAACACCCTATACGTTCACGCATAATGCGCCTGCGCTCACCATACTGATCGTTATGGTCCTGCTGGTGCTTTTCCGGTTTAACAAACGGGACAGCATAGAGAACAAACCCTTTTTTATACTCAGTGACTCCATAGGGCTGATCTCTTTCAGTATTACAGGTTCACTGATCGCGATAGAAGCGGGGCTGAACCTGACAGGGGTACTGGCTCTGGCCTTCGTCACGGCAGTCGGAGG
Source organism: Sulfurovum sp. (assembly GCF_036568385.1). Taxonomy (GTDB): domain Bacteria; phylum Campylobacterota; class Campylobacteria; order Campylobacterales; family Sulfurovaceae; genus Sulfurovum. The sequence goes on along the minus strand of NZ_DATCSP010000064.1, from coordinate 56,362 downwards.
GGGTATCATCAGGGATGTGATCATCAATGAGATCCCTTTTGTGCTCAAAACAGGATTTTACGGAACCATTGCACTGCTGATAGGCTTAACCCTCTATGTGCTGGACATGTACGGGCTTATCAGCTTTTTCACAACGAGTATGGTCTTTGCGGCAGGTATCGCACTGAGGATCGTGGCCTACTACAAAAAATGGGCCATACCTATGGTATAGCCAAGCTTTGTGGTATAGCTCACCCCTGCGGGATATATTTCTCCAGGTAGGCATCAAACGCTTTCTTTTCTGATTCGCTCATCACCCGTGCAGGAATGACATTGAACTGGCGGGGCGTTGTGTAGATCAGGTAAAATCTCTCGTTTTTTTTCCATTTGCTGAACGCGCTCCACGGGATGGAAGGCGCATCGGGTCTTGTTTTTATCCTTATACCTTTTCCGGAGATGTGCAGTGTGGTTTCATACGGCAGTACGGCACTCTTCTGATAGATGCTTTTGGCCTGATAGGCAGAGATCATGCGCACAAAGAGCATATAGAACGCGATCGAGAAGAAAGCAGCCAGCATATTGGTGATGACCTCCCGGGTATTTGAAAAGTCCGTCCCTACTGCAACGATGACAGCAGCCACCATCACGTATATAGCGAGAAAGAGCACTCTTTGGCCCCTCTTGTGGTGCAGGTTGACAGCCTGCTGGTATTCTTCTTCGGTGAGTTGGTAGGTGATGTTCATGGTGTGCCTTATTGGTAAAACCGTATTATACACGGTTTACCTATAGACCGCACAGGTTACTGGAAAATAGATGCCCCATACCTGGCAGGCAAGGGGAGAGGAGTATCTCTATTTGCCGGAGAGGAAATTTCTTTCCAGTGTAGCTTTAAAGCGTTTCAGCTCGCTCTCTATGTCCAGATCGGCCTTAAAGATGTCGTGTATCGCATAGGTCTCCAGCGGTTCTGCCCCGCAGAACTGGAAGAGCTTATGGGTCGCCACATTGGCCTCATCCAGGCTGAGTCCGTCAAAGAACCCTTCCTTGTTGTCAAATTCTGACTCCGGGCAGTTGTAGGTCAGGCTCAGCATATATTTTTTACCCTGCATCAGTCCGCCGCTGCCGTATTTTTTCGACGCATCCTCTCTGCTTCTCCCGTCACTGGCGTAGGTGACGGTATTCATGCCTCCTGAGAATATCTCGTCGATGTACTTCTTTGTGATCCAGGGCACGCCCATCCAGTAGACAGGGTATTGAAATACGATGTAATCCGCCCAGGCAAGCTTGTCAAGCTCCTCCTGGAGGCTATAGTCGCTTTCCACTACACTGTGTTTGACATTGAACCCGTGTGCAGTAAAAAAGTCGCTGGCGGTGTCTATAAAGAGTTTGGTGAGCTTCCCCTCTGCGATCTGTTCATATCTCTGGTGTCCGTTGATGATAAGTACGTTTTTCATTGTGCTTCTCCTTTTATTTCTGTGTAAAGTTTTTCATAATCTCTTGCATCTGCTGTATCTGTTCAGGTGTCATCTGGGGCATATCGCCATGGTCGTTCTTCCTATGCTCTTCCATGGTGCGGATCGGAAAGTCAGGCAGTTGAAGGGCTTCATCCGATACCGCTCTGTCCAGGTGAACGGCAGTTGCCTCTGTGGTATGTACGATACCCATGACCTTGACTTCGGATCTGAGCATGATGCCTTTGTGCAGCCAAAGTTTCATTTGCGGTGTTTCCCATACTTCGCACTCATATCCCTTTATCTTCTCTTCACCGGTTTTTGTTCCGCCCTTGGAAAGCATCATCTCTTGGGCACTTTTGGCAAGGTCTTTATACATGGACTGCTGCAGCGCAGCCGGATCATACTCTATAATGGCCTTTTGCTCATAGTCCACTATATACACTTTTCCATGGTCGATCTTTGTGGTTTGGCGCGTATGTTCCTCTCTGCCCATGATGACCGATGTGGTTGTATCGTCACGCAGCTCTACATTTCCCCATTCTTTGAAAAGCATTTTGCTCTTTCCTTCTATTTTGGTCTGCATTCCCATCATATTCCCACTGCTGCTGAGAGCATATTCAACCATGCCTGACCTGACCTGATAACGCTTTTCTTCGGCATGAAGCGTAGAAAGGGTCAGCATAAAGGCCAATAGCATACCCCATAGTTTCATCTGATACATCGGAACTCCTTTTTTTTTATTATAACTTGTTTTATATAATTTGGAAAATGAAACCATAGCGTAGAAGAATGCAATCTGTTTCGGTGCATTTTATCTATCTTATAGGAGCATTGGCTACAATGACGGCATGGAAAAAAAGAAACTACTGATCATCGGTGCAGGGCTTAGCGGGCTTTACAGTGCGGTGCTGCTTCAGGAGCGTTATGAGGTGACGGTCCTGGAGGCACGTGGACGTACAGGCGGACGCGTCATGGCCATGGGCGGACATGATATGGGCCCCTCCTGGGTCTGGGGACATCAAAAAAACATTCTGCAGCTTATAGAGAGCCTGGGCTTGGCGCTTTTCCCGCAATATACCCACGGTGCTGCCCTCTATGACGCTCCGGAGGGTGTACAGCGGTTTCACCCCTCTTCCGGCGTACCTTCCTACCGTGTCAAAGGCGGGATCGTCCAGATAGCGGCTGCTTTGGAAAAGCGGCTTCACAAAGCGGTGCACCTGAATGAAAAAGTACTCTCCCTGACAGAGTCAGGTGAAAAGATCGTGGTGAAAACGGCAACCGGTACCTATGAAGCGGACAGGGTGATCGTTACACTCCCTCCGCGTTTGGCAGCAGAGAGCCTGGCATACGCTCCTGCGCTTCCTTCGGCACTTCAGAGACAGCTGCAGGAGATACCTACCTGGATGGGGTACGCAGCCAAGTGTGTCATAGAGTACCCGGAGGCATTTTGGAGGGAAGAGGGCTTAAGCGGTTTTGCCGTTTCTCACCTGGGACCTCTGAGCGAGATACATGATGCCTGCACCGAAAATAAAGCAGCGCTTTTCGGTTTTGTGCATACGCGTGCGAACCGTGCGAACAATGAAGCGCTGGAAGCGCAGATCATCACGCAGCTGAAACGGCTTTACGGCATCAAAGCAGGGGAGCCCTCCAGGATCTATCTTGTCGACTGGAAAAAAGAGGACTGTACGTCAACACCTCTCGATGCCATGCCGCTGAGCGCACATCCTGCCTACGGATTTGCCGCAACGCATTTCAATGACAGGCTCCTGTTCTCTGGTACAGAGAGCGCTTTCAGCGAAGGCGGATATCTCGAGGGGGCCGTCGTGTCTGCGGTGCAGGCAGCCCGATCCCTTTAACTCCTTTACATTCTACAAATTTATAAGATCATATTACAATAGACACAAAAGGATAAACTTTTTCCCTTGATTAAGTTTCATGTACTACAATATAATAGATCAACGTATGAATGAAAAAGGAACAAGAGGGTCGAAGCGGTATCAGTGTAATAAAGATAGTAACATGAGGCTTGCATCAAGTCCGCGCAGTACGTTTCACAGGCGTAGCTGAAGCGTTTGATACCTGTAGCAGACGACCTGGCAGCGGGATGCCTTTCCCGGCATCTTCAATCGATAGATTATCACGAAGGAGAATGTTATGGCAGAGACTCAAAAGACGATGAAACACACTTCAGGCACCGGTAAGAGTAACAAAGACTGGTGGCCTGATCAGCTCGACCTGGATATACTACACCAACACTCTTCTCTCTCCAATCCCATGGGTGAGGGTTTCAACTACGCGGAAGCGTTCAGATCACTTGACTACGATGCGCTCAAAAAGGACCTTACGGCACTGATGACCGATTCGCAGGACTGGTGGCCGGCGGACTGGGGGCATTACGGCGGTCTCTTCATCCGTATGGCATGGCACAGTGCAGGGACCTACCGTATGGGAGACGGCCGAGGGGGCGGAGGCACCGGGAACCAGCGTTTTGCGCCCCTGAACAGCTGGCCCGATAATGCCAATCTCGACAAAGCACGACGCCTGCTCTGGCCCATCAAACAGAAATATGGCAGCAAGATATCCTGGGCTGACCTGATGATCCTGGCAGGGAATGTCGCGCTGGAGTCTATGGGGTTCAAGACCATTGGTTTCGGTGGCGGACGCGAGGATATCTGGGAGCCTGAAAGGGATGTCTACTGGGGGAGCGAAAGCGAATGGCTCGGCGATAAGCGCTACAGCGGTGAACGTGATCTGGAAAACCCGCTTGCCGCGGTGCAGATGGGACTGATCTATGTGAACCCGGAAGGACCCAACGGTGAACCCAACGCCCTTGCTTCTGGGATAGATATCCGTGAAACCTTTGCCCGTATGGCGATGAACGATGAAGAGACCGTGGCCTTGATCGCCGGCGGTCATACCTTCGGGAAATGTCACGGGGCAGGGGATGCAGCGAAAGTGGGGCCTGAGCCTGAAGCTGCAGGCCTTGAAGAGCAGGGGCTCGGCTGGAAAAGCAGCCATGGCAGCGGCAAGGGCGGAGATACGATCACCAGCGGCATCGAAGGGGCCTGGACGCCAAACCCTACAAAGTGGGATGACGGCTACTTCAAAATGCTCTTCGGGCAGGACTGGAACCTTGAGAAGAGCCCTGCAGGCGCATGGCAGTGGGCCCCTGCGAATCCGTCGGAAAAAGATCTCGCACCCGCCGCACATGATCCGTCGAAACGTGTCAAGACGATGATGACGACCGCGGATATGGCACTGCGTATGGACCCTGTCTATGGCCCTATCTCGAAACGCTTCCAGGAGAACCCTCAAGAGTTTGCAGAGGTGTTCGCACGTGCCTGGTTCAAACTGACCCATCGTGACATGGGACCGCGTGCACGGTATCTGGGGCCCGAAGTTCCGGATGAGGAGTTTCTCTGGCAGGACCCGGTGCCGGAAGTGGACCATGCACTGATCGATGAGGAGGATATAGCGGCGCTGAAGGCACAGATACTCGATTCCGGGCTGAGCGTCTCTCAGCTTGTCTCCACGGCATGGGCTTCGGCATCGACCTACAGGGGGTCGGATATGCGCGGCGGTGCGAACGGTGCACGTATCCGTCTTGCCCCGCAGAAGGAGTGGGAGGTCAACCAGCCGCTTGAACTGATGCCTGTATTGGAGAAGCTGGAAAGCATACAGCAGGCATTCAACAGTGCCCAATCCGGCGGGAAAAAAGTCTCCCTTGCCGACCTGATCGTCCTTGGCGGCTGTGCCGGCGTGGAGCAGGCTGCACGCAATGCCGGATTTGAGGTCTCTGTACCGTTTTCACCGGGACGTACGGACGCCTCTGAGGAGCAGACGGATGTGGTGGCCTTCAGGGTACTGGAACCTGCGGCTGACGGATTTAGGAACTATCAAAAAAGAAGCATCGATGCCAGAGCAGAGGAAATGCTTATCGACCGTGCCCAGCTGCTGACACTGACGGCACCGGAGATGACGGTACTGTTAGGAGGTATGCGTGTACTGGAGACGAACTTCGGACAGACAAAACACGGTGTCTTCACCGATCGACCCGGGTCTCTGACCAACGACTTCTTTGTGAATCTGGTGGATATGTCTACAGAATGGAAGCCCGCCAATGAAGAAGCAGAGCTTTTTGAGGGCCGGGACAGGAAAAGCGGGGAGCTCAAGTGGACGGCAACCCGTGTGGATCTCATCTTCGGATCGAACTCGAGGCTGCGTGCGCTGGCTGAGGTCTATGCACAGGATGATGCGAAAGAGAAGTTCGTCAAAGATTTTGCAGCAGCGTGGAGCAAAGTCATGCACCTGGACCGGTTTGACCTGGCATAGTGCTGGGTGAAGTTATACTTGAAGCACTTTGAGCGTACGCAGCGCCTTGAGTGTTTGCAGATCTGATACAGGGTTGTCTCTCAGGTCCAGGTAGACAAGCTTAGGCAGCAAAGCAAGCGGTTGGATGTTCTCTATCTTATTGTTGTATGCGGATATCTTTTTGAGTGTGGAGAGCCGGCTTAAGGGTGTGATGTCAGAGACGGCATTATCGTATATAAAGAGAAATTTGAGATTTTCATAGGAAGAGAGTGGCGTAAGGTCGGAGATCTGATTGTGCGAGAGCGAGAGCTTGTGTATCTTTTTCAGAGAGGCAAGCGGAGTGATGTCCGAGATGCGGTTATGGGAAAGCGAAAGGCGTTCAAGCCAGACCAGTGTAGCGACCTCAGGCGGGATCTCTGTGAGCCCTTGATGGCTGAGGTCGAGGTAGGGAAGCTGTGCTTCTTTGCAGTGTGCTATCATCTCTTGAACTTCTTTTGTCATCATCGTTCCTTGCAGTTTAGTCGGGACATCATAACATATTATGGTGAAATAAAGGCGGCGAACCTTCCTTTAGCCAAACCAAAGCCTCGATAAAGTACTATCCCAACCAAGTCATACCAGAACCTATACCTAAAGTGTATATGAAGAGGAGGATCAAATGTCAGATATCAACAGACCGTGCATCAGAAGGTGTTCTCTGAACGAAGAGGAGATCTGCCTAGGATGTTTCCGTACTTTTGACGATATGCTTCGGTGGAACAAAGCTAGTGTGGAAGAGAAACAGGAGATGCTGAACATCGCAGAGAGAAGAAAAATGGAGCACGCGAAGAAATAGGCATGCTCCGGGCGATCAGCAAATAAAATGGAGACGCCGTTATCTGCTCTTGATCCATTCCTCAAACATCTTCAATTCATCTTCCGCGATCGTGTGTACTTTATCGTAGCTCCTGAAATCTATCTCAAATCCGCCTTCCTGCAAGGTTTCTACCTGATCCTTTGAGATCTCATAGGGCAGCACTTCATCATAGGTGCCGTGCGTACAGAGCCAGTGTGAACTTTTTACATCCGGATTCATCTCTTCTAACAGTCTCTCTGCATCATAGATGTATCCGCTGACGGCAATGTAGCCGGCAAGTACTTTGCCGTACCGTGCACCGAATTCAAAGGTGAGCAGTGAACCCTGTGAAAAGCCGAACAGAAAACTTTCATGGGCATTGAACTCCTCTTCAAAGAGCCTGTCCAGGGTCTCTGTCAGCAACGCGCGAGAGTGGAGGATCCCTTCCAGCTGATTGGGCGGCAGGTCATACCAGGAGAACCCGTCATAATAGTCATAGGGGGCATCCAGCAGGATATAGTTCATCTCCTCCATATCGAGGTAGGGCGGCAGAAAGGAAAACCCGGTAGAGGAGTCTCCACGGCCGTGCAGTACGACCATCAGCTTTTTTGAGGGTACCTTGGAAGGGATGAATATATGGCTGAGGGGTATGTCTTTACGGTTTGGCATGTATCTTTTCCTGTGTGTGATCGTTTATTTTGGGCATGGGGTAGTATACTGGATTTATATTTAGAACCGATATACTTTCACAGATAAAAGAGAAGGAACACCATGGCAGCCAAAGCAACCATATACAAAGCGTTACTCAATATAGCAAATATGGACAGTCATTATTATGCGGACCATAATTTAACGATGGCGAAACATCCTTCCGAAACGGACTTGCGTCTTATGGTACGATTGGTTGCATTTATACTTAATGCGGATGAAGACCTTGAGTTCTGTAAAGGCATATCCCAGGATGATGAGCCAGACCTTTGGAAAAAGTCTTTAGGCGGTGAGATCGAACTTTGGATCGATCTCGGACAACCTGATGAAAAGCGCATCAAAAAAGCGTGTGGACGTTCTAAAAAAGTGATCATCTATACGTATCAGGAAGGTATGGCTGCTTCCTGGTGGAAACAGATAAAGACATCGCTCACACGCTTTTCGAACCTTCAGGTGAAACATCTTCATATCGATGGAGATATAGAACTTCTTGCAAAACGTGCCATGTCACTGCAGGCAAATATCTCTGATAATGAACTCACATTGATCGATGGCGAACATAGTGTAGTGATAAGAGAAGAGTCTTGGATGGATAGATAGAACGGATCGCAACATCAAGGCTTATGTCAAAAGACAAAAGCCTGTAAAGGAGAGGATGATCGCAGCTAGTTGCTTGCCGCGATGATCCCGAGCGCAAGCTGCTGCGCTGCCAATATAGAGGTCTGGGTTGCAGCGATATTGGTATTCTGCAACTGCTGCGTCAGAAGGATCTGGTCTGCCTGCATACCGATATTGTCAGACATCACAAGAATCTGGTCCGCCATCTCCAAAATGCTGTTGGACATCTTTCCGATATCTGCAGAAAGGATCAGCATACTGTTCATAGCATCAAGAAGGGTGGCCTCTCTGGTGATGTTCTTGGACGCTTCGATCGCGATACCATAGCTATCTATCACCGTTCCCAGTGAAGTCATGATCAGAGAGAGGTTGACCAGGGCATTAAGTGACTCTGCATTGACGGTCATGGTACTCTGCAGACTGTCGCTGTTCAGGATCGTTTGGAATGCCTGTACTTGTACCAGATAGGCATTGACATCCTCTTTGACATCTTGAAGTTCACTTGACATATTCCAGGGGTTCAGAGCCACCAGTGACATTTTTGCAACCAGGCTGTTCCCATCGGTGATAAGCGATTCCAAAGTGAGGTCATAGCTTGCACTTTCCACTACAGAAACGAGTGTCAGTATATTGGTCTGTGTGGTAAGAATCGTGTTCTGTGTCAGCGCGATATTTTGATTCTGGATCACCTGCGTCTCCAGGATACGGTCTGCCATCAGACCGATATTGTCTGACATGATCAGGATCTTGTCAGCCATCTCACCTATACGGTCCGCCATTTCTCCGATATCGCTTGAAAGCTGTAGCATCGCAGTAATGCCGTCTTTGAGGGTCAGGGCACTGGTCGCTGTCTGGAGCAGGGCGATCTCTGTAGATAGCACAGAAGAAGCATTGGAAAGTGCTGCCACATTGACAAAAAGCTCTTCGGTCAATACCAGGGTTTCATTGTCCAGGGTCAAAGGTGCTGTGATATTCTCATTGGCAGCGGAGAGTGCGGCCACGATATCTTTTGCCTGCTGGTTCAGCGCTATCAACGGCGCACAGATAGAATCTGCTGTCAGCTTGGTGTCGGTGATAGTGCTGTTTAGTTCAACCATACTCTGGTTGAGGTTGGTCAGGTCCGTTTTAAGGTCCGCGTGTACTGCTGAAAATGTCAGTATAAAAAGTGCGATAAGTTTCATCATAGTTTTCATTTTTGCTCCCTATAGCCCGAAATTCTTGATCACATTGATCATGATCGACTGCGATGTCAACAAAGAGGCCTCTGTAAGCAGCACATTTGTTGTCTGGATATCCTGCGTTGCAACGATGTTGTCAGCCATCAGTCCGATGTTGTCAGCCATGATATAGATCTTGTCTGTCATCTCCATGATGCGGTCAGACATGACACCGATATCTTTTGTCAGCTGCAGCATCGATGCTGTGGCGTCTGAGAGTACAGGGGTTTCTGTCAACGGTGCCATCTGCTCGATGGTACGGGCATAGGTTTCCAACGAGAGGGCCAAGGCTTTATGTATGGCTGTCAGGTCACCCAGCATCGTCAAGGTGTCCGAATTAATGTAGTGGCTCATGTTTTGACTGTTCTCTACGACCAAGAGCAGCAGGTTTGTGGTTTTGTTCAATAGGGCAGTGGTCTGTGTTTCCAGTGAGGCAAGTTCGCTGTCCATGTTGCTGCTGTCAAGGTTCATGGCATTTAAAGCCCCTGAGAGCGTATCTGTATCATTGACGATCTGCCCGAGCGTAAGATTATAGGCGATGGTTGAAAGCGAATCACTCAAGAGTACCATATTCTGCTGTGTGGTTAAGATGGAAGCCTGTGTCAAAGCGATATTGGTGTTTTGGATCTGCTGCGTGATCATGATGCGCTCTGCCATGATCCCGATGTTGTCAGCCATGATCAGGATACGGTCTGCCATCTCCAGTATACGGTCAGCCATCGTGCCGATGTCTTTGGAGAGCTGCAGCATTGCACTGAGGCCTGCACGGTACTCAAAGAGTTCCGCAACATCTTCGATACTGTTCAGTTCAGCCGTTAGACGCAGTGACTCTGCCCCCATATTTTTAGCGATAGCAGAAAGGTCATCTAGCACTGCCAGGTCCGCTTCTGTCACAGAAAATGCGGTCATGGACTCTGTCGTGCTTTTTAGCGCGGCTGTATAGGCCTCAATGGAGCGGTTCAATGTCCCCAGTTTCATACATGAGCTTTCCTGGCTGAAAGTAAATGCAGAAAGTTCCGTGTTGAGTGTCTCACCCTGGGTTGACAGATCCTGTAGGTCCGTGTGTATATCTGCACGCAGCGTGATGCTGAGTAACAGTATTCCGATAAAAAACTTCATAAGGTTTTTCAAAATAGTTTCCTTTATAACTTTTAGTTTATTTTAAAATAATTCGGGATTATAACAATTGAACATAAAATTAATATTAAGTGGATCAAAAGAGTTGGCGCAGGATAGGTAAAACGGGACAGAAGAATTAGACGATAAAGAGGAGTGCAGGATGGTTCTAGATAAAAAAGTGCCTTGGCCTAGCCTTTGAAGACCAGAGCACTGGAGACACCTGCGAGTGAAGCGATGAACACGATGGTATAGCCCGTAGGCAGGTCAAAGTAGTAAGAAACGACCATGGCGGCGATGATGATCATCGAACCCAGGACCCATGCAAAAGGCAGTTTGGAAAAACGGCCCTGCAGGAGTGCCACAAAGGCAGGTACGATCAGCAGTACGAACACGACCAGGATCCCTGCCAGCTGTACCGAAGAGGTGACCGTCAGTGCCAGCAGTCCGAAAAAGAGCGCCTCTCTATAAAACCCTGTGAGCCTGTGGTGGAAAAGGAAAAAGAGCAGGCCCACCGCACTGTAAAGTACCAGAGGTTCCCAGAGATCGGAGGCTGAGGTAAAGAGTATGTCCGTTGCCTGGAGTTTCGAGAAAAGTTCGGTCCCCTGTCCGGTATTGGCAAGGAGTATCATAATGCTGCTCGCACCCAAAGCATAGAGCATCCCGATGAAAGCCTCTATATGCTTGACACGGTAGGTTGCCAGGGTGATCAGCAATGCACCGATCAGGGCAAAAAGAAAGGTCAGCAGAAAGATATAGTGCCCCTCGAACAGCAGCAGGCTCACCGCCACACCGACCGCGGCGAATTGTCCGATGGCAAGATCGGTAAAGATGACACCTCTTTTGATGATCTCCAGGCCGAAAATGGCATGGACAAATACCAAAAGGATGGCAAGGATAAAAGCGGGGTAGAGCAGGGTAATCATCTGCATACGGTGTTGACCAACGTAGTATAGAATGCTTCCAGTGTCCCTGTGCCTTTCATGGCACCTACATCATGAGGGAGCTGAACCACTTTCGCACCGGTCTTATCCGCTATGAAATGGGCCGTTCTATGCTCATGGTAGACATCCTGCAGTATCAGTTTGATGTTCTTCCGTTTGATCGTATTGATGAGCTCCAGGGTATGCTTGGAGTTCGGGGATACCCCTGCGAGCGGTTCAATGTTGTCTACAGAGTTGATGCCGTAACGTCTCAGAAAGTAGTTGAAGAGCTCATGGTACTGTATCACGTTCATACCTCTGCATGCTTCCATCTTTTTATCGAAGGAGACCAGTTTCTTTTCCCACGCAGCTTTGAAAGCTTCGAAGTTCTTTTGATAGAATCCCTGGTTTGCAGGATCCAGCAAAGAGAGTTTCAGAGAGATCACTTTGGCCAGCTTGATGACGTTGTGCGGGTCCAGTATGAAGTGCGGATTCCCCTCTGCATGGACATGCCCCATGGACCGGTTGACATTTTTCGGAATATCCTGCAGATCCATATAGTCACTTAGTTCAAGATACCCTTTGGCATTCTCCTGGATGTTTGGGTTGTTCGCACTGTCCAATAGCGGTGAAAGCCATCCTGCCTCCAGTGAGGCTCCGTTGAGTATCAGCAGGTCACTGTTACGCAGGTGCGCGATCAAAGAGGGTTTTGGCACCACAAAATGGGGATCCCAGTTTCCCTGTGAAAGGAGGGTGATCGCTACCTTGTCCTGACCGATCTCTTTTGTCAGCTCTTTGATATAGGGGTAGGCTGCCGCCACATTGAGCTTAGCAGAGAGCGTAGAGGCTGCCAGTAATAGTATAAACAGTATTTTCATCTTATCTCCTAAAATGGATGTGCGCCGTGTGCGCCGATCGCATAGGTAAATTGTACTATGAACTCATCTTTATTGTTCTTAAGGTCCTCTTCCGTGTAGAGCGAAGCATCATGATTGTACTGCACCCTTATACGCGAAAACTCACTGAAGTTGTATTCTGCCATGGCCGATACGATATAGATATCATCTGTTACAGGCACCGGTGAAGCATTGGCTGTGATATCGTTTTGGGTGATCCCACTGTATCTTACCCCTGTTTTGATATTTCTGTCATGCTGATAGACCAGCTGGGTATAGAATCCTGCCTGTTTTTTGTTAAGCGCGGAACTTCCCCATACCCCTTCTTCCACTTCACTGTACTTTGTACCGTCCATCTCTCTGTAGAGATATTCGCTCTGCCAGGTGATGGAGCGCGTCGCCGAAAAGTAGTTCTTATAGACCAGGTCCGCCCCGTAGATGGTCGTATCTCCCGAAAATGCATGTGCTCCTTCTTCCTCTTCTTCATGGTCCGCATGTACATCCCCCAGGTGGTTCATCCTGCTGTCACCTTTGGCGATGCTCACACCACCCAGGATGGTACTGCCGCCTAGGTCAAAAGAGGTTTTGAGATATCCGACGACCAAAGAGGGCTGTGATACATCCTCGACCTCAGTTAGATCAGGAGTCGTAAACCCCTCTACACCGAAGCTCTGTTCATTTTCACCGCGAAGCAGTTCTACCCCTGCCATCGTATAGATATTGGTAGGGAAGACATACTGAAGCTGTACCCCTTCTTCGTTGATCGCATGGTCTCCCAGAAGTGCGTTATAGATAAGCGGCAGTTTCTGGAAACTGTAGGCGTGCTCATGCTTGTTGCTGAGGTACCCGAAGTCACTTCTGAATTTACCGATCTTGGCCCTGAGGTGATAAGGCAAAGAGGTGGTCACCACATACCCTTCTTCTATCTCGATATCATCTTCTGTCATGTGAAACACACCCATAAGGTCAAAATAGTTATCCACAGAGGCTGACATCACGAGTTCGGCATAATTGAAATTAAACCCGTCATTGCCGACCAGCGGCGTGTGTGCATGTTCATCATCTGAGCCGCCTTCAACGAATGACGGTATCTCCACATGCTCGGTGTCGATGTCCAGTGATTCATTGATATAGCTGGCATCGAGTATCAGAGAGATATTGGGCATATAGTCATCTTGTGTGGAAGCCGGTGCTGTTTTTTGACTTGCGAGCTCTTCTTCCAGGCTCATTTCCTGAGCATAGATCAGTGTAGCCGTGATGGCACTGATCATCCATATTTTTTTCATACATATATCCTTGTATTATGATTGGTTTTTATAGTAATTTTAGCTGTTTGTGATTTTGGTTCAGGACAAGGAAAAAGGGGGTGCGTGAGAGAGGTATCCCAGGGGAGTAAAGGGTGAGCAATACGCGTGCAGCCCTGAAAGATCTACAGATTCCCGTGCCGGTGTCTGAATGATCTTGCGAATATCCGGTCTGCAGATCTTCTGCCTGACAACACTGTTCTCTACGATACTTTCACTGAGATGTATCGCCAGAACATGGGATATTTCATGCAGTACATTGTCTGTGTGTTCTTCCGAGACACAGGTATGACAGTCATCGTTTTTTTCGAGGAGATGCTCAAAGTGCAGGGTATTGGACTGGTATGCCAATAGTACGAATGCTATCAATAGGTAATGAAATAGTCTTGTCTGCCGCACTTTTTCTCTTTTTTGGGATTTTTGAATCGGATTATACTTTAATAAATTGTAAATAGGATTAAGCGGAGAAAACACTTTTTGAAACATCAAAACAGTTTATGGTATGATGCGTGCAGATTTGAAACCAACAGATAGAGAATAGAGAGATGAATGTGGATAAATGTTATTGTAAAAGCGGATTGAATTTTTCTGAGTGCTGCGAACCCATTTTGAGAGTGCTGGAGGTAGCACCCGATGCCCTCAGCCTGATGCGTTCACGCTACAGTGCCTACTGCTTGGGCGACGTGAACTACCTTCATGCCACCACCCATGACCATACATGGAGTGATGAAGAGCTCAAGTTCATACAGGACTGGGCGGACAACAGCATCTGGCAACATTTGGAGATCATTGACCACAATGAGGAGATGGTCGAATTCAAAGCCTACTATATCTTTGACGGCAAGCAGCACATGCACCATGAAAAGTCTGTATTTTTAAAGGTCAATGATATGTGGAAGTATGTCGACGGAGAGATCTACGAAGACAAGGTCTCTTTTCTACGCAATGAACCATGCATCTGCGGCAGCGGCTTGAAATACAAAAGATGCTGTTTTAAAAAGCTGGCATAGCAGTACGAGTAAAGATTTCACCCTTTCATCTGCTTAACAGCAGGACAATGATGCCGGCTAAGATGAAAGAAACGGTTTTCCATAGAAGCAGGGGATTACGTTCTAAAAGTGGCGGTTTGGACTTGTTTATATATGCCTGATTGGGATGCCGCAGATCATATAGAAATTCGGAGAGTTCTCCGTACCGTTTATAGGGGTCTGGTTCCAGTGCTTTTTTCAGGGTTTCATCGATCCAGTCCGGTATACCCTGTGCATCGGGGTTTAAGTGTTTATATTTCAATTTTTTTTGTGCCGCCCTGGTGGTCGATCTGGCCACTTTAGTGCCATAGGGAAAATCACCGGAGATCATTTGATAGACAATCACCGCCAGTGAAAAGAGGTCTGAACGTGCTGAGCCGGTGTTCCCTAGAAAATACTCCGGTGCAGAGTAGAGTGCTGTTCCGAGCAGATGTTCCTGTTCGATATAGGCATTGGTTTCGACGATTCCCTCTATTCTGGTTGAACCAAAGTCAATGATCTTCACGGTACCTGTGCTGTCGATCATGATATTCTCTGGCCTCAGGTCTTGATGGATCATTTCCTGCCGATGCAGTGCGAGCAGTCCTCTGGCTATCTGTTCTGTTATTTCACGTACGGTTTCTATAGTTGGCGCAGGGTTGTCTATCATCCACTGTGTCAGGGTCTGTCCATCAATATATTCTGTCACCGTATAGATATAATTGCGTTTGCGTGTGGGCAAATAAGACTTTAGCAAATGGGCATGATCCATACGTATAGCGATCCATTCTTCCAGCAAGAACCGTTCAAGATATGCTTTGTTCTCACGTAGATCAATGGAGGGCGTTTTCAGAACGACACGCGTCTCTGTTTCCGTATCGACAGCCAGATAGACATGACTTCTGCTGCTCGCACTTAACTCACGTATGATCTCATATCCGTCAAAGAGCATACGTGCCTCAAGTATCGGCGGGAAAGGCTTTTCACTCAGTTGTTTCTGAATCTCATTGGCCTCTTTGTCGGGAAGGGCATCCACATGTATCAGTTGAATGGTCAGGTTGTCATCACTGCCTTTATCGTACGCCGTATCGGCAAGGTATTTCGCTGCGGCATTCAGGTCATGACCATATGTTTCTATCGTGCTGATGATCATACCGGCGTTCACATATTCATAGATGCCGTCCGTCATAAAGACAAAAATGTCGTTTACTTCTACCTGTAAAGTATCATAATCAATTTTGAGGTCTGTATCAACACCCAGGGCACGGCTAAGATAACTCTTCTCCTGAGAGATCCACATCCGATGATCCTCCGTCAACTGTTCGAGCACATGGTTTCTCAACCGATAGATACGGGTATCGCCTACATGAAAGATATGGGCTGTGGTGGACCTGAGGATCATGGCACTAAAGGTACAGACATACCCTTTATTCGCATCGTAATAGTACTGGCTCTGTTTGGTTTGTGCGTAGAGCCAGGAGTTGGTCGCATTCATCACGCGCTGTGCTGACTTTTGTACAGACCAGGATTCCGGAGTACTGAAGTAATCGATCAAAAAAGAGGTGACAGATGTTTTACTGGCTGTTTGACTGACCTCGCTGCTGCTGATCCCGTCAGCCAAAGCTATGGCGATCCCTTTGTGTGTCAATTGGGGTTCTTCAGGTATACAGATATCATGAAAATCCTGATTGATCTCTTTTCGGCCTCTATCTGAGTATTCGCCTATAGAGATTTGTAATTGTTTGTCCATCGTGTTCAGTAACCTTATCCTGTCTGCAACACTACCATGATTTATACGGCAAGAATTTACCATTCATGGTGATCACCACCCTGTTTCCCAAGGGGTTTTCTTCTTTGTCTATATCCAAAGAGAAATCAATGGCACTCATAATGCCATCCCCGAACTTTTCACCCACGATCTCTTTGATCGTTTCCCCATAGACACCGACCACTTCATAGAGACGATAGATGAGAGGGTCCTGAGGTATCGTAAAGTCCCAGGTTTTGTTGGGATATTCCTGTAAAGCGATAGCCACTTCCCCTTCTAAACCCAGTACTTCACACAGTTTTTCTGCAGGCTCTTGTTTGAGGCTGTTCATCCCCAGACACGCTGAAGTAAGGAAAGTGGCTGATAGACCAACTTTCTCAGCCAACGTTTCCCAGCTCATTTTGGCATTTTTCCTTGCCAGTACGATCGCTTCTGTCATCTCGATTTTTTTCATAGTATAGATCCTTTTTGATAGTGTTTTCCAGACTCCAGCTTATGCAACTGAAGGCTTTTTTGATTGGTAAGAAGCATTGTTCAGTTGACGTTTTGCTCCGGTCCTTACGTGTGTTGCGTAAAGCGTCAGACCTGTGAAGAGAAGACCGCCCGCCAGGTTACCCAGTGCAACCGGTACCTCATTCCAAAGCAGGTAATCCACTACTGTAAAGTCACCGCCCATGATCAAAGAGAACGGGAAAAGGAACATATTCACGATCGAGTGTTCAAACCCCATGAAGAAGAACAGCATGATCGGCATCCACATAGCGATCGCTTTTCCACTGACTGTTGTTGAGATCATCGCACCGACCACACCCATTGCCACCATCCAGTTACAGAGCATTCCACGGATGAATACCGTAAACCAACCAGAGATACCGTGTGCTTGATACCCCAGTGTTCTTGCTTCACCGATACCCGAAACCTTTTGGGCGATCGCACCGCCATCCGTATCAAAACCGTAGGTAAAGACAAATGCCATCATAAAGGCTACCGTTAACGCACCAAGAAGGTTCCCAAGTCCCACCAGACCCCAGTTTCTAAATATCTGACCGACGGTCACTCCCGGCCGTTTATCGATCCAAGCCAATGGCACCAATACAAATACCCCTGTCAATAGATCAAAGCTCATTAGATAGAGCATGATAAACCCGACTGGGAAGAACGCTGCACCTATAAGACCTGAACCTGTTTGCATCGCAACAGTAATTGCAAATACAGCCGCAAGTGCTAAAATTGCTCCTGCCATGTAAGCACGTATCAGAGTATCTTTTGTAGACATATATACCTTTGATTCACCAGAATCGACCATTTTTTTAACAAATTCCTGAGGGACTAAATAAGACATGGTTCACTCCATGTGTGTATAAGCAGTTTTAACATTTTTATTCCTTTTTTCTTAATTATCATTTATATAGACAAACACTTGTCTATACGCTGATTGAATATGGATGATCTCTACCACCACCTTGTGTCCAGTCGGATATACGGTTTCCCTTTTCAAGTACGTTGTATCCTCAGGAAAAGTATAAGATAGGATTGTTCTAATATTATTCAAATTATTGTATAAAAAATAATCAATTAAATATGTTTGACTTGAATTAGGATAAGGAAGGATAAAGAGGAAGCAATGGTAAGGTGATGAAAATAGTATGACTTTCATCACCTCAAAATGTGAAAAGGGGATGGTGCAAATAAACTGTATATTTACGGTATCTCGGGTGCGGGGATGATCTTGTCTATACGTGAATAGCTGCGCCCGACCCTGGCAATAGCGGAAAACTCCAGACCGATCTGCGCTTTGTCGGAGATGATCGCATCATCAAGATAGAGATGCTGTATCTCTACGATGACGGGAATGGTTTTGCTTCCTTTGAGATCAACCTCCTGCAGGTATTCGCAAAGAAATGCCACTTTGATGCCCGCCGGCATCGGTGGGAACCCTTCGAGGGAGCCCTGTACAGGGATATCAAAGACTTCGAGTTCGCTTTCTGATGCCTCGAGACCTTTGGAGCTGCGGTGCATCGCTTCAAAATGCTCCCCATCCACGATGCAGACCACGCACTTCCTGCTTTCCCTCAGGTTTCTCAGCGTGTCTTTCGGTCTACCGTCAGGCCGGTGCCCGATGGAGATCATCAGTGTGGCAGGGTCTGAAGAGAGCGGGGTGAAGTAGGAAAAAGGTGCGATGTTCAGTACTTCACCTTCCGTGACCACCCACGCTATGGGACGCGGGACGACGGTATTGGCCATAAGATGATACCGTTCGCTCGTGCTGCTTTCTTCGAAATCGATGAACATACTGCTTACTTTATGAATTCGACGACTTCATCAAAGGGGAGTCTCTGTTGTGCCGGCTGCTCGTTGACTCTGTAACCGAAAGGCAGGATCACGGCCACCTGGTATTTTGTGGTGTCCAGCCCCAATACCTCTTCGACATTTTCTTTTTCAAATCCTTCGATCGGGCAGGAGTCTATGCCTATGAAAGCGGCAGCGGTCATCATATTTCCCAGTGCGATGTAGCTCTGTTTGGATGTCCATGCATAGATATTTTCATCCGTGCTGAGCGTGTGTTCCAGGTGTTTGGCATAAATGTCCATATAAAAATCCAATTTTTCCTGCGGCATCTCACGTCGCATGAATCTTTTCTTGGGGATACCGCTCTCCACTTTGACATTATCTATACCGGCAAGTACCACCACCAGATGAGAACAGGAAGTGATCTGGACCTGGTCCCAGCAAAAAGGTCTGAGCTTTGCTTTGAGTTCCTCATTGGTGATCACCAGGAACTTCCATGCTTCCATACCGAAAGAGGAGGGGGACTTTCTTCCCGCTTCCAAAATGTAATGCATCTCTTCCTCATTGATCTTTTTGTTTTCATCAAATAGCTTGCAGGCATGCCTGAAATCCATCGCTTTGGTAAAATCGTTTTGCATTGTCTATCCTTTGGGAGTATTTTGCCCTGGATGGGCTTTGTCCGGTATGATATCAAGATTTATCTTGAAAGTATAAATAGTCTTCTAATGTAAATTATTCTATGATACATAAAAAACTAGGAGGAACGTATGCGAACTATGTGGATAATGATGTTGATAGGCTCGTTTTTGGCCGCGGAGAGCTTTACCCTGGAAAGTGCGACGCTCAGGGGACAGATGAGCAAAGCCCAGGAGTTTAGCGGCTTTGGATGTTCGGGAGAGAACATATCGCCGGAGCTTCACTGGAGCCATGCACCCAAAGGTACCAAAAGCTTTGCTGTCACCGTGTATGATCCGGATGCACCGACAGGCAGCGGATGGTGGCACTGGCTGATCGTGAATATCCCTGCGGATACCCATAAGATAGAGGCCGGTGCTTCCGCGAAAAAAACATTGCCAAAAGGTGCATTGGAAACCGTGACCGATTATGGCATTGCCGGCTTCGGCGGTGCCTGTCCTCCCCAGGGAGACAAAGCCCATCGTTACGTATTTACCGTCCATGCCCTGGATGTGGAGAGTCTACCCGTCAAGGCTGAGACCAACAGTGCCGTGGTGGGCTTTATGATCAACCAGCATACGATCCAAAAAGCATCCCTGATCTCTTATTACCAAAGAGACTAAGGGTTGATGCTCTCTTCCAACCATTCAAGATAGCCTCTGTTCGCAGCAGCCAGTGGCACCATGAGTATCTCCGGCACCTCATAGGCATGGAGGTGTTCAATTTCGGCCATGACTTTCTCAAAGAGCGCTCTTTTTGTTTTCATTTGAAGCAGTATCTCTTCCGAGGCTGTGATCTTGCCTTCCCAATGGTAGGCACTTTGTACAGGGAAGGACTGTACACAGGCGACAAGTTTTTTCTCTAAAAGCTGCTGCGTGATCGCTTCAGCATTCTGCTTCGAGTCTGTGGTCGTGGTGATGATACAATACTCAGAGGCTTCCATGCTCTACCTTTGCCAAGAGATCTTCGACACAGAGTGAGATCATCCGGTAGACCTTTTCAAACCCTTCAAAGCCGCTAAAAAAGTAGGGATCTGGCACATCTTCTCCCTGAAAATCCGCATAATCTCCCAAAAGATGGACATTGGAAAAGCCAAAGGCTTCCATATCTGCTTTGTTCTGTCTGTCCATCGCCACGACATGCGTAAAAGAGGTGATATCCTCTCTGGTGATAGGACGGGAGCGCTGCTTGCTGATATCGATCGCATATTGCTGGGCGACCTTGATAGAATTGTCACAAGGTGCTTCCCCGGCGTGCCAGTCACTGGTACCTGCAGAATCCACGTAAAGTTCCAGTTTGTTCGTACGGGCCAGGTGTTCTGCCACGCCGTGCGCCAAGGGACTGCGGCAGATGTTCCCCAAACAGACGAATAAAATACGATGCATGATTCTCCTTTTATTTCTATAGTGTACAATACCAAAAATATAGTACCGAATTGATTAAATACGGCGATCAGGATCATGGGATGAAAAGAGCAATAACATTACTAATCACACTGACCTTGATGTTATCTGCCAAGGATTATACGAAACACGGAGATACGGTCGCCTTTATCAACGCATTGGTCAAGAAGCATGACTTTAAAAGAGAGGATGTTGAAAAACTCTTCTCCAAGGTAGAGGTACAGCACTCGGCACTCCGAGCCTTTCTTCCCAAAGATAGGACAACACTGACAGCGGAACAGATCGAGGCTTTGCAAGAACGCTATCCCAAATATGGGGCCTGGGATCGCTATGTAGAACATAAAGTAACTCCTGCCCGTGTGAAGCAGGGGGTGGACTTTATCAGGCGCAATCTCAAAACGTTTCAGAAAGTAGAACAAAGGTATGGCGTTCCCATGGAGTATGTGGCTGCGATCATAGGTATCGAGAGTGTCTATGGGGCGAATGTAGGCAAGTATCCGGTATTTGACACCCTTGTAACTCTCGCTTTTGAAAAGAACAGGAGAAACGGTTTTTTCAAAAAAGAACTTCTGGCATTCCTGCAACTTGCCAAAAGAGAAAAGATCAATCCGAAGAACGTCTATGGTTCCTATGCCGGTGCCATCGGTCTGGGACAGTTCATGCCAAGCAATTACGAACCCTATGGTGTGGATTTCAATGGAGATGGGCATGTCACACTGCAAAGGCCGGAAGATGCGATCGCGAGCATTGCAAATTATCTTGAACAGAACGGATGGCGCAAAGGGGAACCTGTCGCTACCAGGGTAGGATATCAAGGGATGCGGTTCACTGCCTACAAGACAGGCTATGGGACAACCTACAACAGGTCTGAACTGAAAGGTATCGCACCCAAAGAAACATGGGACTATTGGGAGAGGGTGCGTCTCATCAAGCTCAATAGAGAGAAATACGATGAATTGTGGTACGGTGCCAAAAACTTTTTTGTCATCACACGCTATAACCATAGTGCCTACTATGCGATGTCCGTACATCAACTGGCGACCAGGATCGCAGCAAAACTGAAAGAGTGAAACGATGAAGATCAATGTTATTATTATCGATAAAAAGGGAAAAGACAATTTATATGCCGGTTTGATAGAGCATTACAAAAAGATAGCCAAACCTTTTGCCAGGGTCGAGGTCATTGAAGTGTTCGACAAAGAGATAGCCAAAGCGCAGGAGATCTCTCCCGAAGCGGCCCAAAAGTCATACACAAAGGCACTGGAAAAGTATCTGGGGTCGGGTATGAACATAGCACTGGACCCCTCTTCGAAGGAAGTGGACAGTCATGAATTCGCAGATCTGCTTAAGGATAGCGTTCAGGTGAATCTCTTCATAGGCGGTGCATACGGCTTTGAAAGGGATTTCTTAACCAAATGTAATAATGTAATATCATTTGGTAAAATTACGCTTTCACATAAGCTTGTGAAAGTGGTGTTGATGGAACAGATCTTCCGAGGGCTGACCATCAATCATAATCATCCATATCATAAATAGGAAAACACTGATGTTAACAGAAATAGAGTTAAATGAGTTTCAAAACAAATTATTGGACAGAAGAGTACAGATAGAAAAAAATCTTAGAGGTACTACGCTTGAACTAGAGGAAATGAGAGAGCTTGAGCTGCATGATGAGGGAGATTTTGCCGCAGCTTCTGCAGAAACGATCGTAGACAGTGCTATTTTGATCCAGCAGCGCAAAGAATTAAACGAAATTGAACTTGCTTTAGATAAAATAAAGAAAGGAACTTTTGGTATATGTGAAATGTGTGAGGAACCTATCGGTTTGGCGCGTCTCAAAGTGAAGAACTTTGCACGTTTTTGTATTACATGTCGGGAGATCAATGAAAAAAAACTAAAGTAAGGAGATAAAATGAGACTTGGGCTATATATTTTTGCTACTTTGCTATTGATGGCGATCGTTGCTGCGGTGACATATACAATCAATTCAGGCCATTACGCAATAGAAATGATGGGGATCAATTTCAGTTTCCCGGTAGCTGCCTGGATAGTCTTTCCTATGTTTATTTTGTTTCTCTTTACCTTGATACATATGTTCTTTTACGGCTTGAAAAATTATTTTATGCTGAAAAAATGGCAGAAAGATACAAATACGTTGGAAGATGCACTCTACTGGTCGCTGGTGAATGAACCCAAAGAGCAAAAATATGCCATAGACTCATTTAGAAACTCTGCCTTACTTCTGGGAAAAGCCTCCCTGGAAGTCTCTGAAAGTGTCGAAGGTGTGACACCAAGACTTTCGCGTGTGGTCAGCATCATACAAAAGATCAAAAAGGGTGACTACGTTGACCTCAAAGAAGAGAAAATGTCCAAGGTCTTCCATGCAAAGAATCCGATACTGGTCCAGAACAACCTGAACCGCCTCCACAGTGATGACAAGTTCGTCGAAGAGGTGATGAGGTCCACGAAGGAGTATTCGGATGAGGTGCATGCAAAAGCACTGGAGATCTTTGCAAGCAAAGCGAAGTTCGAAAAAGCACGCAAATATGCGAAGGTCTTTGATGTAAAGAACTTTTTGGTGATGCTCAAAAGAGTGAGCCCGGAAGATACACTGGAACTACACCCTGAGATCATCAGCGAATTCGTGGATGCCCTCAACTTAAGCTGTGAGGACTATCTTGCTATCGCTACGGTCACTAAAAAATATTTTCAGCCGGAAGAGAATCTGGCACTTTTCAGCACTTTTCAATCCCAAACAGAGAAAGCGCAGAATGCCTATCTCTATCTTTTGTTCGAATATGAACTTTTAGATCAGGTCGCCAGGTATCTAGAAGAGCAGGATGAAGATGACTTCATAAAGTTCAGAGCACTCTATGAGCTGAAAAAAGAACATCATAAATATCAGCTAAAAGATATCATTGATATAGGTTTTATCTGTAAATAAGCCAGGTTGTATGTTCAGAAACATTTTTATATACACTGAAAGAGTCACATGCATGTATGCGGAAGGGTGCCGCTGATGGCAACACTTGATTTTTCCAAACCCCTGTATGCACTGGCACCGCTTGCAGGCTTTACCGACCTTCCTTTCCGTTCTGTCGTAAAGAAGTTCGGTGTGGACCTGACCGTTTCAGAAATGATCAGCTCGAACGCCCTGGTGCACCACTCCAAGAAGACCTACCGTATGCTCGAAAAGAGCCCTGTCGAAGATCCCTACGCCATACAGATCGCTGGTTCGGACCTTGATGTCATCAGACGTGCCGTCGAGATCATCAACGAAAGAGATGATGTGACAGCCATAGACCTGAACTGCGGCTGTCCCGCACCCAAGGTGGTCAACAACCTTCAGGGCTCCTCTCTGCTTACCGATCTGCCCCAAATGGGCAAGGTGATAGAGACGATCAAAAAATACTCCAATAAAGAGTATACCTCCGTCAAGTTCCGTTTGGGTTTCAACGAAAAGAACCATCGGGAGATCGCACGCATCTGTCAAGAGTCTGGTGCGGACTATATAGCGGTACACGGAAGAACCAGAGCCGGAAGGTACAAGGCAGCCGTGGACTATGATGCCATCGCCGAGATCAAACAGATGGTATCGATACCGGTACTTGCCAACGGCGATATAGACTCTCCGGCGAAGGTGAAAAAGGTACTGGAGCATACCGGTGCGGATGGTGTGATGATCGGGCGCGCAGCAGTCGGAAAACCGTGGATATTCAAGCAGATCAAAGAGGGGATGGATGAGCCGAGCCCTGCACTGATCAAAGCCGTGGTCCTGGAACATTTCGACCAGATGATCGCCCACTACGACAGGTACGGAGCGATACTCTTCAGAAAAAACCTCCACTCCTATTCGAAGGTGGGGTATCAGGGAGCCTCCGCATTCAGAAATGAGGTCAACCGCATCGAAGACCCCAAAGAGATGAGAGCAGCGATAGAGGCCTTCTTTTCTCAGCCCCTCCTCGGCGAGTCCTGACAGTTATTTCGATAATTTGGACGTACGCTACCCGTATTTCTGTATCAGTTTGAGCAAAGACTCTCCGTCGATCAGTGTGATCTTCTTCTCTTCTGTAAACGGGTGGCACTCTTTGGTAAAACGGCTCGTGGTGACGATGTAGACCTCGTCAGCCTCATACTCATGCATGAGTCCGTACATTTCCCTGATGACCTTGATGGTCACGAGTGCATCATCATAGCGTTTGCACTGGACAATGGCTGAAACCCTTCTTTTGGTAAAAGAGCTCTTTTGCATCCATAGGTCGACACCGCCATCCGCACCTTTTTTTTCATTGCCAAGTACCTTCCACCCCATATGTGAAAAAAGTTCCATCGTTAAAAGTTCAAAATCGTCCCAGGGAAGACGTTTGAGCTTTTTTAGGGTTCTGTTGCGTTTAAGCAGACTTTTGCTCCTGAAGCGTCTCAATACCCCGTTCGTTTTGTAAAGAAACAGCAGCGAAAAGAGTATCAGTAGTGCCAGCGAATGGATCTGCAGGGTCGTGTAATGTATCATAGCGGTATTATAGTCAGAATCGGGAAAAAGAAGCAATAATATGTCCAATTGACATATTTTGGCACAGCTTAGAGGTGCAGGATAGGATAAAAAAGCATCGCAAGGCTGCACAGACGTACGATCTCCTCTCTCACTACGGTCCTTTCCCGCAATTTTCGGGCGCATTTCTTTGATCCTGGCTGTCTGCATTGTTGCCACTATGGTCAAATAACTGTAAAGGGGCAAGAAAAATGTTATACTTCCAACTTGATTTTTGGAGTAGTGTAAATGATGATAGAACTCATACCTGTCGGTATCTTTATCGGTGCCATGGCAGGCTTTTTCGGTATAGGCGGAGGTATGATACTCGTACCTATCCTTCTGGTGCTTGGTTTTGAGACGAAAGATGCCATCGGTATTTCCATTGTCCAAATGGTCTTCAGCTCTATTTACGGCTCATACCTGAACTTTAAAAAAGGCTCTCTTCATGTCGGCGAAGGGATCTTTGTGGGGTTTGGCGGCTTTGTGGGCGGCTACATCGGCGGGTATGTCACACAGTTCATTGCAGATGTGGTACTGCAGTTCCTCTTTTTGGGGGTGTTGCTCTTTGCACTCTTCAGACTTTTCTTCTCTCAGCCTCATGAGGGAGAGGGTAGGACCAGGACGCTCGGCAAGGGACTGCTCTTTGGTATAGGTCTGGGGATCGGTATCTTCTCTATTACGCTTGGGGTAGGCGGTTCTATCATCTTACTCCCGATTTTAGTCGGTTTATTGCAATATCCTATCAAGAAAGCGGTGAGCGCGGGACTCTTCTTTGTGGTGTTCTCGTCCGTCGCAGGGCTGATCAGCCGACTCAGTACCGGTACGATAGATTTTGGCAACGGATTGGTTGTGGCGGTTGCCTCACTTGTGGGAGTGGCATTCGGGATATGGCTGAAAGACCATGTGACTTCAAAAAATCACAAGATGGCACTTTTAGCGCTTTATATGCTTGCATTGGGTATGTTAGTAAAGAAAATATGGTTTTAAAAAGAGGATAAAGAGTGAAGAAAGATATGATACACGTTTACGGGGCAAGAGAGAATAATTTAAAAAATATCAATATAAGCATCCCCAAGAACCAATTGGTGGTCGTAACCGGAATTTCGGGAAGCGGTAAGTCCACTTTGGCTTTTTCGACCCTGTATGCGGAAGGGCAGAGACGTTACATAGAGTCTCTCTCTTCCTATGCGAGACAGTTTCTGGGACGTGTGGGCAAACCCGATGTGGATAAGATAGAAGGGCTGACCCCTGCCATCGCCATAGACCAGAAAACCACCTCCAAGAACCCGCGTTCTACGGTAGGTACGATCACAGAGATCTATGACTATCTCAGGCTGCTTTTCTCACGCATAGGAGTACAGCACTGCCATGAGTGTGGGAAGCCGATCTCTTCCATGTCTGCTGCGGACATCATTGAAGAGGTATTGAAACTGCCCGACGGTGCGAAACTGGTCATCATGGCACCACTGGTGAAAGAGAAGAAGGGTACCTTTACAGAGATGCTGGAGTCGCTGCGCCACAAAGGGTATGTCCGTGCGATGGTCGACGGTGTGATGGTGCGCCTGGATGACGAGATAGAACTTTCCAAGACCAAAAAACATACCATCAAGGTCGTTGTGGACAGGGTGGTGGTCAAAGAAGAGAGCCGCGACCGTATAGGACAGGATGTCGAAAAAGCGCTCAAAGAGAGCTACGGGGAAATGGAGATAGAAGTACTCAACTTCGAAGAGCTCGGTCTGGACAGACAGCATATTCACTACTCCGAACATCTGGCCTGTTTTGACTGTAAACTGAGCTTTGAACCTTTGGAACCTGTCAGCTTCTCTTTCAACTCTCCCAAGGGTGCCTGTCCTGCCTGTGACGGACTGGGGATCCGCTATGCGATAGATCTAAAGAAGGTGATAGACCCCGAGCTTTCCATAGACAAGGGTGCGGTCAAGATCATGTATGGGTTCAACAAGAGTTACTACACCAAATTCCTGAATGCCTTCTGTGAACAGAACGACATCGATATCCATATGCCTTACGGGGAACTTGAATCCCATCAGCAAAAAGCGATACTTTATGGTAACGGCACATCGGTGGAATTTCTATGGAAACGTCATAAGCTCAAACGTGAGTGGCCGGGTGTCGTGAAGTTCGCCCATGACATGTTCAAAGAGGAGAAAGACCTTTCTGAATATATGACCGAGAAGGTGTGTGACAAGTGTAACGGACACCGACTGAGACCGCGCTCTCTGGCCGTCAAGATCGAAGGGAAGAATATCGCAGATATCATCGATATGCCGATCGAAAGATCCTATGCCTATTTTTCGGACAAAGAAAGCTTTTCGCACTTGAACGAACAGCAGAAAATGATCGCGGAATCGATACTGAAAGAGCTTTATGAAAGACTCTACTTCCTGTATGATGTAGGACTGGGATATCTTACGCTGAGCCGTGATGCAAGAAGTATATCCGGCGGCGAGGCACAGCGTATACGTATCGCATCACAGATCGGTTCCGGGCTTACGGGCGTCATGTACGTACTGGACGAACCGAGCATAGGGCTCCATGAACGTGATACGATGAAACTGATACGCACGCTCAACTCTCTGCGTGACAAAGGAAATTCGGTCATCGTGGTGGAGCATGACAAGGAGACCATTCTGGCCGCTGACTACATCATAGACATCGGTCCCGGTGCAGGGGAGTTCGGCGGAGAAGTGGTCTTTTCAGGCGACGCGAGCAAGCTCAAGAAAGCAAGAACACAGACCGCCGAGTACATGTACGGCAAGAAGACGATCTCCTACCCGCATGACAAGCCGCAAAAAGAGTGGATAGAGGTCAAAAATGTGACACTAAACAACATTCAGGACCTTGATGCGAAGATCCCTCTTCAGAACTTTGTCTGTGTGACAGGGGTGAGCGGCAGCGGAAAGAGCTCACTGATCCTTCAGACCCTGCTACCGGTAGCGAGAGAGATACTCAACCATGCCAAGAAGGTCAACAAGGTGGATGGTGTGGAGATCACAGGGCTTGACAAGCTTGACAAAGTGATCTATCTTGATCAGAGTCCCATAGGACGTACACCGCGTTCGAACCCTGCGACCTATACGGGTATCATGGATGAGATACGTAAACTCTTTGCACAGACCAAAGAGGCAGAACTGAGGGGCTACAAGATAGGACGTTTCTCCTTCAATGTCAAAGGCGGACGCTGCGAGAAGTGTCAGGGGGAAGGGCAGATCAAGATAGAGATGCATTTCCTTCCCGATGTGCTGGTAAGCTGTGATGCCTGTGACGGTACCCGCTACAATGCACAGACACGCGAAGTGTTGTATAAAGGGAAGTCGATCTCGGATGTACTGGGCATGAGT
The DNA here is from genome assembly GCF_036568385.1 of Sulfurovum sp. Taxonomy (GTDB): domain Bacteria; phylum Campylobacterota; class Campylobacteria; order Campylobacterales; family Sulfurovaceae; genus Sulfurovum. The sequence continues at coordinate 27,972 of NZ_DATCSP010000064.1, read as the reverse complement.
GTCGGTGAAGCACTGGCGTTCTTCAAAGCGATCCCTGCTATCGCGGTGAAGCTTAAGACATTGAAGGATGTCGGACTGGATTACATCACACTGGGGCAAAATGCCACCACCCTTTCCGGAGGTGAGGCGCAGCGTATCAAGCTCAGTAAAGAGCTGAGCCGTAAAGATACGGGGCAGACGCTCTATATCCTGGATGAGCCTACCACAGGACTGCACTTTGCGGATGTGGACAGGCTGACAGGGGTTCTGCACCACCTGGTGGAACTGGGTAACTCCGTCGTGGTCATCGAACACAATCTCGATATGATCAAGAATGCAGACTACATCATAGATATGGGACCCGAAGGCGGAAACAAGGGCGGACTCATCATCGCTACAGGCTCACCTGAAAAAGTGGCAGCAGAGTATAAAGAGACAGGCTCCTATACCGGCGAGTACCTGGCCAAAGAGTTGAAAGGGGTCAGCCAATGAAAACGATCACGATCATAGACACATTCGGTTTCTTTTTCCGCTCCTATTTCGCGCTTCCGCCTTTGCGCAATTCCGAAGGGTTCCCTACCGGCCTGCTGACAGGGTTTGCCAACCTGGTGGACTCTCTGCACCGCGACCACAGTACGGACTATCTGGTCTTTGCCCTGGATGCCAAAGGCAGGACCTTCCGTAATGATCTCTATCCCGAATATAAAGCCCACCGCGAGGCAGCGCCGGATGACCTGATCAAACAGCTTCCCGTAGCGATAGAGTGGATAGAACAGATGGGGTTTGCCAATCTTTCGCGTGAAGGATTTGAAGCAGATGATGTCATCACGACCGTGACCAGGTTCGCCAGAGAAAAAGGGTTGAAGGTACGCATCGTCTCGCATGACAAGGACCTCTACCAGATGATCGATGACGGCGTGGTGGTCATGTATGATTCCGTCAAAAAACAGGAAGTGGACGAACAGGCCTGTGTGGAGAAGTTCGGGGTCCGGCCCAAAGACTTTATCAACTTTCAAGCCCTGCTGGGGGACAGTTCAGACAACATACCCGGTGTCAAAGGGATAGGAAAGGTAGGGGCGGCGAAACTGATCAATCAGTACCATACGCTCGAAGCGATCTATGACGATATAGAGAACTGCGGGACTCCCCGTATACAGAAACTGCTTTTGGAAGGCAAAGAACAGGCATTCCTGTCGCGTGAACTGGTCACCATGAGCTCGGAGGTCTTTGCGGACCTGGATGTGGAAAGTTTTGTCTTCGAGGACAAGAACTATCTCTCCTGCCTCATCGATGAGTTTGAAAAATATGAGATGAAACAGGCCATCAAAAAAGCAAAGGTCGGGCTTGAAGAGACAGATTGCCCCGTAGTGGAAAAACCAAAAGTACAGGCACTCAGTTTTGAAGCAGTGACCCTGGACAGCAAAGAGAAGTTGAACAGCGTACTCGAGAGCATAGAGAAAGATGCCATAGTCGCTTTTGACACGGAGACCACAGGACTGGATACCAGGAGTGACAATATGGTGGGGTTCAGCTTCTGTTTTGACAGTCAAAAAGCCTACTATGTACCCGTGGGGCATAATTACCTGGGTGTAGAAGAGCAGGTGGGACTGGATGATGCGCTCGAGGCACTCAAAAAACTGCTGACCTTCCAGATCGTGGGGCAGAACCTCAAATTCGACCTATCCCTGCTCTATAACCAGTTTGGGTTGGAACCGGTCATCCCGCATGCCGATACGATGATCATGGCATGGCTTTCCAACCCCGGAACGAAAGTAGGGCTCGATACCCTGGCCAAGACATTTTTCGACTACGAAATGAAGCCTTTTAAGGAGATGGTCAAAAAGGGAGAAGACTTTTCAGCCGTTTCCATAGAAGATGCCACCTTTTATGCGGCAGAAGATGCCTGGATGACCTATCTGCTCTATGGTTCGATCAAAAAGAAGATGGAGCTCTCCTCTCTGACGCACCTTTTGAAGGAAGCCAAGAATGTAGAGTACCCCTTTATCAATGTACTGATACGTATGGAAAGTTTAGGCATCAAGATCGATCCTGCCAAACTGCAGACACTGCAAAAAACCTTAAGCAATGACCTCTCCACGCTCACTTCAGAGATCTATGAACTCAGCGGGTCTGAATTCAACATCAAGTCTACCCAGCAGCTGGGTGCGGTGCTCTTCCAACAGCTCGGACTCAAAGGCGGAAAGAAGACCAAGACCGGATACAGTACCAATGAAGCCGTGTTAAGTTCGCTCGTGGGAGAGCATCCGATCATAGAGAAGATCCTGGAGTACCGTGAGTACCAGAAGATACTCTCGACCTATGTGGAGCCCCTGTTGAAATTGGCAAAGTCTGACGAGGATTCCCGTATCTATACCTCTTTTGTCCAGACAGGTACCGCCACAGGACGTTTGAGCTCCCGTGATCCAAACCTGCAGAACATCCCGGTACGCTCCGCATTGGGGCGCTCTGTAAGAGAGGCCTTTGTGGCTAAAGAGGGGTATAAGCTGGTAAGTATCGACTACTCCCAGATCGAGCTGCGTCTGCTTGCACACTTCTCACAGGATACGGCTTTGATGGAGGCATTCAACAAGGGAGCGGATATCCACCTGGCGACGGCGATCAAGCTTTTTGGTGAAGAAGAGGCCCAGCAAAAACGTAATCTGGCTAAATCGGTGAATTTCGGGCTCCTCTACGGTATGGGACCGAAAAAACTCTCTGAAGATGTGGGTATCTCACAGTCAGAGGCCAAAGAGATCATCAAGAACTACTTTGCCTCATTTCCTACGGTCAAACGTTTCCTTGAAGAGATCCAGGAACGGGTCAAGATAGACGGATATGTGGAGACGATACTGAAAAGAAGACGTATCTTTGATTACGAGAATGCCAACGGCATGCAGAAAGCAGCCTACATGCGTGAATCGGTCAATACCGTCTTCCAGGGAAGTGCTGCGGACCTTATCAAACTCTCTATGAACCAGATAGACACGATGATACGCGAAGAGAACCTCGATGCTTTTATGCTGCTGCAGATACACGATGAACTGATCTTTGAAGTGAAAGAGGAAAAGGTGGAAGAGATCTCCAAGCGTTTTGTGCACACGATGGAGAATATTTTAGCATTGAATGTGCCATTGGAGTGTTCCGTAAGCATAGGCGACAGCTGGGGAGAGTTGAAGTAATATGATCAATGATAATTTTGTACAACTTCCCCGCGGAAGCTTCCTGATGGGATCCGATGACCCGCTTGCAAGAGAGAGGGAGAAGCCTCTGCATGAGGTACATATAGCGTACGATATAGCGATGTGCAAGTTCCCTGTGACGGTAGAGGAGTATATGCTTTTTGCACAGGCCACGGGAGCGGAGGTGCCTGAAGAGAAACACGAGCACCTTGGCTTTGATGTGCCGGTACGGCGTGTGCGTTTCCATGATGCCAAGGCTTACTGTGAGTGGAAGAGCCAGAGAGAAGGGAAAACGTTCAGACTGCCCACCGAAGCGGAATGGGAATATGCCTGCAGGGCGGGAAGTACCGGAAACTACTGTTTCGGTAATGATGAAACACTATTGGGTGATCATGCCTGGTACAAAGAGAATTCAGAAGGTGTGACACATAACGTAGGTATGAAAAAACCCAATGCATGGGGACTCTATGACATGCACGGAAATGTATGGGAGTGGTGTTTGGACTGGTACAGCGAAACCTATGCGCATACACCTACGGATGGTACGGCGTATAATGTCCCCAATGAAAAGGGGAGGGTGCTGCGCGGGGGTTCATGGAACGGCAGTGCAGAGAACAGCCGCTGCTCATCCCGGATCAATCTGGGGTCCGGAGGGCGCAACTACTTTGTCGGCTTTCGGGTCGTGATGGAACTGTAGCGTAAGCGTCCATAGGTAACAGTTGTCATCTAACGCCCATACAATAGGCGTTAAATCCCTTGGATTAACGTTCGGTTAGCAAACATCCGTTATAATCGTTTACTCAATCGATTAAGGGGATATAAAGGATGAAGTATATTTTTTCCATGAAAATGGCGGTGTTTATGTTGTTTGCTTTTGGCGCACTGGTGGGTGCGGCTACGTTTATAGAAAACGACTACGGTACCCAGACGGCAAGAGCACTGATCTACAAAGCGCAATGGTTTGAAGTCTTTCTGGCCTATTTTGTGGCTATCCTTGTTTACAACATCATCAAGTACAAATCCTACAAAACCAAACCTGCAGTTTTTCTTTTCCACTTCTCTTTCCTTGTCATTGCACTGGGTGCGCTGGTCACACGCTACGTAGGGTATGAGGGGATCATGCACATACGTGAGGGAGCGGTGAGCAATACCATGGTCTCGGATGTGAACATGCTGCAGATACATGCTGCAGAGGGTGACAAAAGCGCCTCCTATGAAAAAGAACTTTATCTGTCCAGCATGACGGGAAATCATTTGACACAGACGCTTCAGGTAGGAGAGAAAGAGGTCAAGATAGAGCTGCTCAAATACTTGCCGACCGCCCAGGAGAAAGCGGTACCGTCACCGGAAGGGAAAAAACTTCTGGAATTGAAGATCTCCACAGGGCAAAAAGGTGAAAACTACTACATAGGCAAAGGCGAACGAAAAGATTTCGGTAATTTCTATCTGGGCTATGAGGTCGAACCTACGACAGATAAACCGACGTTCCTGATCAAAGAAGAGGGTGAGGGATATAAGGTAGATTTCCCTTTTGCCCTTCAGACACTCAATATGAACGATAGAAGCTCTGCCGAGTTGCAGGCAGGTGAAAATGCATTCAAGAACAGAATGCTGTACCGTTTTGGAGCCAATGCGATCGTCTTGAAAGAGGTGCATGAAAAAGCGATCGTCACGCTGGAGTCTGATGAGATCAAACCCCAGAAAGGACAGAACGAGTATATAGAATGGAAAGTGAGTGTGGGGGATGAGAGCAAGGTCATCACCACACGCCCTTACAGTGGAAGAGTAGGCAAGGTACATCGAATGGAACTGGACGGGGTGAAGGTCGATATGCGCGTAGGTGCCAAAGTGATCGAGCTTCCTTTTTCGATCAAACTTGAAGATTTCGAGTTGGAACGCTATCCGGGTTCTATGACACCGGCATCCTACTCCAGCGATGTCGTACTGATAGACAAGGAACAGGGAATCACTATGCCCTACAAGATCTATATGAACCATATCCTGGACCATCGAAATTACCGTTTCTTCCAGTCTTCCTATGACCAGGATGAAAAAGGGACCGTACTGTCTGTCAACCATGATCCCGGAACGCTCCCTACCTATATCGGGTATATCCTTCTGACGATCGGAATGATCTGGTCCCTGTTCATACCTGGCGGCAGGTTCCAGAAACTGCTTCAAGGGGCAAGAAAACTGCAGGGTTCTGCCATGGTTGCAGCGATGGTTGCATTCCTGGCACTTGCACCACAGGATATGCATGCGGCATCACCGGCCATCGATGATGCAATGCTCAAAGCCATGCAGTCTTACGATAAAGAGCATGCAAGAAACTTCGGAAAGCTTGCGGTACAGGACCATCAGGGACGTATGAAACCTATGGATACCGTGGCACATGAAGTGATCGCCAAGATCACGGGAAGATCGCTGCTTTTCGACCTCGACCCCACACAGATGTTCCTGGGTATGCTGATGCAGCCTGAAATGTATCAAAACGTACCGATGATCAAAGTGGGTCACAAAAAGATAGCAGTGACACTGGGGCTTCCCGAAGATACGAAATATGCAAGATTCACAGACTTTTTTTCGGAAAAGGATAAGAGCTACAAGATCTTCTCCGCTGTGACAGCAGCGAGCCAGAAAAAGCCGTTGGAACAAACACAATACGACAAAGAGCTCATCAAGATAGATGAAAGGGTCAATGTGGCTTTTATGGGGTACCAGGGTTCTCTTCTGCGTATCTATCCGAAGCCCGATGATGCCAATAACAAATGGATGGCGCCGATGGATGCGATCAAAGTGTTTCCCAAAGAGCAGGCGGAGTTTGTAAGCACAAGTCTCTCTGCCTATTTCCAAATGGTAGCCGAGGGACTCAAGACAGGCAACTGGGCAAATGCCAATATCGCACTCAGAGGCATACAGAAATACCAGAAAGAATTTGGTTCAGACGTGATGCCAAGTGAAACACATATTGAGATGGAGATCAAATACAATCAGTTCGGGCTCTTTGGCAAACTTGTCCCGCTCTATCTTTTATTGGGTGTGGTACTTCTCATCTTTGCATTTATCAATGTGCTGAAACCTGCATTTGGCATGAAGTGGATCATGCGTATTGCACTGGGCGTACTGATCATCGGATTTGCTCTGCATATTGTGGGACTGGGTGTTCGCTGGTATATATCAGGACATGCACCGTGGTCCAATGCCTATGAATCCATTGTATTCATTGCCGCTTCTACGGTACTGGCAGGAGTGATCCTGGCAAGACGTACACCGTTCGCCCTTGCCGGCACGGCCATATTGGCAGGGGTGACCATGGCGGTGGCGCATATGAGCTTCATCAACCCGGAGATCACCAACCTTGTACCTGTGCTCAAGTCCTACTGGCTGATGATACATGTTGCAACGATCATTTCCGGTGACGGTTTCCTTGGTCTGGGTTCTATTCTGTCGCTTCTGGTACTGATCCTGTATATCATCAGAGGGAAGAACGGTACGGAGAATATCGACCGTTCGATCAAAGAGCTGACCAACCTTTCTGAAATGGGACTGATCATCGGTCTTTTCCTGCTGACGATAGGGAACTTCCTTGGCGGTGTCTGGGCGAACGAGAGCTGGGGACGTTACTGGGGCTGGGATGCAAAAGAGACCTGGGCTGCAGTGACCATACTGATCTATGCGATGGTACTGCACCTGAGATTCGTACCGGCACTGAAGTCGAACTTTATCTACAATGTCGCTTCCACATGGGCATACTCGACCGTACTGATGACCTACTTTGGCGTAAACTACTATCTCTCAGGGCTGCACTCCTATGCAGCGGGAGATCCTGTGCCTATCCCTATGTGGGTCTACTATGCCGTGGCAGGATTATTCGTTCTGACGCTCCTGGCTGCAAGAAACAGAAAGTTAAACTAGGTACTCAACCATAGTATGTCATCACAATGCGGCGGTTCCCGCCGCCATCTCTGTGTTCCCCGAGATAGATCCCCTGCCAGGTACCAAGATCCATCCTGCCATTGGCAATAGGAATGGTCAGTGCGTTCCCGAGCATGGAAGCTTTAATGTGTGCCGGCATATCATCTGCCCCTTCGTAGGTATGGATATAGTAGGGCTTCCCATCGGCGAGTTCGGTAAAAAAGTTCTCCATATCCTCGCGTACGGTAGGGTCGGCATTTTCATTGATGCTCAGAGAAGCGCTGGTGTGTTTGATAAAAAGGTGTAAGATCCCCGTCTCAATGGAGGGCATCGAAAGCAGCGCTTTTTCTATCTCTGCGGTAATGAGATGAAACCCTCTGGACCTGGGTGACAGTGTGATCGTCTCTTGATGTATGGCCATAGCGATGTATCCTGTATCGAACTCTTTTTTCTCCTGATACCATACCATGAAAGTGCTTACTGATATGTTTAAGAGGTATTCTTTTTCTTTTGTATTATAATCTATTGGTATATTACATAAAAAAGGATCGAAATGTTGGAAGAGTTCAAAAAGTTTCTCATCAAGGGAAATATGGTAGATATGGCAGTGGGTTTCATTTTCGGCGGTGCGTTTGCAACGGTCATAAAGTCGATGGTGGCCAATGTGATCATGCCTCCGATAGGATTGCTGATGGGAAGAGTGGATTTCTCACAGCTTTTCATCGCCCTTGATGGTAACAGCTATGAAAGCATGGCTGCCCTGGACAAAGCAGGAGCACCTGCGATCAAGTACGGTATGTTCATCAATGACGTGATCTCTTTTGCGATCCTTGGATTTGTTGTATTTATGTTCATCAGATCGTATAATAAACTGAAAGAACCGGAACCGGAAAAAGCACCTACGACCAAGGTATGCAGCGAATGTGCCGAGACCATACCTCTGGCAGCCAAAAAATGCGGACACTGTGGCAATACAGACGTTTGATAATTGATCTATCTTGCAGAGAGGTATAGGCTTCACCTGTATCTTTCTGGGATCTGTAATAGGATACTCCTGTCATCTTTGCATCAATGTGTAAAGCATTGGTATCTTTTCATGATCTGGGATTTTGTATGAAATTCCCTACATACAGCGTATGATGTAAAATGATAGAATACAAAAAAGTTTAGAAGGTACAGTCTTATATGAGTAAAAGAATCCTGATCGTAGATGATATTGATTTCATTGTTGAATTCGAAGAGAAAGTGATTGATTCACTTAGTAAAGATCTCTCTATAAAGATACAAGTGGATAAGTCGAACAGCGTGAAAGATGCACTTGCCAATATTGACAAACACCATTATGATGCGATGGTAATTGATATCAATCTTCCAGATGGTTCGGGAATAGATATTGCCAAAAAAGCTCAGGACAAGAGTAAAGATACGCGTATTGCGGTATTAACGATCTATCCCAAAGAATATGAAGAGCATAATGCTTATTTTGATGCTTTTTTTAAAAAACCTATTTTACCCACTTCATATAAACAGCATATTCGTAAGCTTCTTCATATTTAGTCTTTTAGGTCACTATAAGATGGAGAAGGTCTCTTTGCAGGCAACACAGACCGATTTACTTACAAACCTTCCTAACCGCAGTTATATGATCGAATTACTTGAAAAAAAGCTCTCTTCTTCCAAAAAAGAAGATCAAAAACGTACTTCGTTAATCTTCATTGAGTTTGATGACCTTTCCCGCTTTAATGAAACCTTCGGTTTTGATATTGATGATAAGTTGATCGTGCAGCTCAGCCACAAGATCGCATCACTTTTGGAAACAAATGATATTTTGGCGAGAGTGGGAAATGAGCAATTTGCTATCATGTCACAGAACTTTCACACAGAGGAGAGTGCTGAAATATTTGCAAAACGCATTATCGCTGCACTTTATGAGCCGTTCTTCATTGATCCCAATATGTTCTATGTCAGTGCATCTATCGGTATCAGCCTCTCTTCTGCTGATGAAAATAATGGATACAGACTGTTTAAAGCAGCTGAAAATACGATGCGAAAGGTACAAAAAGACGGTAAGAACCATATAGCGTTTACCCGTCAGAAAGATAAATCTTATCTGGAAAAAAGTATACGCCTTATGGAGGACCTCCCGGCTGCCATTGAGAACGGAGACATTTATTTTGTCTATCAAGGGCAATATTCCCATGATAAACACCGTTTTGAAGGTGCAGAACTTCTTTCGAGGTGGGAGCACCCTAAATATGGAGAAATATCGCCAGAAACCTTTATTCTGATCGCAGAGCAGAGCGGTATGATAGGACCCCTGACCATTAAGGCACTTATAGAGGCATCAAAAATGTTTGTCCATCTGGAAGCTGCAGGTATTAAAGACTTTTCTATTTCTATCAATATTTCATCTGTTGTCCTAATGGCCAGTGATTTTATCGAAACAGTTCAATTTATGCGGTCTAATTATAATTTAGTCGGGAAAAAGTTGAATTTTGAAATCATGGAAGAAACATTGATCCAGAATACAGACCATCTCGTTCATGTACTTGAGAAAATTAGAGAAATGGACATCGGTATTGAGTTAGATGACTATGGTACCGGTTATGCCTCATTGAAATACCTTGCACTTTTACCTATTAGTGCACTAAAGATAGACAAGTCTTATGTGAGGGACCTTAATAGGGACATAAAACGTCAGGCACTCTTTCAGGCTATTATCGATATGTCACGGGCCTTGGATATTGAAGTGATCGTTGAAGGTGTAGAAAGTGTGTTAGAAGATGATATTGTTAAAAAAATCGGAGGGATAAAAGTACAGGGGTATTTATATAGTGAACCTGTCAAGTCTGATATTTTCCTGAATACGTTAGAATGACCGACAGGTAAAGTATACATTAGTTTCTGTTCATAGCCTGCTTGAGCGTCTCTTTGATCTCTTTTTTGTTAAAGGGTTTGCCTACATACATATCAAAATGCTTGTTTTTTTGCTTTTCTTCGATCATGTCACCTGAAATAGAAACGGCAAAAACAGGGTTTGCACTCTCAGTCTTTTCAAAGGTACGGAATTCATTGATCACTTCAGTTCCAGAGAGTTTAGGCATATGTTTATCAAGATACACCAGGGAATAAGGCTCTTCCTCTTTCAAGCTCGATTTCAACATGCTCAGTGCAACTTCTCCATCCATGGCGGTTTCGATCTGACAGAACTCTTCTTCAAGCATTGCCCTGATCAATTGGACATTGATACGGTCATCATCGACGATCAGTACTTTCATCTGCGCATTGTTTGAAAGAAAGGAGTGTAAGGTATTGGCATAATAGCCATATTGAGAAATGATAGTGAAATTATTTTTATCTTTATCTTTGATAAGTGATAAAAATGACTCTTCAACGACAAGCAGCTCTATATTCTTGTCTTGGGTGAATGTGACAACATCATCATTGAGCTGCGTTTGAAAGCAGATGAGATGTGTCATTTTTTTAGGTGCTTTAGAGACATTCTTGATCGGAGTGATATTCTCATCATCGATCCCCATACTTAGAAGATAGTGTTTCAGGTTTTTCCCAGTGAAAACATTATCGTTGTTCATTAACATTCCGATATGTATATGTTTGTTTTTCATAGGCTTGAATGTTTCTGTTTTATTGATGACTTTGACCGGGATGTTAAAATAGAAGGTGCTTCCTACATCCAGTTCACTCTTGAGCTTCAACTCTCCACCAAGATCATGAACATACTGTGCACTGATCGAAAGACCAAGACCGGTGCCTCCATAATTCACACTTGTAGCATCTTCAGCTTGTGAAAATGCCTTAAATATTTCATCCTGTTTCTCTTTCGCGATCCCTATCCCTGTATCTTTGACAGAAACGAGGAGACGCTGGGATGATGCTTCATATTGCACAGAGAAGAGAATCGTTTTTTTGCTTGGCGTAAATTTATAGGCGTTACTGATCAGGTTCATGATCACCCGTTTAAGCATAATATCCTCTATAATGATCTCTTTGGGGAGCAAAGGATCGATATAGATATTGAAAGTAATATTTTTATTAAACATATTGGCAGAGAAGATCTCAGCAATATCCGCGAAGAATTTCGTTGGACTTACCTGAACCGGTTTTGCCTGTGTACGTTCTCTTTGGCTGGAAACCCTATCCAAGATAGAAGTGGTCAGGTCATTGATGAACTGGGCACTTTCCTTTGCGTTATGAATGTACTGTAATAATCGTGGATTGTCGATCTGGTCTTCAAGAAGTTCTAAAAATCCATAGAGTGTGTTTGCCGGTGTTCTGATATCGTGTACGGTATTGGATAAAAAGGTCAATGTGGTATCAGGTGTTTCTGTGGTTTTTTGCGTCTCCTTGATCTCTTCGACCTTCTTCGCCACACTGTCAGATTCTTGGTTCAGACGCTCACCGATATAGACTCTCTCGGGATCATCTGCTTTCATTTCAGGATGCATACGATAGATCACATTGATCATGAATGGTGCCATTGCTTGAAGGATCTCCATATCGTCTTCATCGAAATTTTTGATCTTCTGGACAGAAGAGTAGGCAGTAAGCATCCCCACAAGGCGATCGTCATCCAGCAAAGGGATAATGATCTTAGATTTCATTCTTATCTGATCGGGATTGTCTGTTTCAGGACGATACTCTTTTTCACTGGCAATATAATTATATATACCTCCACTGAGGGTTAAAAAACATTTAGCCAGTACTCCCCGCTGATCAAGCATAGAGATCTCACGAACACTCTCATCGCCTCGTTCCCGTAAAAGCAGTGCTTTTGATTCGTTAAAAGCCCATAGGGAAGCAAACTCTGAATCCATAGCCGAGACGATGAGGTTCTCGACAATCGTATTTATCGCAATATTATCCTCAGCCGATTTCATTTTTCGTGTGGCATCATTGAGCAGATCTTTTAATTCATCAGCGTCTATTCTTTCCATTTTAAAGCTCTCTCTTCTTTATAGATGATTTGTAGATGGTTAATTATAATGGAAAAAATAGTTTTTGGATGTAAGAGAAATCCTACATACATCAAAGTATGTTATCTGTTATTATACTACCATCAAATACAAAAGGAGAGAGAAAATGGAGAGACCAACACCGACTGATGTTGAACATGAAGTAACGAATATAGATATGATCGTATCTAAATCGGATGAGGCGGGAAATATTACCTATACAAACCCTATTTTTATGAAGATCTCAGGCTACTCACAAGGGGAGCTGCTTGATCAGCCGCACTCGCTGCTTCGTCATCCGGATATGCCAAAAGTGATTTTTAAATACCTGTGGGACAATCTTAAAGAGGGAAAAGATGTTACCGCATTTGTGAAAAATCTTTGTAAAGATGGCGGATTCTACTGGGTACTTGCACAGGTAAGAGTGGCAAAGAATCCGGATGGTTCGTTCAGAAACTATGTTTCAACCCGTAAAAAAATATCAGATAGTGCAAAAGAGGCCATTGGTGCATTGTACGCCAAACTGCTGGAGATAGAGAAGAGTGAGGGCATTGAAGCTTCCGAGAAAGCGTTGATGGACTTCCTGGCAGAAAACGGCCAAAGTACCGAAACATTTAACGATTACATGACGCAGCTTAATCAAGCAGCATAATACATATATTATAAAACGAAAAGGATAAATACTATGATCGACTTTGATAAATCTATGAAAAGGCTTCGTGCAGTAAATGGCTACCTTGGCTCTGCTGTATTAAACTACTCGGGAGAAACACTCTATCTTGATAATGATAACACGGGTACGGACATTGCTTACTCGGCGAGTATCTTCAACGATGCCTATCGTATGGTTTCCGAATCTTCTCTGGACGTCGGTTTCAGCGAAGCATCTTCTCTTGAAGCAAAAACACTTGACGGACATGTGTTTCTTATCAACAGTGCCGGAGCAACCTCTAAAGACAATTTCACAAAACTGAATGTTTTCGCTATTTTCCGTGATGATGGAAATGTGGCATTGGCAAAAATGATCATGGACAAAGCGTCTGATTCTATGTCGCAAGAGCTAGGACGCATGTAGTCCCATTCAGATACTTAAATAAATGAAAAGGTATTCACATCAAAACTATCTACCTTATAAAACACGCAAAGTCAGACTGGCAGGATCCCGAAACAAGCGATTTTGAGCGGGGTCTTACCAACAAAGGCCGTAAAGACATTGATACAATCGGTTCTTATCTCAAGCTGCGCGGTATTTTACCGGACCTGATCATTTCCAGTTGTTCTATCAGAACACAGGAAACAGCAGACGGGCTTGCAGATAAACTTGAATTTGAAGGACCTAGATATTATCTTCAGGAACTTTATCTCACGCAGCCAAAAACGCTCAAAGAGACATTGATGATGCAGGAGAACCACTTTAACAGTATTTTTGTTGTGGGACATAATCCTCAAGTAACGGAATTTGCGAAAATGATGACAGGGGGGGCTGTATCGAAAATTCCTGCTTTGGGTGTTGTTGCTATCAATCTTGATATTGAGGAGTGGAATGCACTTGAAGAGGCACAAGGCGAGGTCGATTTTTTCATCTACCCTAAACAGTTTAAATACTATATGCCCAAGCAGATCAGAGCAGCCTTAGAGCTAAGCTGATCTCTGATGATCGTTTTGTTCGATCTATTGACTGTTGTTGATGCATTACCTAACAGTGTCTATACTTTTTGAGTAATTTATCTATGTTTGTGATCTCCAGTGGTTTGGCCACATAGTCATTCATACCAATGTTTATAAACTTCTCTTTATCCCCTTCAAGGGCATTAGCTGTCAAAGCAATGATCGGTATATCAAGTTTTAACTCTTCTCTGATGATCACAGTCGCATCGCACCCGTTCATGACCGGCATGTTGATATCCATTAAAATGATGTCATAGGGATTGGTTTTTACCATGTGGATGGCCTCTTTTCCGTTTCTGGCAAAGTCATACGTGATTTTATTATAATTGTTCAGCAGCATCCCCATGAACATTCGGTTGACTTCATAGTCCTCAGCGATCAAAATGCTGAAGGGTTTATCTTCTTTTGGATCGGAGGCAGGTTCTGTCATCAAAGAGATGGGTTTGGCATCCAATACCTTTTTTTCGTATCTCTGCTTTCGAGGCAGACTGCAGATGGTTGTGTCAAGTTCAAAGGAAAATGTACTGCCTTTACCTTCTGTACTGACGATATGCATCTCGCCTCCCAGGAGCTCGATGAGAGACTTGCTGATGCTCAGTCCTAGTCCGGTGCCTCCGAATTTCCTTGTAGTACTTGAGTCTGCCTGGGAAAAAGGCTGCATAATGGTCTCCAATTTGTTCTCCGGGATCCCGATGCCGGTATCTTTTACACTGATTCTAATGCGCTGTGTATCGTTTTGTATGGAGACCAGATCAACATAGAGAGCAACAGAGCCATATTCTGGTGTGAACTTCAGAGCATTGTTAATAAAGTTTTGAAGGATCTGTCGGGTATGCTGTTCATCGATTTTCAAGGATGCATGAATGCCCGGGTCAATTTCTAATGTATAGATGATCTTTTTATGCTCTGCCACAGGCAGAAAGATCTCATATATGGATTCAAGCAGAAGATGGAGATCCGTCTCGATACTGTTTTTTTGAATTTTACCACTTTCTATTTTAGAAAAATCAAGCACATTATTGATCACATCGATCAATGTCCCCATAGAGTTTTGTGCAATATGAACATACTCTTTTTGTGTATGGTCAAGCTCTGTCGCATCCAGAAGCTGTAAGAAGCCAAAGATACCATTAAGGGGCGTTCTGATCTCATGACTCATGTTCGCTAGAAATTCCGATTTGGCCTGTTGTGCCTCTTCTGCTTTTACACGGAGTCTTTCAGATTCGGAGATATCTGTAAAAGTGGATAATATTGATTGTTCACCATCGAGATCAATATATCTAGAATTGACTTTGAATGTACGTGTTTCACCTTTTTGGTCGAGAATGAGTGCACGATGAAGTTGATCCGGGTTTTCAAGAACCTCTTCAGCCCAGTAGCGTTCAGGAGTATTTTGTTTAAGATATCCTTCCTCCTCGAGGAACAGTTCACATATACACGAATGATTTTTTTGAAAGTCTTCCAGATCTTTAAAACCAAAGGTGGTATAGAATGATTGGTTTACTTTGATCAGGTTTCGTTTTTTATTGGTGATGATGACGGCGTTCTCTTGATGGTTGAAGATGATCGAAGTTCTCTTTTGCTCTGCCTGAAGTTTCTGTTGTACAAGGACCTTTGACGTTATATCTTCTTGTATAGAAACATATCGGTTTATCTCACCATCGGTATCATAGAAGGGGATGATGTTTATACTTACATAATAGCTGCTGCCATCCTTTTTCCGATTACGCATCGTGCTTTTCCATATTTTCTTGTTTTTAATGGCTTTCCATAGCTGTTTATAGAGGTCCGGACTGGTGCTGGGGTGACGAATTAGATTATGGGAATGGTTGACCGCTTCTTCCAGTGAGTAGCCGCTTATTTTACAAAAATTGTCGTTGACGTAAGTAATCATACCTTTGGGATCGGTCATGGTCACGATAAGTGTGTTGTCTATGGCTTCTCTGTATTGGCTGAGAAGATTATATGCCTTATTTGTCTCTTCAGTTTGGAGTGCAAGGTCCTCTGAACGTCTTCTGAGAAGGTTATAAAGGTCATTGTTCCTTTCTATCACATTTTTGTTTGATTCGCTCAGTTCTTTATAGAAACTATCTAGAGTACGGTCAAGCAGAACATTCCTGCGTGTAAGATCTGAGTATGATGCTTCTACTTGTGAGATGAAATTTTTAAGTTCATTGCTACAATCATCTTTACGAAAGTCTTCTCCAAAGCTTTGCTTTAATTGTTGTGTCAATAGCTCATTCATGGCATGTACTTCTTAGAGACAAGGTGATTTTTTATCGGGGTTACGCTTAAATTCATTGAACGGTTTTTGCTTATATTGAAATTATATGGAGTCAATCAGTATTTTTAACTGCTCATAGAAGAGATGGTAATCGGCATTTTCATTTTTTTTTGCAGACAACTCTATGCGCATGGCAAATTCATAAATATCATTGAGTTGAATATTACCTGCACCTCCTCCAATCGCATGTGCCGCATCGGCAATACCCTGCATGTCTTTTTTATCTATCGCATGTTTCATCTCTTCTAGAGAACTCGTTGCATTTTGGTTGAACATAACAAGCAGCATATCGAAATCTCTTCGAGTAAACCCAAGTCTTGAGGCTATTTCATCCTTGTCTATGTGCATAGGTACTCCTTCTTTAAGTGTAATAGTATGAAAAGTTTTTCATTTAGGCAAGAGTCCTAATACTTACATCGTGTAGGATTTTTCCTACATAAAAAAGAAAGATAATTGGGTATAGTGAACATCTATTAAAAGGGAAGTTATCATATAATAAAACCAGAGTTCATAGATCAAAATAGAAATGGGTGGATCTATACGAACACCTATCGTAATGATTCGAATACAGCTAACGATAAAATACCAGTATTAAAGTGCTGACAAGGTATGAATCTATAATACAATGGCAGAAAGAGAGAGGCATTTGAGTAAAAAACCTAAAGAATTTTTGGAAATCGGTAAAACGTTAAAGGTTCTTTATGTGGAAGACAGCGAGATAGTACGTGAAAGTACCAGCGATATACTGTATCAGTATTTTGATACGTTCGATATAGCGATCAACGGTGAAGAGGGCTTTCAGAAGTACAAGCAGTTTCATGAAGCACATCATACTTTCTACGATATTGTCATTACGGATATCAACATGCCAAAAATGAACGGCATAGAAATGATAGAACTGATACTTGCAATGGATCAGGAGGCAAATATCATTATCATGTCGGCTCATAATGAGTCAGACTATCTCTTGCAACTGATCAACCTCGGGGTATCCAACTTTGTCTTAAAACCAGTAAATATGACGCTGTTCCAGACAATACTGTTACGCACTATTGAAACGGTCATCAAGCAAAAGCAATTAAAGCATTATCACAAAAAAATGGAAGAAATTAATCTTACGTTGCGTAAAGCGAAAGAGGATGCTGAAAATGCTTCGATACAAAAGAGCCAATTTCTTGCGAACATGTCTCATGAGATACGCACACCACTGAATGCGATCACAGGATTTATCTCTCTTTTAAACAAAAAAGAGACAGACCCTGAGAAGTTGAAATATCTTCAGATCATTAAAAACTCATCCGATTCACTTTTACATATCATCAGTGATATTCTGGACATTAGTAAGATAGAGAACAATATGTTGGATATTGAGCCGGTGAATTTTGATCCGTACGAGGAATTGATTGCGGTTGCAGAGCTATTTCAGGTCAAAGCAGCAGAAAAAGGTATCGTTTTGAGCGTTCATTTCAATGCCAAGATGCCAAAAAACCTTTACTCTGATGTGCTCAGAATTAAACAGATATTCTACAATCTTCTCTCCAATGCTATCAAGTTCACACCTGAAGGTTCAAAGATAAAATCTATTATCTGCTATTCTAAAGGAACATTGAATGTACGTGTCAAAGATTACGGTATAGGTATTCCTGAAGAGAAACATGAATCTATCTTCAACTCTTTTTATCAAATAGAAGGTACGACAAACAGATATGGCGGTACTGGCCTTGGTCTATCGATCAGCAGGCAGTTGGCAAGAATGCTTGGGGGTGAACTTACACTGCAAAGCAGGGAAGGGAAAGGCAGTACTTTCAAACTCTCTATCGCCATGCAAAAAGGAGAAAAAGCCCAAAAAACGTTGCAATCACTGTATGAAGCGCAAGATCCGTTCCATGGACATGTACTGCTGGTTGAGGATTATGAGGCTAATCGCATGTTTATCGGTATTATTCTTGACAATGCAGGTATCACATATGAAACTGCAAATAACGGCATAGAAGCCATAGAAAAATTTAAAAAGGGAACCTATGATCTGATATTAATGGACGAAAACATGCCAGAACTTGGAGGTATAGGCGCAACCAAAGCGATTAGGGCAGTGGAGAAGGAAACAGGACAGAAGCATACGCCTATCATATCATTGACGGCCAATGCGCTCAAGGGTGACCGTGAGCGTTTTTTACAAGCCGGTATGGATGACTATATCAGCAAACCAGTAGAGCCGGATAATCTTCTAATCATCATTCGCAAATACATAACACCCGACCTTGAAACATCATAAATTCAGAATATAAAAGGGTTGGATCATTGACGTGGAAAAATAGTTTTTACAGGACAAATGTGAGATATTTTATTTTCATGGTACTGCTGGTAAGCAACCTTTGTTCATCACAAGTTCCTGAGAAAGTAACGCTGCAGCTACACTGGTATCATCAGTTCCAATTTGCAGGTTATTATATGGCAAAAGAGAAAGGCTTTTATCATGAAGTTGGCATCGATGTCGAGATCAAAGAAGGTACTTTATCACAAAACACTACAGAAAATATCATTCAAAAGGAAGCGGACTATGCAACAGGAGATACCTCTCTGATCGTTGATAGGTCAGAGGGGAAAAAGGTTGTTGTCCTAGCTGCGGTCCTTCAAGCCTCTCCTACACTTATCGTAACAAAACAGCGTCCTGATATTCAGTCCATCATGGACCTTTCTGGAAAACACATTGATGTTTCAGGAACCAGAATCGATGCAGTCTCCATTCGTGGTCTCTTAAATGAAAAGAATATTGTAGTAGACGCATTAGAGCATAGCCATTTGGTATTGGACATAAAAAAAAGTCTGATGGAGGGACATTCGGACGCTATTGTGGTTTACAATACGGATCAAATTTATAATCTGAAGGAAGATGATTTTAAGTACCAGTTATTTTATCCCAAGGATTACGGCTTAAATTTTTATAGTGATTTTCTTTTCAGCAGTGAAGATGAAATTACACAGCATCCTGATAGAGCGTTTAACTTGAAAAAGGCATCTCTAAAAGGGTGGGAATATGCTTTTTCTCACATTGATGAAACGGTAGATCTGATTCTGGACAAATACAATACCCAGGGAAAAACAAGGGAAGAGCTTATCTATGAAGCACAAACCCTTAAATCCTTAGCCTACTATAAAACCGACACCATAGGATATATCAGCCGAACAAAAATGCTGGAACTCTATCACTCATATAAAAAGATCGGGTTGATAAAAAAAGATATTGACCTGGATACGTTTATTTTTAAATATAATGACTCTATCCATAAACGGTTTACAAAAAAAGAAAGATCCTATCTCAAAGAAAAAAAAGAGATAACTGTCTGTGGACAAAGTCATTGGCGGCCATATATAGATTTTACGGGTGCTACACCTGAGGGGATCATGGTAGACGTTGCCAAAGAATACCAGAAGATCATAGGTATTCCTCTTAGATTCATCCGTACGGACAACTGGGCCGAGTGTGTAGCACAGACTCAAGCGAAAGAGATAGATATTGCCGTACCGATCTTAACAAACCCCAATCATCACCAAGACCTGATACCAACAAAAGCGATCGCCAAGGATCATCTGGTCCTAGTTTCAAAAGTAGAAAAACCTTTTTTATCCGATATATCAGATGCAGGTCCTTTAAAGGTCTCTATCTGCAAAGGCAATGATAGTTATATACACTATATCAGATCGAAATATCCAAATCTGGAACCGGTATTTGTCAATGATCTTCATAAGGGTTTGGAAAGCGTTGCACAAGGCAGAGTCGATGCCTATCTTGGAACCTTGCAACCTATTACATTTGAAATCAGCCAGTATTATCCAAAAGAGCTAAAGATCAATGGACAGTTTACAGAGCTGGACATCACCGGAAGCATCGGTGTACATAAAAGTGAGACGGTCCTACTTGGTATTTTAAATAAGACCATTGATGCGCTTGACCCGAAAATAAAGAGAGAGATATTTAATCATTGGCTCAGTACCAAATTGGAGCAAGAGACTGATTATAGCCTTATATTGGAAATCATTGCTGTCGCTTTTTTACTGCTTTTGATACTTTACTATCGTCAGAAACTTTTAAAAAAGGAGCATGATAAGTTACAAGTTGCCTATGATAAGATACATAGTCAGCAGATAAAACTAAAAGAGCAGAAGACGATTTATGAGCTTGTTTTCGATAGTGTCACAGATGGTATACTCATGCTGGAAGACGGCAAGATCATAGACTGTAACCAGGCTATACTAAAGATGTTGCATTATGAAAAAAAAGAGGATCTGCTAAACCTTACACCTGAAGAACTCTCTCCCATATATCAACCTGACGGCAGACTCTCCTCTAAAAAATTTGATGAAATGCTGACAGCAGCTTTCAATCATGGTGTCCACCGTTTTGAATGGATACACACAAAAGCGACCGGCGAAGACTTTTGGACAGAAATTACGCTTACACCCATTGTCAAAGATAATAAAAATCTTCTTCATGTGGTTTGGAGAGATATTTCAAAACAAAAAAAACTTGAGTATGATAATGTCCGTCTTAGAGAACGGATGGAATTGGCATTCAGGGCGAGCCGTGACGGTATTTGGGACTGGGATATTAAAAATAACACGTATTACTTCTCCCCTCGTTGGAAAGAGATGTTGGGTTACAGGGATGATGAGCTCGAAAACGACCTGGAAACCTGGCAGGCGTTGGTACATCCTGATGATCTCAAAGAAGCGGATAAAGAGATCCAGCGGAACCTTGAAGGCAAGACAGATACCTATGAGCATAAACATCGGCTTCGCCATAAAGATGGCCACTGGATATGGGTCTATGATCGTGGGATCACGCAATTTGATGATATTGGCAATGCCATCCGTATGATAGGCACCCATACGGACCTCACAAATGAAATGAATTTATCCAATAAACTCAGTGAACTGAACCATAAGCTGGAAACAACTATAGAACTTGCTATTTCTGATCTTAAAAAAGCGCAGACTCAGGCAAAACTTGGATCATGGAAACTCGACCTTGTGCATGATATATTGACATGGAGCGATGAGACCTATAATATATTCGAGATACCCAGAACCATGGAACTGATCACCTATAAGCATTTCATTAATGCCATCCACCCTGAAGACAAGGAGAAGGTTGAGACTGCCTATTACAACAGTCTTAAAACACAGAAACCCTATGAGGTAATACATAGACTTCTCATGCCTGATGGACGTGTCAAGTATGTGAGGGAGAATTGTGAAACTGTCTTTGATAGCAACGGAGAGCCATTGATATCTACAGGTACCATTCAAGATATCACGACTGAACATGAAGCGGTAGAAGAGTTGCGACGTAAAGACAAGATCATGTTCAGACAATCCAGAATGGCTCAAATGGGTGAGATGATAAATATGATAGCCCATCAGTGGAGACAGCCGTTAAATGCCATTACAATGACAACTTCTGCACTAGAACTGAAAATGGACAAGGATACCTATGATAGATCATTTTTTCAAAGCAGACTCGGCAGAATAGCCAACTATGTGCAGTACCTCTCCTCCACCATTGAAGATTTCAGGGAATTTTTCAAACCTGAAAAGATGAAACAGGAGACTAACTTTTGTCACGTGATGGATGATACGTTAGAACTTGTACGTGCAGGGATAGAAAGCAAAAATATTACCATAATCAAAGAATATGATTGTACAACCAACATGGTGAGTTATAAAAATGAACTGATCCAGGTCGCTATGAACCTGATTAAAAACGCAGAAGATGCACTTATGGAGAACAAAATCAAAGACCCTACGATCAATATAAAATGTTATTCAGATGCAGACAAATCTGTATTGGAGATCGGTGATAATGCAGGGGGTATCGATAGAGCTACTATGGAAAAGATCTTTGATCCCTATTTCACTACAAAAGAAGAGCACAATGGGACTGGACTGGGTCTTTATATGTCAAAGATGATCGTAGAAGAACATTGTAAAGGTACACTCAGTGTACATAACAGCAGTGAAGGGGCAGTATTTAAGATAGAGATCAAACATGCTTAAGCGTTTCAGACTGATGAGATAGTCTATTCCAAAAGATCAGTAGCTTGATATATTGTTCTCATAGGCAAAACGCAGAAGTTGTGCCGTACTGGTAAGATTTAGTTTCTCTAAAATGCGTGTACGATAGGTCGATACGGTTTTAGGGCTGAGGTCAAGTTTAGTGGCAATATCTTTATAGGTTTGTCCCGATGCGATAAGTGACAAAACCTCATATTCACGTTTTGAAAGTAGCTCGATAGGGTCTTTTTCGCTTTTTTCAAGACTGAACCCATATGCCAGGTTTTCGGCAAGAGATTCACTGATATATTTTTTACCTGATGTTATTTTGTGGATCGCTTTGATCAATTCTGAAGAGATGACTGTCTTATTGAGATATCCGGATGCTCCCGCTTTGAAGGTTTGTATGGCATAAGGCTCTTCCGGATACATACTCAAGACCAGTATCGGCAGTGCAGGAAAAAGATTACTGACATTTTCAATGGATTCAATACCATTCTTGTCACCCAGGTTCAGATCCAGTATTAAGAGATCGGCACTCTCTTTTTTGAGTTTGGAAATAAGCTCTGTGAAGGATGAAGCTTCTACGTGTACTTCCATGTCTTTTTCCTGGTCAATGAGCATTATCAGCCCGTTACGCACAATTTCATGATCATCAGCTATAGCAACACGAATCATTTAAAAACCTTGTTTCCGTTATATTATTATATTATCTAATTTCTATGCTTTATATACTACACATATTTTAATAAGATAAGGTTTTTTTATGATGTAACAAAGACTCTCAAAAACAATTACCTGCATCTATTCTCATCAGGTTTAGGATAGATCTCAGACATAACCTTATATAGTCATGGATACTATTTAATAAAACTATCACATAGGACTTAGAAGAATATGCAGGAATTATGGATGGATGACCTTATCAATGAAACAGTGGAAATTTCCCGTGAATACTTTAAAGGGTTTGCTTTTGAAGATGAGCAGATAGCATCACTTCTTGAATCAGGAAAGCGGGACCTGCAAAAAGAGTTGGCCAAATTACAAACATTATTTGAGAGTGAACGTATCGATATGGATGCGGTCAACCTCTCTATTCATGCACTGAAAGGATTGTTTTTAACCATGGGAAACACCTCAATGGGAGAACAACTAAGTGAATTGAGACAAGAGAATGAAACTGAGCGCATGATCACTGAAACTAAGAAATTATTAGGTTGTTAGTATGCGGTCAAAAGTGTAGCTTTCTTTTTCTCTTGTCGAAATAGTTCAATAACTCATAAGAAATGGATAGGGTGTGCAGAGTATTATGGGGAGAGCAAAGAGGCTTGTCAGTCTCTCTTTTCTCTTCTTCTCTCTTCTCCATCGTAGTTTACGGAGGAGAGGTCCTGGAAGTCTTGGGTCAAGCTGACACCTGCCATTTCTTCAAACTCTTCGAAGTCATCACGAAAAACAGTAAATGCGAGCTCGGTCACATGCACCATGTGCCAGTTTTCTGCATAGACCTCTTTCTGAAATGCGACATAGGCAGAAACAGGTGCATGCTTGTCAGTTCGGGCAGGATCATAGGAAAATCTTACAAACTTGGGTTTAAGTTCCAGCTCTTTGATCTGCTCTATTTTTTCTTTTTTCGCTTCAGCGATCGTGATAGCATCTGCATTCTTATTTTCACAACCAAAATACCTTCCGGTCAAAACCCTATTAAATGTCCTGCCAGGAGGGCTTGAGACATACTCCTCTTCTTTATTTGTTTTAAATAGGTTTTTTAATGTTCTTATCATGTAGTTATCTCCCGTTCATTGCATTATACACACTAAATCCATAAAAGAAAAACAGAATAGGAGTATATTTATCAGTTATTATAAAATAGTTCGCATTTTTAACATAATCGAAACAAATAGGTATCCATGAAAGAACAGATAGCCCTCTGTTCTTCGTTCTCTTAATTGAGTATTCTTTTGATCGCTTCAGAGCAAACCGTCAAGCCTACAGCACCGGTTACCGCTACACAGGATCCTTTTTCCGTACATTTGTCCTCTTCCGGCGAAAAGACCACCGTAAAGTTCCTGTCAAATTTGGCTTTTTTAAGTTCGTTGCGTATTTTGCGGGCAAGTGCGTCCCCATGGGTCTTCCAGATCGAGGCTACTTCTATTTTATTGGTATCGTACCGCTTGGCCGCACCCAGCGCCATAATGAGCTTTTTGTAGCATTTTTTGGCTACCTCTATCTTGATCTTGGTGGTATCCGCCGCATCGATGACGATGTCATAGGGTTCGAAATCAAATTCTTGTACCCAAGCCATGGTCATATGCTGATGGATCGTTTTGATACCCGGATAGAGATCTTTCAGGCGCTCCACTTTGATCATCCCGACAGCTTCCGACCCTATCTGCCTGTTCTGGTTGCTCTCATCATAGACATCATAGTCCAAAATGGTAATATCACTGACCCCTGAACGGTAAAGACAGTCCAGTGCATACGAACCCACCCCGCCAACACCCAGTATCAGGATCCTGGCATTTTGAAGCTTTTCAAAGTTCTCATCTCCGAAGAGCATACGGCAACGCTGGAATCTCATAGCCATGCATCCAAAGCGCTGATATCGTCATAACTAGTCATATCAAGATGTACCGGTGTGATAGAGACATATCCGTCATTGATCGCTTCAAAATCGGTCACATGTCCGGTGGTTTCCATCCAGCCCAGAACAGGAAGTCCTATCCAGTAGTACTCTTTGCCGCGCGGATTGTGGTGGACTTCAGCATGGTGACCATAGAGGCGGTTCCCTGCGCGTGTCACTTTGAACCCTTTACACTCCGAGCTTGGGATAGGCGGAATATTGACATTTAAAAATCGACGCGAGGGCAGGGGGAATTCCTTGGCAAATATCTTTTCTACCAGGGTGACGATGCTCTCTTTTGCGAGCTCATACCCGAGTGTATCGATGCTTTTTCCCTGGTCTTTGTAAACCTGCGAAATGGCAATGGCGGGAATACCCTGCAGCACAGCCTCCATTGCCCCCGATGCAGTACCGGAGTAGGTGATGTCCTCACCCATGTTCGAACCGATATTGATACCGGAGATGACAATGTCCGGCCTGTTCTCCTCGGTGAAGAGTTTATTGAGAGCGAGAAAAATACAGTCTGTAGGGGTGCCGTCATCCAATTTATAGAAATCTTTCTCTATCTCTACAAAATTGAGCGGCCTCGTCAAGGTCAACGAGTGTCCGCAGGCTGACTTTTCTGTCGTCGGTGCTACCACAGAAACATGACCCAGGGGCTTGAGTGCTTCTACGAGTGCTTCCAGTCCTTCAGAGTCAAAACCATCGTCGTTCGTCACTAATATTTGCTTCATTCTCTATACTTTATGGATTATTTTGACCGCTATTATAACCTTTTTGGTATAATACATACGAATGAGAGATCAATTCATTATTTAAAAGGACCTATCGTGCAAAAAGAGCCGATGTTAAAAGAGACATACAACAAACTGTCAGCAGAACTTGAACAGCTAAAATCCGTAGAGAGAGCGAATATAGCCAAAGTGATAGATGAAGCAAGAGAGCTGGGCGATCTTAAAGAGAATGCAGAGTATCATGCGGCAAAGGATAAACAGGGTCTTATGGAAGCACGTATCAACGAACTCACGGACCTTATAGGACGTGCGCAGGTGGTCGACCCTTCTAAGCTGGCACATACCAGGGTGAGTTTTGGTTCAACCGTACACCTGACGGATCAAGAAACCGATGAAGAGATCCGTTACACGATCGTGGGAGGCCAGGAGTCAAACCCTGCGAAGGGACTGATCTCTATTCAGTCACCTATGGCCAGGGTACTGATAGGGAAAGAAGAGGGTGACGAGGTCTCATTGACCCTTCCGAGCGGTAAAAAAACATATGACATCGAAGAGGTCTCTTACGAAGAGATCATACTGGGTTAAAAAAGGTTGGAGATGGTAAAAGCAGGGGTTGTCGGAGCCAGCGGATATACGGGGCTTGAACTGGTTAAAATGCTGGTATCACATGGCGGGTTCGAGTTGACCTATCTCGCTACGACGCAGGGCGATACGATGATAGAACAACTGCATCCTTCACTGACAGGTGTGATCAGTCTGCCTGTCGAAAAAGCGGACCCTGCTTCAGTCGCAGAGCGCTGTGAGATCGTGTTTCTTGCACTCCCTCACAAAGCATCGATGGGCTTTGCCAAAGCGCTTTTGGACCAAGGGGTGAAAGTAGTGGACCTCTCTGCAGATTACCGTCTGGACCTTGACACGTATGAAGCGCACTATTGTGCACATGAAGACAAAAATCATCTGGATGATGCTACCTATGCATTGATAGAGTATTACAGGGAAGCGTTGAAAGAGACAAGGCTTGCTGCCGGTCCCGGGTGCTATCCAACGGCAACACTGCTCGGGATCCTACCGTTCATACCATACCTTGATACTTCTGCCCCTCTTTTTGTAGATGCAAAGTCCGGTGTGAGCGGGGCAGGGAAGAAGCTGAGCGAGACGACACACTTTGTCACGATCAATGACAATATCTTTGCCTATAATCCGCTGAAGCACCGTCATGCACCTGAGATAGCAGAGAAGATAGAAAAAGTGCACGGTGTTAAAATGCATGTGAACTTTGTCCCCCATCTGATCCCTGCGACACGCGGTGAACTGGTATCGGTATACGCGACACTAAAAGAGGATATCGACCCTCTGGAAATTCTGAAGAAACACTATGCCAAGGACCCCTTCATACGTATTCGTGAAACGCCGGTAGATATCAAGAGCACGGCCGGTACACACTTCTGTGACATCTTTGCAGCCAAGAACGGAAATGCCCTTTTTGTCTCTTCTGCCATAGACAACCTTTTGAGAGGGGCAAGTTCACAGGCACTTGCAGCGGCAAACCTGATGTGCGGATATGATGAGGGTATGGGTATCCCGACCATAGCCTATATGCCTTAAAAATTCATCTTTTATCATAGTTTAGGTTTCTTTTCTACTTTCCGGAAAAGTAGTCAAAAGTCGTCACGGTTCTCGAATCGCTTCGCTTACAAGGGCGTTCACCGTGACAAGAAAGAGCGATTAATGGAGTATATATGTTTGAGATCCAAGAAAATGCTGTCTTCATTGCTGACTCGCATTATCCTCACCATGGAGATGCTTTTCTAAGCCTGCTGAAAAGGATCGATAGTGGAGAGATACGCACGCCTCAGCTCTTTTTAATGGGCGATAACTTCGATCTGCTCTTCGGATATAACGACTACATCCAAACCTTTTCAAAGGAAGCCATCACACTGCTGCAAAGACTTTCAAAAAAACTGGAGATCCACTACTTTGAAGGAAACCACGATTTTTGTTTGGAAGAGCTGTTCCCTGATATACAGGTATACAGCAGGGAGCAGCAGCCTGTGATGTTCCGGGCAGATAAGACAAAAGTGGCTATTTCGCACGGTGACAAGTATGCAACAGGTTTCGGTTACGATCTCTACTGCAAGCTCCTTCGGAACAAAACGACACTGACACTGCTCAAACCTTTCGAAAAAGCCATTATCGATCACCGTATGAAGAAACTGTCACAAAAACATATCTGCTTCACCTTTCACGGCTTTGAAAAAAGGGTAGAAGAGATACTGGAAAACTATAGGGATGCAGATATGGTGATAGAAGGCCACTTCCATCAGTGTAAAACGCTGGGTAAATACATCTCTCTCCCCTCGCTGGCATGCCAGGGCATGGTAGGTGTCATGGAAGAGGGTGCAATGCACTTTAAGACGCTTTAATGGTCTATCTCACCCTCTTTACGGTCGCCTTCCTCTCCGCGACGCTTCTGCCCATGGGCAGCGAAGCACTGCTTGTGTATGATGTATCCCAGAACCATTCACTGCTGTTATTGTGGAGTGTTGCGACAGTGGGGAATACACTG
>NZ_DATCSP010000063.1:0-6319 GCF_036568385.1 Sulfurovum sp. | reverse complement strand
GATAGTCTGATGTAAAGAGTCTTTTTCGCTCTTTGGGGTTGGTGATGTACCCCACTTCTACCAGAATGGAGGGTCTGCTGGCCCCTACAAGGACATAGAACGGTGCCGGCCTGACCCCGCCGTCTTTTACACCACTGTATGTACCGTTTAAATGTTTTATCATATGCTGCTGTACATCGATCGCAAGTTTATGCGACTGTATGATCTTGGGACCGTTCAATACGGCATCGATGATCACATCTTGGCTCAGCTTGTCTGTTCCCATTAGTACAGAGGCATTTTCCCTTGCAGCGATACGTTGGGATTTTTCATCTCTCGTTTTCTGTAAATAGTAGGTCTCTACCCCCTCGACTACATCAAAGCGGCTTTTATCCCCTATGGCATTCGCATGGATGGAGATGAACACCTTGGCATCTTTCTTGTCTGCGATTCTTGTACGTTGTCCCAATGTCAGGAATCTGTCATCACCGCGTGTAAGATGTACCCTGTACCCTTCACTTCTGAACGCATTTTTTAGCTTTTGGGTGATCTGGAGTACCAGATCTTTCTCCAGCTTGCTGTCGCACGATGCACCGGCATCACATCCTCCGTGTCCCGCATCGATCACCACAAGACTGTCTGACCTGTCAACAGTCGGGCCGCCACATCCTACCACGACAAGCAAAGCACCTAACCCCCACAGTATTCTTCTCATTTTTGATCCTATTTTACCCTGCATATATTTTTTGATCATAGATCAATTTCTCTTTTTCGGTTCTCTAGATACATATCTACACCTTCAGCGATACCCTTCACGATAAGTTCCTGGTAACGCGGCATAAAAAGTCTTTTTCGCTCTGTGGGATGGGATATATACCCTACTTCCACCAGTATGGAGGGCCTGCTTGCCCCAACGAGCACCCAGAATGGTGCATGCCTCACCCCACCGTCTTTCACACCTTTGTATCTTGTATGCAGGTTCGTCATCATCCTGCTCTGTACCGCTATGGCCAGCTTATTGGACTCAACGATCTTCGGGCCTGAAAGCACGGAATCAAGGACCACATTACGGCTCAATTGGGTCATCCCTTTCAGTACAGATTTGTTTTCTCTCTCTGCAATACGCTGAGACCTTGCATCCCTTGTGTTTTGCAGGAAAAAGGTTTCCACACCATGTACCTTATTCTGTTTTCTTTTAGGTACAGAATTCGCATGAACAGAGATGAATGCCACAGCATTTTTTGTGTCTGCGATCTTTGTACGCTGCGGAAGCTTTAAAAAACGGTCATCCTTTCGTGTCATATGTACAGGATAGCCGCGCTTTTTAAGTTGTTTCTCCAGTCTCTTGGCAATTTGAAGCACCAAGTCTTTCTCTCTTTTCCCGCCGCCTATTGCACCGGTGTCATGACCACCATGCCCTGCATCTATCACAATAAGATCATGTTTTTTCGATCGTACCGGTTTGGCGCGTTGTATCACTGTTTCAGGTTTTTGGTACCGTTCGGCAGGCAACAGACTGCTGTCTTTGGGCAGTGAAATGTGATAGCTGTTATTTGAAAAAAATGGCTGGTAAGCGATCGGTTTGGTAGATTTATAACCTGTGATCACCACGCGGACCGTATTGGGCGTGTTCTGGGCCAAACGCACGTGTGGTCCCAAACCCAGCGGTACACGACTGTGTGCGATACGTGTATTTTGAAAGTCATAGATCTCTCTATGGGGATTGTTCAGCGTAAAATGTGTGACATGCCTCTTATCGAAGGGCTTCGAAAAGAAAAGACGGAGCTCCCCTTTTTTCACCAGTGCCTTTTCTATCTGAGTAACGCTGGGAAAAAGTAGTGTACTCAGCAGCAGCATTAAAAGAGATAGCCTACTCATTATTGGCATGATCTTTGTAATCTTCTCCATACATCAATTTGTCCATAAGCTCTTTGACCGTAATGATCTCCGTAAGACGATACCCGTTCGCCCCGGTAAAGAAAAGTCCCGTCTCTTTGATTCCGTCATACGCATCCGTAAGCCTGTCTGCAATACAGTACCCTACGATCTTCGCTTCTTCACCGCGATGGCACGGCGCCACACAGTTTGAGATACATGCCACTTTTGGTGCCGTACCTTTTTCTATATCTTCATGCAGCTGTGTTTTTACTCCGCGTGCAGGATATCCTACCGGAGATTTAAAGAGTTTGATATCCTCTTTTTTGGCATGGAGAATAATATCTTTCATCACCTGACTGGTATCACACTCTACGGTACCTATGAAACGTGTACCCATTTGTACCGCATCCGCGCCCAGTTCCATCATTCTCACAATATCATCATGGTCCCATATACCACCCGCGGCGATCACAGGCATGGAACCCCAGTTCTTCGCCTCCTCTACCACAGGAGGCAGTATCGCTTCCAACTGATTTTCAGGCATGAAGCACTCTTCATATTTAAAGCCCTGGTGCCCTCCGCTGAGCGGTCCTTCGACAATGATAGCATCAGGCAGTCTGTCATGTGTCTTTTTCCAACGGCGGCATAAAATCCTCAATGCTTTGGCCGTAGAGACGATAGGCACCAAGGCCACATCCGGATAATCTTTGGTAGCTTCCGGCATCGTCAGCGGCAGTCCGGCACCGGTGATGATGATATTGGCTCCTGCCTTACAGGCATCCTGTACCACACGGTTGTACTCGCTTTGCGCATAAAGCACATTGGCTGCCAAAGGCTTGTCTCCGCATATCTTTCTTGCATTTTCAAAAATTTTCTTCAGTGCAGGGTAAGAGTAAAAATTGATCGCTTCATACGGTCTGTGCTCTTTTCCTACCATCTCTTTGTCATGAAGGAATTTTCTGTTCTTATAGACACCGGTTCCCACGGCAGAGATAACACCCAGGCCACCCTCTTTTGAAACATTGCCTGCCAACTGGTCCCAAGATATACCAACACCCATACCACCCTGAATGATCGGTTTTTCGATGGTATATTTTCCAATTTTAAAAGATTTAAATGGCATTATCCTACCTTCACTTTCGCAAATTTACGTTTCCCTACCTGTAAGATATATTCACCGGCTGCAAGATTCAACTTGTCATCAGAGATCTTTTCCTGATTGACACTGACCGCATTTTGTTTAATGTCTCTTCTCGCCTGGGAAGTAGAAGGTTCTATCCCTGCATCGACCAAGGCCTTGCATATCCATATACCCTCTTCTACTTCTACTTCATTCATATCTGTTGGAAGCTGGTTTGACTTGAAAACGTTGTCAAACTCTTCTTTAGCTAGTGTAGCCAACTCTTTATTATAAAACCTTGTAACGAGTTCAAGCGCCAAATTTTCTTTTGCTATTTTTGGATGCAGTGTACCTTTTTCTACATCCTCTTTCATCGCCGCGATCTCTTGCAGGGATCTTTCGCTCAAAAGTTCATAATAACGCCACATCAGTTCATCTGAGACCGAAAGTGTCTTGGCATAGATATCGTTAGGTTCTTCCGTGATCCCGATATAGTTGTTCAGGGACTTGCTCATTTTCTGTACCCCGTCAAGCCCTTCCAGGATAGGCATCATCAGTACTGCCTGCTCCTTGCCTGTATTATAAACTCGCTGAAGGTGTCTTCCCATCAAAAGGTTGAACTTCTGATCGGTTCCGCCGATCTCGATATCGCTTTTGAGTTCGACAGAATCATATCCCTGCAGCAGCGGATATAAAAATTCTGAAATAGAGATACTCTGTTCATTTTTAAAACGTTTTGTAAAATCATCACGCTCCAGCATACGAGCCACACTGAAGGTGGTGGTCAATGCGACCATCCCGGCAGCACCCAGTCTATTGAGCCAGGTCGAGTTGAATACGACATCCGTCTTATCTTCGTCCAGAATGTTGAACACCTGCTCCTGGTACGTTTTTGCATTGGCCATGATCGTATCATTGTCCAGAATTTTTCTTGTTTCGCTCTTGCCTGTGGGATCACCGATCGTTGCTGTAAAATCACCGATCAGAAGCTGTACTCTGGCCCCATGGTTTTGAAAGACTCTAAGCTTTTGAAGAAGTACCGTATGCCCCAGATGAAGGTCCGCCCCCGTAGGGTCAAAACCTGCTTTGACCGTATAGGTAGTACCGTCCTCATAATATTTTGAAACCAACTTCTCAATACGTTCCATATCTATGATCTCTGCAGTACCTCTGCGTATCTCTTCCAATGCTCTTTCTACCATACTCAGTTTCCTCTATTTATTTGTTATATGCGTCTTCTAAACTTATGATCTCTATGAGTTTAAATTGTTGTGAAATTTTTTCTGCAAGCACGTGCTTCTTAGGCTCGCTGCTCTCTACTTCTATTTGACAGAATTCTGCCTGTTCCGAATTTCGAATCCCCAGTTCTATACTCAAAATATTGAGATCGAGCGTCGAAAGTTTTGCCAGCAGATCCGCCAAGATACCTTTTCGGTTCTGAAGACTTATCGTGAGTCTGTACCTCGAGAGTCTGGAACCGCTCCAACTCACATAGATCATCGGTTCACCCGCTAAGATCTTCTCATAGGCTTTCTTGCACAATTTGTGGTGTATAATAGCTTTACTCCCCTTATAAAATGCAACGATCTGGTCGCCGACCTTGGGATGGCAGCAGTAATCAAACTCTACGCCGTCTATTGGCTTGTTGGTAAAGAATGTAAAGTGCTCCAGTGCTTTGATATAAGGTTTTTTATACCCTTTCTTCAGGAGTTCCCAAAAACGTACTTCTTTCGTACCCATATAGTCTGCGACCTTATGGATGGTCTCTTTGTAATAATCCAGCTGAACCGGTATTTTATAGACAGCATCGGCGTGGTCCATCTGTTCCAGCAGATCTTTCATTGCCATACTCTCCTGTGAGAAGAGCGTACCCAGAATATTGTAGGCGCTCAAGGTATCTGACTCTTTGATCCTTGCCCTGCAGGAACTTCTGATCCCCTCCTTGGCCTTTGATGTCTTTACCGTATCGATCCAGGAGCAGTGAAGGTGCGGTTTATTGTCTTTCACGATCTTCACTATATCCCCGTTCTTCAAAATGGTCAAGAGTGATGCCTTCTGTTTGTTCACCAGTGCTTCTGTTGCATTGATGCCTACTTCTGAGTGGATCGCATAGGCAAAATCAAGTGCGACAGACCCTTTAGGCAGCGTGAAATAATCCCCTTTGGGCGAAAAGACCGTGATATCTTCAGAAAATAGATCCGATTTTGCCAATTCATAGAACTCTTCGATCGATTCATTCTGATAATGCAGACTCTCCAGCCACTCCAGGTTGACACTGTTGTCTCCGTCCTTATATTTCCAGTGTGCAGCAACCCCGTACTCTGCCAGTCTGTGCATCTCTCTGGTCCGTATCTGTGCTTCTACGATCCCCTCTTCATCGAACAGGGTGGTATGAATCGTTTTATATCCA
Source organism: Sulfurovum sp. (assembly GCF_036568385.1). Taxonomy (GTDB): domain Bacteria; phylum Campylobacterota; class Campylobacteria; order Campylobacterales; family Sulfurovaceae; genus Sulfurovum. Next base: position 932 of record NZ_DATCSP010000063.1, on the reverse strand, counting down.
TTCTCCTTGGGTACCGCGATATAGTCTTTAAATCTGGAAATCAGAGGGGTGAACTGTAAATGCATCAGCCCGAGCACCCTGTAACAATCAATAGGCTCTTTTACGATCACACGGACCGCCAGCAGATCGAGTACCTCTTCTATACTTACCCCTTTGCGGTGCATCTTGAGATAGATAGAGTAGTAGTGCTTTACCCTTCCGATAATTTCATACTCGCCCTCTTTAAACCCATCTTTATCCATCATCTCTTTTATCTTTTGTATGAAAGTATTGAGCTTGATCTTTAGATTTTGTGCATTGGTTTTAATGTAGATATCTATTTTTTGATAGTCTTCGGGATAGATATAGTAAAAGCTCAGATCTTCCAGATGATTCTTGAGCCTTGAGATACCCAGCCTGTGTGCAATGGGAACATAGACGACCATGGTCTCTTCAGCAATACGTTTCTGTTTCTCTGCACTCAGTGCATCCAGCGTAAGCATATTGTGCAGCCGGTCACACAGTTTAATGACCAGCACACGCACATCCTTGATCGAAGCGATAAGCATTTTTCGGAATGTCAGTGCCGAATTGATAAGCCTTTCGTCTGAGCCGGAGGGGACCAGTTCTTCATCACGTATCTCGACGATCTTGGTCAGCCCTTCGACCATATGTGCGACGTCATCCCCGAATTCACGTTCCAGCTCTTCGATCGTAGCACTTGTATCTTCCACTACATCATGTAAAAGTGCAGCCTGCACCATCATTTCATCATTAGAGATCTTTGCCGTGATCGCTGCAACCAGTATGGGGTGAACAATGTAGGGCTCTCCACTTTTTCTCGTTTGGCCCTGATGAGCTTCAAGTGAAAGCTCTAGCGCCTTGATGGTCGCGGGCAGAGGAGAGGGGAGTTCTTCCCAAAGAAGGGCCTTGGCCTCTTCAATGGTATCTAT